>QHWQ01000144.1 GCA_003222635.1 Acidobacteriota bacterium | reverse complement strand
AGAACCCACATGGCCAGCTAAATTATTGAAAACGATGATCGGGGGATTGGCGGAGAGGGTGGGATTCGAACCCACGTGCCCCTTACGGGACAAGACGCTTTCGAGGCGCCCCCGTTACGACCACTTCGGTACCTCTCCGGTCGACGGTCGTGCGGCGAACACAACATTATACCCGGCGCTTTTCGCGGAAGAACTCCTGGATGAGGTCGCGCGCCTCGGCCTCCCGGACGCCGCAGGCAACCTCGAACCGGTGATTGAGGCCGGGCGTCTCGAGCGCGCGCGCCGTCGAAGCGAGCGCGCCGGTCTTTGGCTCCGCGGCACCGTAGATGACGTTCCTCACACGCGCGTGGACGAGCGCGCCGACGCACATGAGGCACGGTTCGAGCGTGACGTACACATCTGCGTTGGTCAGCCGGTAGTTGCCGACGATCCTTGCAGCCTCGCGCAGCACGAGCACCTCGGCGTGCGCGGTCGGATCACACGCTGAGATCGGCTGGTTGTAGGCGCGCGCGACGATCGCGTCATCGATGACGAGAACTGCACCGATCGGCACTTCACCCGCGGCAAGGCCGAGCCGCGCCTGGTCGAGCGCCGCGTCCATGAACGCCTCACGCGACATTTGGTGACGGTACTACAGTCCTAACCCTACGGTTCGCGCCGTACACGCTTGATATAGTCGGAATAGATGTTCGACCTCGGGGCGCGCGCGGCGCAGGACGACGAGAGCGCCCTGCACGCGCTCGGCGACTTCACTGCCAACGCCCGCGTGTTATTGCTCTCGCTCGTGGCCATCCCAATCGGGATCATCAGTGCGTATGTCGCGGTCGCACTCCTGGCTCTGATCGCGTTCTTCACCAACGTCTTCTTCTTCCACCGCTTCAGTTTCGCGCCGGCGTCGCCGGCGATGCACACGCTCGGGCCATGGGTGATCGTCGTTCCGATCGTCGGTGGCCTCATCATCGGCTTGATGGCCCGCTACGGTTCGGAGCGGATTCGCGGGCACGGCATTCCCGAAGCGATCGAATCGATCCTCATCAACGGCAGCCGTGTCGAGCCGAAGCTGGCCGTGCTGAAGCCGCTCTCCTCGGCGATCTCGATCGGATCGGGCGGACCGTTCGGCGCCGAAGGACCGATCATCATGACCGGCGGCGCGTTCGGATCGCTCATCGCGCAGTTCCTGCACCTGTCGAGCGCCGAGCGCAAAACGCTGCTCGTCGCCGGCGCGGCGGCGGGAATGTCCGCGACCTTCGCCGCCCCGCTCGCGTCGGTACTCCTCGCCGTCGAACTGCTGCTCTTCGAGTGGAAGCCGCGCAGCTTCGTGCCGGTCGCGATGGCCAGTGCCACGGCCGCCGCCGCGCGGCGCTACTTGATCGGGCTTGGCCCGCTCTTCCCCGTGCCCGCGCATCCGTTGTTCATCGGTCCGAGCGGCCTGCTCGGCTGCGTGATCGTCGGCCTCGGCGCCGGAGCGCTCTCCGCGTTGATGACGCTTGCCGTCTACGCGGCCGAGGATCTCTTCCAGAAACACATGCCGATTCACTGGATGTGGTGGCCCGCCATCGGCGGCCTCGGCATCGGTCTCGGTGGATTGCTGTTCCCGCAGGCGCTCGGCGTCGGCTACGACACGATTGGCGCGCTGCTGCAGGGCGACGTGCCGAGGACCACGCTGCTCGGCATCCTGCTCGTGAAGTCGTCGATCTGGGCGTTCGCGCTCGGCTCGGGAACATCCGGCGGCGTGCTGGCGCCGCTGCTGATGATGGGCGGCGCGCTCGGCGGCGTCGAAGGCGCGTTCCTGCCGGCTCTCGGGCCGGGCTTCTGGCCGCTCGTGAGCATGGGCGCGATTCTCGGTGGCACGATGCGATCGCCGTTCACCGGCATCGTGTTCGCCATCGAGCTGACGCACGACCTGAACATGATGCTGCCGCTGATGGTCGCGGTGACCATCGCCCACGCGTTCACGGTGCTGACGCTGCGCCGCTCGATCCTCACGGAGAAGGTCAGCCGCCGCGGCTACCACCTGACACGCGAGTACTCGATCGATCCGCTCGAAATTCTGTTCGTGCGCGAGGTCGTGCGCACCAACGTCGTGGCGCTGTCGTCGTCGATGACGCTCGATCAGACGCGCGCGATCATCGGCGACTCACCGCGTCCGCGCCGGCGCCAGCGGCTCTATCCGGTGGTCGACAACGAACAGCGGCTGCTCGGCGTCGTCGCGCGCAGCCATCTCGAACATTCCATCCAGACGGCACCGGGATCCATGCGCATTGCCGACATTTCGCAGTCGATGCCGGTCGTGGCGCACCCGGACGAGCCGCTGCGCGCCGTCGTCCACCGCATGGCGTCGACAGGCCTGACGCGCTTCCCCGTGGTCGAGCGTGGAATGGATCGGAAACTGGTCGGAATGATCGGGTTGTCGGATCTGCTCGCCGCACGCAGCCGGACGCTCGATGCGGAGCACCGGCGCGAGCGCGTGTTTTCGTTGAAGCTGGGGAAGAGGTCCGCCTGAAGGCGGACGCTACCGGCTGAAGACCACGCGCAGATCGCGCGTGCCCGTCGCGACGCGCGGCTCGTGATGCTCGCGCGACCGCTGCTCGCTGCGCAGCGCGGCGCCGAGGATGCGTCCCAGGTGTGGCGCCATCATCTCGACGACGCGGCTCTGATCCTCCGTGAAAGCCTGCGGCGCGGCCGCATACGCGGTGAAGACGCCGACCATCCGGTCACCGTCCATCAGCGGCGTGCTGAGCGCGTTGCCCAGCTTGATGTTGCGATCGAACAAATCGAGCGCCGCATCCGAGTTCGTAATCGTCTGCCGGCAGGCGGCCACCCAGCCGCTCAGCCGCTCGCCCATCACGACGGTCATGCCGCGCAGCGCGGCCGCGTGCTCGCCCGTGGCATGGCGCGCGACCAGGCGGTCCGAGGCGCCGTCGTGCACGAAAAACGCGCAGGTCGTCTCCGGCAGGATGCGCGACAGGTGCGCCGTCGCCAGCGCCGCCGCATCGCCGAAGGTGGCGTCGCCACCCACCACGCGGGAGAGGCTGACGATCGCCAGCATGTCGTCCGGCGCATCGGCGCGGATCTCGGTCAGCGGTGTCGCCGGCGCGGTGGCGCCAGGCGCGGGCGCAGAAATCGCCCGGCCGATCTTCGACAGCGCGTCCTGATGCGCCACCGGCTCCATCACCTCGGCGGCGATCTCCTTGTAGACACGCACGAACGTGTCGACGACCTCGGGGTCGTACATCTTGCCGCGCCGCTCGAGGACGATCTTCATCGCCTCCGCATCGCTCAACGCCGGACGATAGGGACGATCCGAGGTGAGCGCGTCGTAGCAATCCACGACCGAGAGGATGCGTGCGCCAATCGGAATCTCGTCGACCTTCAGCCCGCGCGGATAGCCGCTGCCGTCCCAGTTCTCGTGATGCGCGCGGACGATCGGCACGACCGGATACGGAAAGTCGATCGACGAGAGGATGTCGGCACCCACGTCGACGTGCAGCTTCATCTGCTCGAATTCCGCGGGCGTCAGCTTGCCAGGCTTGTTGAGAATATGCTCCGGCACCGCGAGCTTGCCGGTGTCGTGCAGCAGCGCCGCCGCCTTGATGGCTTTGATCGTCAGCTCGTCGGTGATGCCGAGCGCCTTCGCCAGACCGAGCGCGAATTTCTGCACGCGGCGGATGTGATCCGAGGTGACGCCGTCTTTCGCTTCAATCGCGGTCGCCAGCGTCTCGATCGTCGACAGATACAACCGATCGATCTTCTGCACGTGCTCCTCGGCATCCGCGAGCCGTCCCAGAATCGACCGCAGCGTCAGGTGCAGGACGACGACGAGCGGCGCCACGGCGCAGGCCGCCAGCGCGCCCGCCGAGCGCATGACGATGACGAAGCAGAACGCCGCGGATGCCGCCGCGACGTAGTTCACCGCGAGCGGCCACAGCCGGCGCCACACCGTCAGCAGCGGCATACGGGTATCGAGGGCGATCGCCTGCGCCGTCAGTCCGGAGTTGAGACCGAAGTAGACGACGGTCAGCGCGACGAGCGGAACGATCACGGTCGTCGTCTCGGACGACGCGCCGGTCGCATAGGCGTGGCCGCCGAGGTACTGGAACACCTTCGTGCCCGCCCAGAGCGACAGCGGCGGCGCCGTCGCGTTGAACAGCAGCCGGCGGATGCCGATGCCGGACTTGCGACGCCGTTGCAGCAGGTTGCTGTCGAGCGCCATCGCCACCATGGCGGCGCCGGGGCCCGCCAGCATGGCGGACGCAATGAAGAACGTGTCCGACGCAGAGACGAGCACGCTCAGTCCGGGGATTTTCACGGCACACGCGCCCGCGACCACCCCGAGCGCCGCCAGCAGCAGCGCGTTGAGGGGTGGGGGATTGGTGATGATTGCGTGCAGCGAGCTCGCAATCACCACCATCCCGAGAACGATCACGGCCCCGACATGAATGTCGAGGCCGCGAATCGCAGGGCGCCGCGTCGAAAAGGGGGACGAGATCATTTCCGGCTGTCGGGATCACCTGTCGTGGAGTCGCCCCAGACGATGTGGTAGTCGTCCGTCAGGTCGTTGTCACCCCACACGATGTGCTGCCCCTCCGGCGAGGTGATGTCGTCGCCCCAGACGATGTGATCGTCGGTCGTCCAGAACGAGACGTCGCCATACAGGAGCCGCTTGGCCGGCAGCAGGCTGAGCGGGTTGGTCAAGCCAATCAGATTCAGCTTGCCCTTCTCGAGCGAATTCGGGTTGAGGATGATCCCCGGCAGGTCGAGCAGGCTGAGAAGATGCAGGCCGGTGCCGTTATACAGGTTGTCCGCCAGGTGGCCGTCGTCCGAGAACGACGCACCGCCCGTGTGATCGAGCAACAGGTTGGTCAACGACGTCACGATGTTGATCAGCGACGTCAGCAGGTTCGCGTCGGCCTGCATCTGGCGCGAGGTCCAGAAGTTCGCGTTGCCCGCGCCGGCGGCCATGACGCCGGCGCCCGTCAGATAGGTCGAGCCGGACTGCAGCACGAACTTGAGCTGTTCCTCGGTCATCCTCGGCTGCGCCTGCAGCAGCAGCGCGGCCGCGCCGGTCACCATCGGCGCCGACATGCTGGTGCCGCTCAGACGCAGGTAGCCGTTGTTGCCCGAGCCCGCGATGTGCTCCGTCGGATAGTGATTGACGATGTAGGAGTTGGCCGCCTCGAGCGAAATGATCTTGTTGCCCGGCGCGACGAGATCGGGCTTGGCCAAGCCGTCCTTGGTCGGGCCGCGCGAAGAATACGTGGTCACCGTATCGTCATCGCGCCCGGCGGTGCCCCACGCGTTGGTCGCGCCGACCGTAATCGCGTATGGAGAGTTGCCCGGTGACGCGATGCCGCCGAGCACCGGCGTGCCATCCGGCAGCTTGCCCGCGTTGCCGGCGGCGGCAATGACGATGATGCCCGCGTCGTAGGCGCGCTTGACCGCCGCGCAGAGCGGGTCATAGCTCATCGGCTCGGTCACCGCGTGGCCGAGCGACAGGTTCATCAGCTTGATGTTGTATTGCGCCTTGTGCGCGATGACCCAGTCGATCCCCGCGATCACATCGCTCGTCGTGCCGACGCCGTCGTCGCCAAGCACGCGCACGTTGACCAGCTGCGCGCCGGGGGCAATGCCGCCCGCATACTGCGTCGTCACGCCGCCTGAATACGCGCCCGTGCCGGTGATGATGCCCGCGACGTGCGTGCCGTGGCCGTAGTCGTCGTTCGCGGTCTCGCCTGCAATCATGCTGACGCTGGCGAGAATCTTTCCGGTGAGCGCCTTGTGCGCATAGATGCCCGAGTCGAGCACGGCGACGACGACGCCCTGTCCGGTCACCCCGGGGATACCCCCGAGACCAAGCAGCCCGCCGCTCTTGCCGGCGCGGGTCTTGTCGGCGAGCGTCGCCTGGTTCGAGACGGTCATGAAGTCCGCAACCGCCAGGTCACCCGAGAGGTGTTCGATCGACGGTTCAGCGCGCAGCGCCTCGATCTGCGATGCGGTCGCCTCGAGCACCGCGCCGTCACCGAGCGTTCTCACGATGGAGACGCCGTGACGCGCGGCCAGGGCGCGCAGATCGTCGTCGGTGCCTCGCGCGATGACGCGGGCAGCTTTCGTCGAGTGCGATGCCACGAACGACGTCAGGTCGTCCGAGAGCGACGCGCGATGCTGACGCGCGCTCTGCGTGCGTGGCGCGGTCGACGCTGCGACGGCTGCAACACATACCGCCACCAGAACACTGAGTTTTCGAAACTGCATACGTTTTCCTTGGCGCGGCGTCCCACGAGTTGCCGCGATGTGACACACGAAGCGCCGGTGGGACTGCAACGGACAGACCGACTGCTGAGCCGCCCGTCGATCACGTTGCCGATCAACGAGTTAAGCGGCTACAGCGATCGCGGATGTCTCGCGACGAGCGAGTGTCGTGTGCGTGAATGCGACATGTGCGGCGTGTGCGCGCGGCAACGGGTCTCGGATATCCGCTGCGACATCAAGCACTTGAAGGCGTGTTCCGGTTTCGGAACACGATTGACCCGGATCAGCGCACGCGATCAGCCGAGGAAAAAGCGGTAGGCGGGGTTCTCGCTCTCAATTGTGTATTCGTAGCCGAGACCTTCGAGAAACGACGTGAAGGCCGGCAGGTCGTGGTCTTCGACTTCGAGACCGGCGAGCACGCGGCCGAAGTCCGACCCGTGATTGCGGTAGTGGAACAGGCTGATGTTCCAGCGGCCGGCGAGCGCGTCGAGGAAGTTGGCGAGCGCGCCCGGACGCTCCGGGAACTCGAAGCGGCAGAGCCGTTCGTTCTGCACCTCTGGCGCATGTCCACCGACCATGTGACGGACGTGCAGCTTCGCCATCTCGTTGTCGGTCAAATCAACCGTCTCGTAGCCGCCGTTGCGCAGCTGCGCGATCAGCGCATCCGCGTCCTGGCGCGACTGCGTCGCGAAGCCGACGAAGATGTGCGCCTGCTGGCGGCCGGACAACCGGTAGTTGAACTCGGTGACGACGCGGCGGCCGATGGCGCCGCAGAATTCGCGGAAGGCGCCCTTGCGCTCGGGAATGGTGACCGCGATGAGCGCCTCGCGGGCCTCGCCGAGCTCCGCGCGCTCGGCGACGAAGCGGAGGCGATCGAAGTTCATGTTCGCGCCGCTCAGCACCGCGACGAGCATCTTGTCCTTCGCCCGTTCGCGTTCGACCCAGGTCTTCAGTCCCGCGGCCGCCAGCGCGCCGGCGGGCTCCATCACCGACCGCGTGTCGTCGAAGATGTCCTTGATGGCCGCGCACACCTCGTCGTTGGTGACGCGGACCACTTCGTCCACGGTTTCGCGCGCGATCGCAAACGTCAGTTCCCCCACGTCGCGGACGGCCACGCCGTCCGCGAACAGCCCCACGTGCTCGAGGTGCACGCGCGTGCGTTCCTCGAGGGAGCGATACATCGCGTCGGCCTCGAACGGCTCGACTCCGATCACCTTGACGTCGGGGCGGAGCGCCTTGATGTACCCCGCGATGCCGGCGATGAGACCGCCGCCGCCGACCGGCACGAACACGGCCGAGAGATGGTCCTGGCTGTGACGCAGGATTTCCGCGCCGATCGTCCCCTGTCCCGCGATGACCAGCGGGTCGTCGTACGGGTGGATGAACGTCATCCCCGTCTGGCCGACCAGCGTGTCGCAGTGCGTCTTCGCGTCGCCGTAGGTGTCGCCCGACAGCACGACCTCCGCGCCCATTGCGCGCACCGCATCCACCTTGATGCTTGGCGTCGTCTGCGGCATCACGATCACGGCGCGCACGCCAAGCTTCCGCGCGGAGTAGGCGACCCCCTGCGCGTGGTTGCCCGCGCTCGCGGTGATGATGCCGCAGCGCCGCTGGGCCTCGGAGAGGTGCGCGATTTTGTTGTACGCGCCGCGCAGCTTGAAGCTGAAGACCGGCTGCAGGTCCTCGCGCTTCAGAAGGACGGTGTTGCCGAGACGCCGCGACAGGCCTGGAGCATGGTCGAGCGGCGTCTCACGAGCGACGTCGTAGACGCGGCTCGTGAGGATGTTGTGGAGAAGCGTGGTGAGCGACGGATTCAACCCGCCAAGTCTATATCGAGCGTTCGGATCGTTCGGGTCGTTCGGGTCGTTCGGCTCGTTCTCGTTCTACTGGTTCCGGGAAGGAACGTGCTTGCCACCAGTTTCGTCATCAGCCACGCGGCGTTGAAGAACGTGTGCGGCGTCGCGACCACCTGCACGCGGCCGGCGGCAATCGCGGCGCAAATCGCATCCGCGTTCGGCTCCGCATCCACGAGCGAGTAGGTGGTTCCGAGCATATCGAGAAGATGGACGTCGCCGTTGCCGATCATCGGTTTGCCGTGCCGGCGCGCCCACCGCTCCGCGATCAGATTGAAGTTCACGCGCGGGGTGAACATCGCGTTCCATTCGACCGCGTCGAACAGGTGCGCATGTTTGCTCAGCAGACCACGCAGGGCGCTCCCCGCCGGAAAGAACGGGTGCGGGGCAATCACGAGGCCGCGCTCGCACTGCTTGAGCCGCGCGAGGTCGTCGAAGGTCTCCACCTGTTCCGCCGCGCCGCTGAAATTGAGCAGCAGGACGTGGCGTCCCTGGATGGTGCGCTCGATGCCTGGAATGAGGACGATGCCGCGTGCGGCGGCATAGGCGCGAAACGGCGCCGGATCCAGTCGCCGGTCGTGCAGCGTGATGGCGAGCGCGTTATAGCTGAGCTCGGCTGCTCTGTCGATGAGATCGAGCGTGCTATAGGCAATCCGGTCCGCCGGGTCGTCAGACGTATGGGTATGAAGGTCGACTTTCAACATCGCTGGCAAGCAGGGATTCAAAACGCGGACCGGCCGAGGTACGAATGGCTCTTCCACTAGCTGGTAAACTGCTGTCTTTACAGGTTATCGGAGTAAACCCGCGTGTCAATTACGACCAGCACGCTTGCGCCGAGCGCGGTCGAGGGGCTTTCGCCGTCCGTGACGGCAGCCCCGCGGCAGGCATTAACCACCCGATTTGTTGACTTTTGGCTGCTTGGCGGCGCCAGTCTGCTCGCCTGGCTGGTGATGTTCGGCACCCAGGGCTTCCGCGCGGCCTGGGCTATTGATCAGCACTTCAAGAACCTGACGGTGACCACCGCGTCGTTGTCGCTGCTCATCAACTACCCGCACTTCCTCATCTCGTACAAGCTCGCCTACAGCCGCGGCCGCGCGTTCGTAACGGCACACTGGTGGCAGTTGCTGGTCGTGCCGGCGGCCCTGATTGCAACCTTCGCGTTCGCCTACGCGTACTACAGCACGCCGGTCTCACAGCTGCCGATCTTCTCGATGCTGTCGAGCGATCTGCGTGGGCTGGGCACCAACGCGCAGGCGTTCTCCGGACCGCGGCTCGGCGACCTGCTCTTCGGCCTCACTTTCAACGTGATGATCTTCACGGTCGGCTGGCACTACACCAAGCAGGTGTTCGGCTGCATGATGGTGTACGCCTACTTCGACAAGTACCGGTTCACGCCGTTCCAGCGGACGCTGACGAAGTACGCGCTGCTCAGCATCTGGTGGCTGAACTTCGTCACGGCGAATGTCTCGGGCGCGCAGAACAACTTCTCGCAGTTCAAGTACTACGCGTTCGATCTCCCCGACATCCTCGTGCCGCTCACGACGTTCCTCGTCTACGCGGGGTTCGTGCTGGTCGTCTACGAGGTGTTCTGGAAGAACTACAGGGAGCGCGGCCAGGCGCCGGGCGTCAACATGGTGGTGCCGTTTCTCGCGCTCTACGTCTGGTGGCTGCCGATCACGCGTCAGTACGAGTTCTACTTCCTGCTGACGCCGTTCTTCCACTCGCTGCAGTACCTGGCGTTCGTCTACAAGATGGAAGACACCCGCCTGCGCGGCCTCAGGAACCCGGAGATCCGCGGCACCATCCTCGCCTTCAGTATCGTCGTCGCCGGCTGGCTGGCGTTCGAGTTCGTGCCCAACGAGATCGACACCGCGCTCGGCACGTTCAACTCGTGGCAGATGTTCTTCTTCTTCACGGCGGCGATGCTCTTCATCAACATCCACCACTACTTCATCGACAACGTGCTCTGGCGCTTCAAGGATCCCGAGATTCAGAAGTATCTTCTGGCGTGAGGTCGTTCGGAACGTTGGAAACGTTCGATTCGTTCGGACCGTTCTGAGGGTTCTCATTCGGATCGTGGATACGCAATGAAGGCGCCCTTCATGCGCCGTCGGATGACGCTCTCGTTCGCCGCCATCGTGATGGCAGCAGCCGCGTACGTCCTCTTCCGTCCGCCAGCTGAGCGCGGATCGATGAGGCACTTCGAGCCGTCCCGTCTGGCGAACCTCGAAACGCGCATGTGGCAGGCGTACTATCAGAAGCAGAATGTCCGCCTGTTCTCGCTGCTCGTCGTCATGCTACGCGAGCAGTATCACTATTCGTGGGCGGTCTCGGTCCGCGAGGCGTTCCACCTGGCACGCGCGGCGGCAACGTTCGGCAACGCGCGATCCAACTACGAGCAGGTGCTGCCGGATCTCGAGGTCGCGTACACGATGGTGCGGGACTGGGAAGGCGCCCGCTTTGATCCACGCAACGTGGCCCGAGCCGAGCTGGCGTGGTGGGTCGCGCGGCGGATTCCCGGCGAGAACGCGCCCGAGCACGTCGGGGCGCTCATCGCCCAGGAATATGCCCTGCTCTACGAGGTCCCAACGCCGTCGGTCGAGAGCGCCGGCGTCTTACGCGCGCAGGCGGGCGCGCTCCGGGACGCGGAGGCGAGCGCTCCCGATTGGACGGTAATCGAGAGCCTCCTCGTACGGTCGTACTCCGATCTTCATCGCGCGCTGAATTAGAGAGCGTGGTGGCACTGCGGCAGGCGTGATGCCCTGTTGCTACCGACCCCAGTCTTCGATCCGAAGCCCGGGAATGCGAGTCATGTGATCGAGATTGGCGGTCACGAGTGTGGCATCGACGGCGAGCGGATGCGCCGCGATCGCGGCATCGAAATCCTCGATCCGCGTCCCGCGCTTTTCCAGCGTGGCCTTGATGCGGCCGTACGCCTGACTGACCGCGTCGGTCCATTCGGCTCGTCGAAGTTCCGAGCAAATCAGGTCAAAGCGCGCCTGCAGCGCGGTCCGGCGCTTCGAACGCGGAAGCCGCTCGATCCCAAACGTGATCTCGGCGAGCACCGGTTGCGGCACGGCAACATCGGCTGGTGTGATGGCCGCCAGTCGTTCAACGACGGCAGCGCTCCCCTTCATGAGCGCAGACACCGCGTTGGTGTCCAGGACGTAGTTCACAGCGCGTGCGGCAGTTTGGAGCGGCGCGCGTGCCTGACGTCGGCCAGCAGGTCGTCTACGGCGGCCACCGTTTCCTGATCGATG
Source organism: Acidobacteriota bacterium (assembly GCA_003222635.1). Lineage (GTDB taxonomy): Bacteria > Acidobacteriota > Vicinamibacteria > Vicinamibacterales > UBA2999 > Gp6-AA40. The sequence continues at coordinate 12,491 of QHWQ01000144.1, read as the reverse complement.
CTGCGGAGCTTCTCGAGGAATTCAGGAGCCCAATCCGTGCGCTCACGTACGGCTCGCTCCAGCGCTCGAACGATGAGGCGATTCCTGCTGACCCCCAGCGCCTTGGCACGGCGATCGACGGATTTCAGCAACGCCGCGGGAATGTGAATGGTCGTCGGCATGAATACATTCTCGAATATATCACACCGGTCTGCGCGAGAGGCGTGATTGGGCACGTGAACCCGCGCCTTTTCGCGGCCTCCGCCCCGCGCGATTGACTAGAATCTCTTCAGGAGTTCGACATGAGATCACGAATGCTGTGCGTCATCGTCGTGGCGCTCGCGGTCGTTACCCTGTCAGCCGACGAAGGGATGTGGCGGATCGGGCAATTGCCGGTTGATACCATCGCGAACCGCTACGGCGTGAAGCTCACACCCCGGGATCTGGAGCGGTTGCAGAACGCGGCTGTCCGCATCTCGTCGGGAGGCACCGGAACGTTCGCCTCGCCGAACGGCCTGATCCTGACGAATCATCACGTGGCGCTCGACTGCATCCGCACCTCCACCCTCGCCGAACAGGAAAAAGGGGGCGGTGAGAACCTCATCGAGCGCGGCTTCACGGCCAGGATGATGAGCGAGGAGCTGCCGTGCCGCCGGTTCCGCGTCCAAATCGAGCGCAGCAGCCGCGACGTGACCACCGAGCTGAACCTCGACGTGAAGTCCGGGATGTCGATGGCGCAGATCCAGCAGGTGCGCCAGGCCAGGCGGGGCGAGATCGAGCGCGCGTGCACACAGGAGAAAGGCGCCAGCTTCACGTGCTCCGTCGTGGATTTCAACAGCGGCGCGTTCTCACAGTTGATCGTCTACGAGGACTTCAACGACATCCGGCTCGTCTACGCGCCCGAGAAGCAGCTTGGCTATTTCGGCGGCGACGAGATGAACTTCCGCTTTCCCCGCTACGTGTCCGACATCTCCATCCTGCGCGCCTACGTCGGGAGGGACGGCTCGCACGGCGAGTTCAACGCGGCGAACGTCCCCTATCGCCCGGCGCACTACCTGCGCGTGACGCTTGGCGGTGTGAAGGAAGGAGACGTCACGTTTGTCGCCGGCAATCCCGGGAACACCAACCGGTACCGCATCAGCGAGTCGGCCGTCTACAACACGAGCCGCGGCATGCCGAGGCTGATTCAGGAGTTCCAGACCGAGCTGGCGCTGATGCGCACGTACGCGTCCGAGAAGCCCGAGAACCAGGTGCTGCTGCAGGAACGCATCTTCGGGCTGGCCAACACGCTGAAGTACACGCAGGACGTGCTCGCGGCCCTCGAGTCGAGCGACGTCGTCAAACAGCAGCGGGAGCGCGAGCGACAGTTCATGGAGTTCCTGAGAACGAGGCGGCCGGACCTGGTGAAGGAGTACGAGACGCTGTTCGCGGATCACAAGAAGCTGTACGCCACCACTGTCGAGGCCAACGCGGATCTGGACGCGGCGCTCGACTGGCTGGAGAAGGCGTCGGTCGTCAGCTACGCCACCACGCTCTATGAGTTCGCGCAGGAACGCGCGAAACCGTCGGACCGCGACCGCGACCCGCAGTTCCAGGAGCGTTTCTGGAACGACGTGCGCCAGGCGCTGACGGTCGACGAGCCGCTCGTGTCCGGCCTCGAGGAAGACGTACTCGCCATCGGCTTCGAGCGCGCGCTGAAGCTCCCCGCCGATCGCCAGGTGCCGGCCGTGCAGTCGCTCGTGCGGCGGGCGGGCACCTCTGATCCCCGCGCGCTGGCCCGCGCCGTGACCGGCGCGTCGACGGTCGCCAAAACCGACGTGCGCAAGATGCTTGTTGACGCGGCTGCCGCCACGTTCACGGCGTCCACTGATCCGGCGATCGTGTTCGCGCGCGATCTGCTGCCGACGATCCAGGAACGGCGCGCACGGACGCGCGTGCTGAACGAGACGCTCTTCCAGCACCGCGCGAAGTTCGCGCAGGGACTCGTCCTATGGAAGGGAAACACCCTGTACCCGGATGCGAACTTCACGCTGCGGGTCACCTACGGCAAGGTGGCCGGCTACAACAGCGGCGGCAAGGCGGTGCCCTTCACCACGAAATTCGCCGACATGTTCGCGCTGGCGCAGGCGCGCGGCAACCGCGGCGATTTCGCGTTGCCCGCCGCGCTGGTCAACTGGCGGACGCGGATTGGCGACACGGCGTTCAACCAGCGCTACGCGAACCTGCCGGTCGATTTCGTGAGCACCAACGACATCACGGGCGGCAACTCCGGCAGCGCCACGTTGAACAGCCGGCTCGAGATCGTCGGCCTGATCTTCGACGGCAACGAGCAGGCGATGGCGAGCGACTGGGCCTACAGCGAGGGCGCGGGGCGCGCGCTGAGTACCAACATCCGCTTTGCGCTGACGATCGCGCGCGAGGTGCACGGCGCCGGCTGGATCGTCGACGAGCTACTCGCCGGCAAGTAGGCCGAAATCGGCGCGCAGACGCGATAGAATTGCCGCTCGCCAGGAAGGAGACGCTTCATGCGTAGGATCGCGTTCGTATTCGCGCTGGTTCTGTCGGCGTCCGGGCTCGTCTTCGCCCAGGATTGGAGCGAGTACCAGAATATCCAGGACGGCTTCAAGATCGATTTTCCAGGGCAGCCGAAGGTCACCGAGACGACCTACAAGTCTGAGTACGACTACACGCTGCCCGCGCACGTCTACAGCGCGGAGCGCGGCAAGGAGCGCTACTCGATGACGGTCGTCGACTACAACGCCATCGAGGCGCAGGGCATCGAGCGGCGGAAGAACTGCCCCGCGGGCGCCGAGCCGTGCATCGGCAGCGATCTCAGCGGTCCGGGCTACTGGAAGCACGACATCCGCGGCGCGATCATTCACGCCGCCAACGAGATGCTGCAGAGGAACGTGAAGCTGACACGCATGCTCTGGGCGCACGAGGATCTGGTCGAGGGCATCGAGCTTCAGCTGACCAGCAATGCGGATCAGTCCCGCACCTTCGCCTTCATCAGCATGCGCGAGAACAAGCTCTATATCGCTGAAGGCACGGTCCCGAAGGGCTACCCGCAGCCGGGCCTCTTCCAGCAGTCGATGGGATATGTGGACAAGGACGGCAACAGCGTCCGCTATCAGAAGATTTACTCGAACGAGGTCTACGGACTCGGCGATGCGCCCGCTCCCTGCTACGGTCGCGGCTGCGGCGGTGGTCAAGGCGGCGGTGGCGGACGTCAGGGTGGCGGCGGCGGCGGTCGTCGCGGCGGCGCGCAGTAAATGAAACCGGGTTTGATGCTGTCTGTGGAATCACACCCGGTTTCTTATTCGCGAGCGAGCTCGAGCTCGAACGTATCCCACTCCGTAACTTTGTTCGCTCCGAGCCGGCGATAGAATTCGATCGCCGGCTCATTCCACGGCAGCACCGCCCATTTCATCGTTCGGCAGCCGCGCTCGGCGCCGATCTTCGCGACGTGCGCGAACAGCTGCCGCCCGAAGCCGCGGTTGCGAAACTTCGGAACGACGAACAGATCTTCCAGATACATCCCCGGCCGGCTCGCAAACGTCGAGAACGTGTGGAAGAAGACCGCGAAACCGACCGGCTCGTCGCCGACGTATAGGAGGCAGGCTTCCGCGGCCGGCCTTGGCCCGAATAACTGCTCGCGCAGCGCGGCCTCGGTGGCGGTGACGTGATCGCTGAGTCTTTCGAACTCAGCGAGGCCGCGAATCATGTGGAGGATGATCGCCGTGTCTTTCTCGGTCGCCGCAACGATCCGGACATCGTCTGACATGGCCACGATAGTATGGCGACGGTCCGCATGACACCACTGGAGGCGACCAACTACATCTGGTTCGCGTGGCTGATCTCGTGGTTTGCCGCGGCAATCTGGAGCGACCGCACGGTGAGGCGTCCGTCGCTCTGGAATCAGTCCGCCTATCGCCTGACGACGCTCTGCGGCTCGCTGCTGCTGTTCGGCGTGTTCGGCATCAGACGCTACGACATCCGGTTCTGGCGCCTGGACGGCGCTCCCGGATGGCTGTTCGTGGCGACCGCGGCGGGCGGCGTGCTCTTCATGTGGTGGGCGCGGCTGCACCTGGGCCGCCTCTGGTCGGGCTCGGTCACGCGCAAGGCGGACCATCACATCATCGATACCGGTCCGTACGCGTTCGTGCGGCATCCGATTTACACGGGATTGCTATGCGCCCTCGCCGCCACGGTGTGCGTGCGTGCCACGGTGGAGTCGCTCGCGGGCGTGACGATCCTGGAGGCGGGCATCTACATCAAGGCGAGAACCGAAGAAACGTTCCTGCGGGATCAGCTCGGCGCCGAGGCCTACGATGCATATGCGCGCCGCGTGCCGATGCTGCTGCCATTCCGGCGTTGACGAGCAGCATCTGGCGGCGGTTTGCGGGCCGCGGCGTCTACCCGCACGAGCTCGCGTTCCTGCTCCTCCTGCCCTTTCGATGGATCTGGCTGTCGCCCGCAAAGCTCATTCGCCATCTGCGTCTGTCGCGGTTGGTCCTCGTCGATGTCCAGCATCGACATGCCCGTACGGCGGCTGCATCTCGTCGTTATTGTCATCGGAGTGGTGTTCATGGACGCCGTGACCATGGGCATGCTCGGATGGCTTGGCTTGTTCTCGGGTCGTCACGGTATCGACGCAGGAACTGCGCATCGAGGAGCGCGGGCCGTTCAGAACGCGCCTGGTGGCCGCGTACCGGCGGACGACGAGATCGCTATCTGCACGCGGTCGTCCTGCGAGCGCTTGCCTAGCGCTCGCCTCCTACCGCGTCGTCGTGGTCGTCTTCGCCTTTCCCTTGAAGACCGAATCGATCGCCGCCTGAGCGCACCTCTCGCCATCGCCGCTCGAGACGCCCATCGCGCCGATGACCTGGCCGTCGACGATGACGGGCAGCGCGCCCGGCTGCGGGAAGTCGTTCATGAAGGTCGGCGCGAGGTTCTCGCCATTCCGCACCATCTTGTTCGTCTCCGAGGTCGGACGCCGCCAGCGCAAGGCGGATTTCGCCTTGAGGAGCGCCGTGTCGATGGCGTTCGGCGCGGCGCCTTCCATCGCGTGCGACTCGATCAGATTTCCACCCCAATCGAGAATCGCCATCGCCACGACCAGCTTGTTCTGCTGCGCCCACGCGGAACAGGCGTCCGCGAGCGCTCTCGCCCCCGCGCTCGAAATGATCTTGATGTCCTTCGTCGGCTCGTCAGACGGAAACGCGTCGGCGGCGGCAAAGACCGCCGCGAGGATGGAGAGCGACAGGAGGTACGGTCGAATGCGCATCTTATGCCTCCTTCGATGAGCTCGTGGCCGATAGTATGCGCTCCGGGGCCGCGATCCGCACCAGCGGAAGACGGATGGTGAAGACGCTTCCCTTTCCAGGGCCGTTGCTGTGCGCCTCGATGGTCCCGCCGTGCTGGACGACGAGCGCGCGCACGAGCGCCAGCCCGAGGCCGAGCCCGCCCTGATGGCGGTTGGCATCGGGCGCGCCCTGCACGAACAGGTCGAAGACCCGCGGCAGCAGCTCCGCGCCCATGCCAATCCCGTTGTCACGGCATGCGACGACAACCCAGTCGTTCTCGATGGCGGTGGAGACGACGACCTGTCCACCCGGCGGCGTGTACTTCGCGGCATTGGCGAACACGTTGGCGAAGACCTGGGCAAGGCGCACGACATCGCCGGTCACCATCAGCGGTTCCGGCATGTGCATGTCGAGCTCGTGGCGCCGCTCGGTGAAGAGCGGCGCGGTCATTTCGGCGGCGCGGTCGATGGCGTCGCGGACATCGAACGTCTCACGCTTCAGCACGATGGCGTGCCGCCGCAGACGCGACACGTCCAGCAAGTCATCGACGAGGCGTGTCAGATGCTCGATCTGCCGTTCGATGACGTCGACCTCGCGCGTCGCGACGTCGGGATACCGGCGGCGCATCAGCTCGAGCGCCGTCGCCGCGGGGGCGAGCGGGTTGCGCAGCTCGTGGCCGAGCATCGCGAGGAAATGGTCCTTCGCGCGGTCGGCTTCGTCGCGTTCGCGCTCGCGCGTCGCGATCAAATGCCTCGCCCGCTCCAGCGCCTCCGACAACCGCCGCACCTCGAGCACCGCGGACTGCGGCAGCTGCGGCGGCTCGCCGCGGGCGACCGCCTGCGCCGCGTCGGCGACGGCGGAGATGTCGCCGGCAATGCGGTGCGAGATGACGAATGCCGCGACGCCGCCGACACCAAGCAGTGCGAGGCCGAGCAGGCCCAGGACCGCCATCGACTGGTTGAACGCCGCATCGACAACCGATGCAGGCACCGCGACGCCGCCAATCCATCGTGACACCGGCGCACGGCTGAAGGCGCCGTACACCTTTGTTCCGTCCAGCGCGCGGTCGCGGTAGACGCCTTCGTTGTTCTTCGCGTAGCGCTCGAGAAAGTCCGGCGTTCCCTTCTGGCCGACGAAGCGTTCGGGATCGCGCGAGCGTGCGACAACGACGCCGTTGGCATCGACGACGCCGCGAACCCACTCGTCGGAGATCTTCGCCTCGCGATTGAGCACCTCCGCGAACGCCTTCGAGGTGATGAGCGCGGACAGCACGTACAGGACCTGGCCGTTGCGGATCACGGGAACGTACACCGGAAATCCAGGTTGCTTGATGATTCGTCCGATGCGGAGATCGCCGATGACCGGTTGATGCGTCGTGATGACGCGCGCGAACACGTCGGGATCCACCGCGGCGGGCAGCGGCTCCCCTTCGGCCAGCGCGGTATCGATGATCTGCTGGCCGTCGGGACGCGACAGCACCAGCGCGTACCACATCGGCTGCTCGGGCAGCGATCTGAGCGCCTGATCGCGAAACGCGCCGAAGTCGGCGGTGGTCAGATGATCCGACTGCGCCAGCCCCTGCAGCGCGCGAATGGTGCCGGACAGCTCGCGGTCGATTTCGGTGGCCTGGGCGCGCGCGGAGGCCATCAGCTCCTGCTCGGCGGCCACGCGGTTGTCATCGATGACGCGCGCGATGAGCAGCGCCGCGACGGCGAGCGCGGGCAGCAGCGTACCGATGACCAGTACGAGCAGGTGCGTGCGAAGCGAGAAGTTGCGCGGCACTCGCGATAGTATCAACCGTGATCCGGATGACCGATGCGCCGACTCTTCTCGAGCTGCGCGGAATCTCAAAGCGCTTCCCCGGCGTTATCGCTCTGAATGACGTCAACCTCGAGGTGCGCGCGGGCGAGGTGCACGCGCTGCTCGGCGAAAACGGTGCCGGAAAATCTACCCTGATCAAGACGATTGCCGGAGTCTATCGGCCGGATGACGGCGACATCCGCGTGGATGGAAAAACGGCACTCATCCGCACTCCCCACGATGCGCAGGCGCTCGGAATCAGCACGATCTTTCAGGAATTCACGCTCGCGCCCGACATGACCGTCGCGGAAAACATCTTCCTCGGCCGCGAACCGCTCCGCTTCGCGCCGCTCGCCATCGTCGACCGCCGTGCGCTGATCCGCCACACGCGTGACGTCCTTGCCTCACTCGACCTGCGGATCGAGCCAGATGCGAAGGTGAAGCATCTCGGCGTCGCGCAGCAGCAGATGGTGGAGATCGCGAAGGCGCTCTCGCTCGACGCGCGGCTGATCATCATGGACGAGCCGACCGCGACGCTGACCGCGCACGAGATCGAGCGGCTCTTCGAGGCGATCGATCGCCTCAAGCGCCGCGGCGTGGCCGTCATCTACGTGTCGCATCGCCTCGACGAGGTGAAGGCGATCTGCGACCGCGCGACGATCCTGCGCGACGGCGCGTACATCGCCACGGTGCCGGTCGCGTCGACGACGATCGACGAGATGATCCGGCTGATGGTCGGCCGCGATCTGCAGGACAAGTTCCCGAAGATCGCGGTCGAGCCGCGCGAGGAGCTGCTGCGCGTCGAAGGGTTCACGCGGAAGGGTGTGCTGCACGACGTGAGCTTCAGCGTCCGTCGCGGTGAGATCGTCGGCATTGCGGGCCTGGTTGGATCGAAGCGCACCGAGACCGCCCGCGCGATTTTCGGTGCGGATCCGATCGACGGCGGCCGCATCCTGCTGCGCGGCAGGCCGGTGAAGGTGCGCACGCCGGCCGACGCGATTGCCAGCGGCATCGCGCTCATCCCCGAGGACCGCAAGCGTCAGGGCATCTTCGCGCTGCTGTCCGTGCGCGAGAACGTCGTGCTGAGCGCGCTCGAGCGGTTCTCACGCATGGGCCTCCTCAGCCTGCGGCGTGAGAGGCAGCGCGCGCAGCAGTTCATCTCGTCGCTGCGCGTGGCGACGCCGGATCTCGAGAAGCGGGCGCGTGATCTGAGCGGCGGCAACCAGCAGAAGGTCGTCATCGCAAAGTGGCTCAACACCGATGCCGAGGTGTTTCTCTTCGACGAGCCGACGCGTGGCATCGACGTCGGCGGCAAGATCGAGGTCTATCGCCTGATGGGCGAGCTGCTCTCGCGCGGCGCCGCCATCGTGATGATCTCGTCCGAGCTGCCCGAGATTCTCGGCCTCAGCGATCGTATTCTCGTCATGCGCGAGGGGCGCATCTGCGGCGAGTTCACGCGCGCGGAAGCCACGGAAGAGAAGATCCTGAACTGCGCGCTTCGAGGCGCGGCGTAGCGTTGCGGAGAATTCCCTGGAATCGTATCGGCATGCCGGCCGTGATCGTCGGGCTGGCGATCGTCTTCGGCGCGATCAATCCGAACTTCTGGAGCGTGACGAACCTGGCGAACGTCTCGCGCCAGATGTCGATTCTCGCGCTTCTCGCGCTCGGGCAGACGTTTGCGATTCTCAGCGGCGGCATCGACCTCTCCGTCGGCTCGCTGCTCGCGCTCGTCAGCGTGGTCTGCGCGCAGCGGATGAAGGAGTTTGGCCTCGCCTTTGGCATTGGCGCTGGCGTGCTGGCCGGCGGATTCGCGGGGCTCGTCAACGGCCTCATCATCGCGAGAGCGCGCGTTCCCGCCTTCATCGCCACGCTCGGCATGCTGGTCACCGCCCGCGGCGCGGCGCTGGTGCTGAGCGGCGGCCTGCCGATTGCCGGCCTGCCGCGCGAATTCCTCACGCTCGGCGCCGGCTATCTCGGTCCGTTCCCGATCCCGACGGTGATTGCCATCGTGGCGTTCGCCCTCGCGCACGTCATTCTCAGCCGCACGCGCTTCGGCCGCTACGTGTATGCGATGGGCAGCAACGAGGAGGCGGCGGTGCTCTCCGGCATCAACGTCGCGAAATATAAGATGCTGGTGTACATCACGAGCGGGCTGTTTGCCGGCGTCGCCGGCGTGATCCTGACCGCCCGGGTCATCTCCGGCCAGCCGACGCTCGGCGAAGTCCAGGAGTTGTATTCGATCGCCGCGGTCGTCATCGGCGGCGGCAGAATCAGTGGTGGAGTGGGAGGCGTCTGGACGACGCTGATGGGCGTGCTGGTGCTGGGTATTCTCGGCAACGGCCTGAACCTCGTCCAGGTCTCCTCGTACATTCAGAACATTGTCATCGGCGCGATCATCGTCGGCGCTGTGTGGATCGACCTTGCTCGTGAGCGCCGTCAGTGACGGAGAAATGCATGGACAACCTGATTCGTAGATGCGCCGCGGCCAGTGTCGTCGCGCTGATGATGGCGGGATGCGGAGGCGGCACGCAGCCACCTGCGGCCTCGTCCGCGCCCGTGAGCGCGGCGAATGCCGTGACGGAATACCCGAGACCCGCCAAGCCAGCGAAGAGCTATCGCATCGGCGTCTCCATTCCGCATCTCGCCAACCCGCACTACGTCGGCCAGGCGTACGGCTACATCGACGAGGCGCAGCAGCTCGGCGCGCAAATCACGCTGCTCGAGGCCGGCGGCTATGAACATCTCGATAAGCAGGTCTCGCAGATGGAAGACCTCGTCGCCAGCAGAGTGGACGCGATCATCATCGCGGCGATCAGCGGTCCCGGCACCGTCGGCGCGGTCGAAGCCGCGGTCGCGGCGGGCATCCCGGTGATCAACGTCAACGTCATGACCGACAGCGACAAGGTGGTGACGCGCATCCGCTCCGATGACGACGTCATCGGCAGAATGCAGGCCGACTTCATGGGCGAGCGCCTGAAGAGCGGCGGCAACGTCGTCATGCTGCGCGGCGCGCCGGGCACGTCGTGGGCCGAGATCCGCGGCAATGCGTTCCGGCAGCAGATCGCGGCGAAGTATCCGACCGTGAAGATTCTCGGCGAACAGTACTCGCAGTCCACACCGGCCGATGGATTGCGGCTGATGGAAGACTTTCTCCAGACGTTCCCGCAGATCAACGGCGTCTACAATGGCGCGGACTCGACGGCGGTCGGCGCGGCGCAGGCGGTCGTCTCTGCGCACAAGGCGGGATCGATTGTGATGACCGCCACGGACTTCCAAATCGACACCGAGAAGTTCATTCGCGACGGCGTGATCTCGGCCTCCGTCCTGCAGCAGCCGGTGACGATGGGGCGGTGGGGCGTGCGGGCGGCGATTGACTATCTGGAGAAGAAGTCCGTGCCGCCGGTGATGTTCACGGGGCTCATGACGGCGACGAAGGACAATCTCGGGACGCTCGACTTGGCGACGGTGCGCGCGCCGGCGGGATGGACGCCGCCAGTCCGATGATTGGATTTCTCGGTTTCGGCGAAGCCGGTTTTCATCTTGCGCGCGGTCTCAGGAGCGCGGGCGCACAGTCGCTCGTCGCCTTCGACATCAACGCGCAGCAGCGGAACGGCACCGGCGAACGCATCCGCGCGCGGGCGGCCGAGACCGTCACCTGTCTCGTCGAGACGCCGCGCGAGCTCGCGCGCCGCGCCGCCGTGATTCTCTCCGTCGTCACCGCCGCATCAGCGCGCGAAGCGGCCGAAAGCATCGCTGGCGATCTCAGCGCGGACCATCTCTACGCCGACCTGAATTCCGTTTCACCGGCGACCAAAGGCGAGGTCGCATCCGCCATCGGGAAAGGCGCGGGCCGTTTCGTCGAAGGGTCGATCATGGCGCCCGTGGCGGGAGCCGATCATCGCGTGCCGATGCTGCTCAACGGACCGTCTGCCCCGGCGCTTGTCGATGCGCTGTCGCGCTATGAGATGCGCCTCGAGGTGATGGATGGCGCCATCGGCGCCGCAGCCGCCGTGAAGATGTGCCGCAGCATCGTCATCAAGGGGCTGGAAGCGCTCATGGTCGAATGCGCGCTGGCGGCCGGCGAACATGGCGCCGCCGATCGCGTCTACGACTCGCTGAGGGAGAGCTATCCGGGCATCGACTGGCGGAAGACCGCGCGCTACATGATCGGCCGCGTGCTCGAGCACGGCGAGCGCCGCGCGCACGAGATGGACGAGGTGGCGTCGATGCTTCGGGCGGCGGGCATCGAGCCGCTGATGGCCGAAGCGACCGCGCGCCGGCAGCGCACTCCCAAGTCACTGCTCCAATCGGTGGTTGATGTCTAGCTTCCCGCGGTTCGGCGACGTCGCGCATGTCGGACACGTCGAGCTGCGGACGCCCAACCCGGACGCGAGCCTCGACTTCTTCACATCCGTCGTCGGCCTGCACGAGACCGCGCGCAGCGGCGACTCGGTGTATCTGCGCGCCTGGGGCGACTACGAGCGGCACACGCTGAAGCTGACCGCGCATGCGACGTCGGGGTTGGGGCATCTCGGTCTCCGCGCCCGTGACGAGGAGACGCTCCAGGCACTCGTGACGCACCTCGGCGAGCATGGCTTCACCGGCGAGTGGACCGAAGACGTCGGCCACGGGCCGGCGTATCGCGTGGCGACACCGGACGGTCACGCCATCGAGTTGTACTGGCAGACGGAACGCTTCACCGCGACGCCCGCGATTGCGACGGCGTTCAAGAACCAGCCGCAGCGCTACGTGCCGCGCGGCATCGCGCCGCGGCGCCTCGATCACATCAACCTGCTGGCGCGCGACGTCACGCCGACGCGCGAGTTCTTCCAACAGCGTCTCGGCCTCCGGCTCACCGAGCAGATCATCCTCGACGACCGCACCGAAGCGGGCGCGTGGCTGTCGGCGACGAACAAGTCGTACGACGTGGCGATCACGCGCGACAAGACCGGCGCGTCAGGCCGGCTGCACCATGTCACGTTCATGATGGACAGCCGCGAGGACGTGCTGCGCGCGGCCGACGTGCTGCGCGATGCGGACGTGCCGATTGAAACGGGCCCGCACAAGCACAACATCGGGCAGACGTTCTTCCTCTACTGCTTCGAGCCCGGCGGCAACCGGTTCGAAATCGGCGCGGGGGGCTACCTTATCTTCGATCCCGACTGGAAGCCGATTGTGTGGACGGAGGCGGAGCGCGCGAAAGGGCAGGCGTGGGGCCTGCAGACGGTCAGCTCATTTCACACGCGCGGCACGCCGCCCGTGGAGGGGTTTGATTAGTTGGTAGTTGGTAGTTGGTAGTTGGTGGTTGGTCGCTAACCACTAACCACAAACCACCAACTACTAACCCAGACCCGGCGAAACTACTGCTGGCCGCCGCGGCCGCGACCGCCACGGCCGCCGCCGCCG
>QHWQ01000085.1 GCA_003222635.1 Acidobacteriota bacterium | reverse complement strand
ACGATGCCGAGCTCTGCCAGCTCCTGTCGGAGTACCTCGTACCCGAGGGCTACGACGTGGAGGCGGTGCACAGCGGCGTCGAAGGCGTCGAGCGTGCGCTCTCCGGCGATCACGCGCTCGTCGTGCTCGACGTGATGCTCCCCGACGTGCGCGGGTTCGAGGTACTGCGGCAGCTGCGGGCGCGATCGCGCATGCCCGTCCTGATGCTGACCGCGCGGGGCAACGAGCAGGATCGCATCCTCGGCCTCGAGATGGGCGCCGACGACTACCTGCCGAAGCCCTTCAATCCACGCGAGCTGTGTGCGCGCATCGAGGCGATCCTCCGGCGCTCCGGCGGCGAGGCCGCCGCCACGGACGCGCGAAGCGCCGGCGATCTCACGGTGGACGACGTGTCGATGAGCAAGGCGTCGCGGATGGCCCACCGCGGCGGCGAGGCCATCGAACTGACGACCGTCGAATTCGACCTGCTCGAGGCGCTGCTGCAGGGCGCCGGACGCGTGATTCCGCGCGACGAGCTCGTGCGAACCGTCCTCAACCGCCCGTTCTCCCCCTTCGACCGCAGCATCGATACGCACGTCAGCAACCTGCGCCGCAAGCTCGGTCCCGCGCCCGACGGCTTCGAGCGGATCAAGTCGGTGCGCGGCATCGGCTACCAGTACGCCGTCCGTCATCTGCCGCAAGGCCTGAAGAAATAGATGCGCCTGCACATCAAAGTCTTCCTCTGGTTCTGGCTTGGCGTCGTCGTGGTCAGCGGCACGCTCATCGGGTTGACCGAGCTGACGCACTCGCGGGCGCAGGACGATCGGCTCTGGCAGGAGAAGTACGGCCCGCGCGTGGACCTGTGGGCGCGCCAGGAGACGCACATCCTGCGGACCCAGGGGAGCAGCGCGCTCGAAGAGTACGTCGGATCGTTTCAAGCCGATCCGGGCGTGCTCAACTACATGTTCGACGGCAGCGGCCGCGAGGTGTTCGATCGGCAGGCGTCCGCGCCGGTGCGCGCGATGGTCGAGGGCCTGATGCAGTCGCCGGGATGGACGCAGCGCGTTGATGCGGCCGAGCGCATCGTCGCCGAGCGTGTTCTCGACGCCAACGGCACGCCGTACGTCGTCGTCGTCGATTTCCCGCCGCCCTCGGTGCTCTCGCGATCGCTGCTCGATCTCGTCGATGCGGATTTCAGCGGCGGCCGGCCGACGCGCGCGTCCGTCATCAGGCTTGCGGCGGTCGTCGGCGTCGCCGGCATCCTGTGTTTCGTGCTCGCGCGCCACATCGCCGCGCCGATCGACCGGCTTCGCTCCGCCACCAAACGGCTCGCCAGCGAGCAGCTCGAGACACGCATCGATCGCGACGTCCTGAGCCGGGGCGACGAGCTGGCGGACCTCGGCCGCGATTTCAACGGCATGGCGGACCGCATCGAACGCCTCGTCACGGCGCAGCGGCATCTGCTGTCCGACGTGTCGCACGCGCTGCGCTCGCCGCTGGCGCGGCTGAACGTCGCGCTCGGTCTCGCGCGCCGCCACAGCCCGTCCGGCGCGCAGGAGCACCTCGATCGCATCGAGCTCGAAACCGATCGGCTCAACACGCTCATCGGACAGCTGCTGACGATGGCGCGCGTCGACAGCGGCGTCGGGCTCGAACGGCGCATCGTGTTCGACCTGGCGACCATCGTCGATGAAGTGGCGATGGACGCGGACTACGAGGCGCGTGCGCGGCGCTGTGTCGTCGAGGTGACCGGCGAGCGGAACTGCCCGGTCCTGGGCGCACAGGATATGATTCGCGGGGCGGTCGAAAACGTCGTCCGCAACGCGGTTCGCCACACCGCGGACGGTACGCGGGTGGAGGTAACCGTCGAGCGGCGCGATGCGGCCGTGCCTCCGACCGTTCTCGTGACCGTTCGCGATCACGGCCCGGGCGTTCCGGACAAGGTGGTGCCGGGCCTGTTCGTCCCGTTCCATCGTGGTCCGCAGGCCGAAGGCACGCCGAGCGGAACGGGGCTCGGCCTGGCGATTACGCGCCGGGTCTTCGAGGTACACGGCGGGACGGCGACGGCCGCCAACGCCGACGGCGGCGGCTTCGTCGTGTCGCTCGAGCTGCCGATGCACGTGAGGGACGATGTCGATCAATCACAGGCCGATTCGCGGCCAACGACCGAGGAGCATGGCAATGCAATTACGGCGGCGTGAACGCCCGGCGTGGGCGGCACGCCTCTCGATGACGATGCCGATGGCGGCGGCGATCCTGGCCGCGGGCTGTTCGAGTCCCTCCGCGCCGGTGCAGGCCGCGCGCGCCACCGTGGATGACGCCGTGCTCGTCACGATCGCCCCGGTCGTCCAGAAGGCGATGCCGCTCGAGATTCAGGTCATCGGGACGGCGGAAGCCGAATCCACGGTCGCCGTGCACGCGCAGATCACGGGCGCCATCACCTCGGTGAACTTCACCGAGGGAGACGACGTCACCGAGGGCCAGGTGCTGTTCACGCTCGATCGGCGGCCGCTCGAGGCCACGCTGCAGCAGGTGCAGGCGAATCTCGCGCGCGATCTCGCGCAGGCGGAAGACGCGCGGACGCAGGCGGGGCGCTATCAGACGCTGGCCGGCCGAGGCCTGGTGTCCGGCCAGGAGCTGCAGGCAAAGGCGACTGCCGCCGCCGCGCTCGATGCCACGGTCGAAGCGGATCGCGCGGCGGTCGAAAACGCCAAGGTGCAGCTCGAATACGCGACGGTCAAGGCGCCGATCGCGGGGCGCACGGGCGCGCTCATCGTCCACCCCGGCAACCTGGTTCGCGCCAACGACGCGACGCCGCTGGTCGTCATCAACCGCATCGCGCCCATCAACGTCTCCTTCGGCATCCCGGAAGGACAGCTGCCCGCGTTCAAGCGCTATCTGACCGAGCGGACGCTGCGCGTCGAGGCCAATGCGCCGTCCGAGACCGTGCCGTCGATGGGTCACATCACGTTCATCGACAACGCCGTCGATGCGACGACGGGCACCATCAAGATCAAGGGATCGTTTCCGAACGAGGACCGCCGGCTCTGGCCGGGACAGTTCGTCAATGTCGTCGTGACGCTGAAGACCGATTCGGCGGTGGTCGTGCCGACCGCCGCGATCCAGGCGGGTCAGCAGGGCGACTTCGCCTTCGTCGTCAAGGCCGACCAGACGGTCGATCTCCGCCAGGTGACGGTCGATCGCGCGGCGGGCGAGGAAAGCATCATCAAGAACGGCCTCAAGGCCGGCGAGACGGTGATCACCGACGGCCAGCTGCGGCTCGTCGCCGGCAGCCGCATCAAGGTGAAGTCCGACGCGTCGCAGCCCGATGCCTCGCAGGCGGCGACGCGATGAACCTGTCGGCCCTGTTCATCAAGCGCCCGATTGCCACGACGCTCATCGTGCTCGGGCTGATGGTGTTCGGCGCGATGGCCTATCGCCAGCTGCCGGTCAGCGACCTGCCGACGATCGACTTCCCCACCATCCGGGTGCAGGCGAACCTGCCGGGCGCCAGCCCCGAGACGATGGCGGCGGCCGTCGCGCTGCCGCTGGAAAAACAGTTCGCGACCATTCCCGGCCTCGACTCCATCAATTCGACGAGCTCGCTCGGCTTTACGAACATCGTCCTGCAGTTCAACCTGAGTCGCAACATCGACGCCGCGGCCGCCGACGTGCAGTCGATGATCGCGCGCACGTCGCGGCAGCTGCCGACGCAGATGCCGGCGCCGCCGTCGTATCAGAAGGTCAATCCCGGTGACGATGCGGTGATGCAGCTCGTGCTGTATTCGTCCACGCTGCCCTCGTCGCAGGTGGACGAGTACGCCGAATCCACCATCGCGCAGCGCATCTCGACGGTGCCCGGCGTGGCGCAGGTGCAGGTCGGCGGGGCGGCGAAGTACGCGGTGCGCGTCGATCTCGATCCGCGCAATCTGTCGGCGCACGGCATCGGCATCGACGAAGCGGCGTCGGCGATTCAGTCGGCGAACGTCAACCTGCCGACCGGCACGATCTACGGCGCGGATCACACCTACACGATCCTCGCCAACGGGCAGATGCTGCGCGCGCGCGAGTACGCGTCGACCATCGTCGCCTACCGCAACGGCAACCCCGTGCGGCTCGACGCCGTCGCCCACGTCTACGACGGCATCGAGAACGACAAGTCGCCGTTCTGGTTCAACGGCGAGCGCGCGATCTCGCTGTCGGTGCAGAAGCAGCCGGGCACCAACGTCGTCGCGGTTGTCGACGCGGTGAAGGCGCTGCTGCCGGAGTTCCGCGCGCAGCTGCCGCCGTCGATCACGCTCGACATCCGCAGCGACCGGTCGATTGCCATCCGCGAGTCGGTGCAGGACATCAAGATGACGCTGCTGCTCACCATCGGGCTGGCAGTGCTGGTCATCTTCCTGTTCCTGCGCAACATCTCGGCGACGGTCATTCCCAGCCTCACGCTGCCGGTGTCGCTGGTGGCGACCTTCGCGGTGATGTACGAGCTCAATTACAGCCTCGACAACCTGTCGCTGCTCGCGCTCATCCTCTCGGTCGCCTTCATCGTCGACAACACGATCGTCATCCTCGAGAACATCGTGCGGCACATGGAGATGGGCAAGGGGCCGATGCGCGCCGCGATGGAAGGCTCGAAGGAAATCGCCTTCACCATCGTCTCGATGACGCTGGCGCTCGTCGCCGTCTTCATCCCCGTGCTGTTCATGGGCGGCATCGTCGGCCGGCTGCTCAACGAGTTCGCGGTGACGATCGCCGTCGCCATCCTGGTCTCCGGCTTCGTGTCCATCAGCCTGACGCCGATGCTCTGCAGCCGCTTCCTCACGCCCCCCGAAGAGCAGCATCACGGCTGGTTCTACAACATCACCGAGCGCATGTTCGACGCGTGGCGGTGGTTCTACGACATCACGCTGCGCCAGAGCCTCCGCTTCCATGCCCTGACGATGGCGATCTCGATCGTGCTCATCGGCGCGACCGCGTATCTGTTCACGCTCGTTCCGAAGGGCTTCCTGCCGAACGAGGACGTCGGGCGCATCAACGTGTCGACCGAGGCCATCCAGGGCATCGGTTTCGACGACATGGTGCGCAAGGAGCAGCAGATCGCCGAGATCATCGGCCATAACCCGAGCATCAACGGTCTGTCCAACTTCGTCTTCGGCAACCGCGGCAACGTCAACATCGATCTCAAGCCGCGCGACGAGCGCACGCAGACCGCGCAGGAGGTCATCACGTCTCTCCGTCCGCTGGTCACGCAGGTGCCCGGCCTGCGCGTCTTCATCAACATGCCGCAGCCGATCAACCTTGGCGGGCAGCAGGGCGCGCGCAGCCCGTATCAGTTCACGCTGCAGGACACGGACACCACCGAACTCTACAAGTGGGCGCCGGCGCTCGAGGACAAGGTCCGGCAGATTCCCGGACTCGAGGACGTGAGCAGCGATTTGCAGGTGAAGAACCCGCAGATCCGCGTGGACATGAACCGCGACAAGATCTCAGCGCTCGGCCTGACGGTCAACCAGGTCGAGACCGCGCTCAACAACGCGTACGGCACGCGTCAGGTGTCGCAGATCTACGCGCCGAACAATCAGTATCAGGTGGTGATGCAGGTCGCGCCGGAGTTCCAGCGCGACCCCGCGGCACTCTCGATGCTCTACGTGCGCGCGGCCGCGGCCGGCGGCCGCCTGATCCCGCTCGACACGCTGGCAAAGGTCACAACCGACGTGGGCCCGCTCAACGTCGCGCACACCGGCCAGCTGCCGTCGGTGACGATCTCATTCAACCTGAAGCCGGGAGTCGCGCTCGGCGACGCGGTGGCGGAGATTCAGGCGACCGCGGCGGCAACGCTGCCGTCAACGGTCACCACGAGCTTCCAGGGCGCCGCGCAGGCGTTCCAGGACTCGCTGCGCGGCCTCGGCCTGATTCTTCTCATGGCGATCGTCGTCATCTACATCGTGCTCGGCGTCCTCTACGAGAGCTTCACGCATCCGCTGACGATTCTCTCCGGCCTGCCCGCGGCGGGGTTCGGCGCGCTCCTCACGCTGCTCCTCTTCAAGTCGGAACTGAGCCTGTATGCGTTTGTCGGCGTCATCATGCTCATCGGGCTCGTCAAGAAGAACGGCATCATGATGGTGGACTTCGCCGTTGCCGCGCAGCGAGAGCGCAATCTGTCGGCGCGCGACGCGATTCACGAGGCGTGTCTCGTCCGCTTCCGGCCGATCATGATGACGACGATGGCGGCGCTGGTGGGCACGCTGCCGATTGCGCTGGGGCTCGGCGCGGGCGCCGAGTCGCGCCGTCCGCTCGGGCTCGCGGTCGTCGGCGGCCTGATCGTGTCGCAGCTGCTGACGCTCTACATCACGCCGGTCTACTACGTGTATATCGAGAACGCGCGGCTGTGGCTGACGCGCCGCCGCCCAAGGAGAGTCCGCGCCAACGCCGAGGAGCCCGGGACAGCGCCGGCCGTGGCGATGGAATCGGCGGTTCGGGGTTCGTAGGTTCGAGGGTTCGTCGGTTCGACGGCGAACGCGCTACTGAGGCTAACGATGTTTGAGAGCAACATCCGTCCTGAGGACACCCCCGATGCCTCTCCCCTCTAATTTCGTCCACAGTTCGTAATCGGGGTACGTCACGCCGAGCACGGTGGTATTGCCCGGTACATTCGTCGACGGGCATCCGAGATCGCATCGATACCATCCATCCGATCCGCTCGTAGAACAACTACCGATGTTTGTGCCCGGTCCAATGGTGACCTTCGCACCGCTGATCGGTTGAAGCGTCGTATTGTCGATGATCACGCCGTAACGAGAGATACAGGTGCCGGTGTCGACAAGCACGTCGCCGCGAGAGGCTGGGCCTGTGACGTAAACAAAGCCAGCAGCGCGTGCGTTGATGTACACGCTATACGACCCTGGGTTGGGTACGGTGGCAGTAAAGCGCCCGTCAGCGTCAGTATGAGTGTTTGCCGGCGACATAAATACGCTCGCTGAAGGCAGTGGCGCGCCGGTTCGGTAATCAACGACGCGGCCGGAAAATATGACCGACAGGGCAACCGGGGCGGTGGGCGCTGTCGGAGTTGGAATGGTGGCGGAAGTTGGAGTAGTCGCGGTGTTGTTGCCCCCACACCCCATGACGAGCACGGCCATGCAGGCGGAGATCGATGGTACGCGCATGACTCACCTCACTCGCGACTGATCGAACCTGCGAACCCGCCGAACCACGAACCTACTCGGCCCTGAAGCTGGCCGCGTCCGGAAAACCGGTTGCGTTGGCGAGTTCAGCCAGGCTCAACACTTGCCCGACCGCATACCTGCGGCCATTGATGAACCAGGTGGGATAGGTATCCACGCCCGCCTGCGTGCAGGCTGACGCCTGCGGCGCATTCGGTCCGGCGAGATTGCATTCGACATACGGCAGGCGCTTCGCCGACGCGCCGAAGAGGCGCTTCTGCTCCTGGCAATGCGGACACCAGGACGCACCATAGAACAGGACGCCTTTCTCCTTGAGATGCTCCGCCAGCGCGCGGACCTTCGGATCTTCCGGTCCGGTCGGCTCCTCCTGCGGAGCGGTGTAGACCGCGTGCGCGGCGAGGATCACCACGGCCGCCACCGCCACGCGGCCGGCGAGTCCGAGCCACGAGCGGCGCGCCACCGAAAAGGGGCCCTGCGCCAGCACGAGCGCGAGGATGGCTGACATCAGCGTCAGCGACGTGAGGCAGTACGGACACGTGGAGTGGAGAACCGTGAGCGAGACGATCGTCAGGTAGACGCTGTAGCAGACGCCGAAGACCGCGACGGTCCACGCCCATGATCGGTGCTGGTCCTCGCGGCGCACGAACGCGATTGCCGCGAGCGCGGCGTAGCCGAGAAATCCCCACATCGACGTCGGCAGGCCGAGCAGCGTCGACCAGCGGCTCGTCAGGACGACATCGCATCCGCCGCCGACGGTACAGCCCTGCACCGCGCTCTCGGTGAACTTCGCCCACGTCAAGTACGCGGTCAACAGCATTCCGAGAATGCTGAGCGCGAGCAGCGGCCAGTTGGGTGTGGAGCGGAGTGTGTAGGCAACCGGCGCGCTCTTCGCGCGCCGGTTCTTGGTTTTCCTGCCCACGAACGCGCGGTTACTTCGTGCCGCGCGCGTTGCCGGTCTTCGGAGTCTCGACGAGCGCCACGCGGTTGACGCCGCTTTCCGCCATGGCGATGTTGCCGTTCGCGAACACGCTCATGTTGCGGACGACGCCGCCGCCGCCGGGGATGATCCAGCTCTGGAACTTCTCCGTCTTCGGATCAAAGCGGACGATCGTGTTCGGACGGATCGCCGACTCGTTGTACCAGATGATCCCGTTCACCTGGACGATGCCGTACGGCTG
>QHWQ01000410.1 GCA_003222635.1 Acidobacteriota bacterium | reverse complement strand
CTCCCTCAGCGCGCGATGGGGTGCAATCACGGTGCCCCGCGCCCGGACACGCGGCGATGTGGAAGGGGAAGATGCGATGAAAGCGCAGTTGGGTGTGGCTCTGGTCCTGGCAGCCGGGTTCGCATTGACGAGCGTTTCCGCCGCAATCGACCCGACCGCTGATCCCGTCAACGTCCATCTGGCGGCGGCACAACGTGCGGCCGGCCTGGATTATCCCGGCCTTCTCGCGCGTGTCTGCATCGTCCCGCCGACCGGTGCCGACGCGGCCGCGGGCCGCCGGCGCGCCGGCGGCGTCAACGGGCTGACCCCTGCAGCCCCCGCTCCGCGCGAGGAACGCGTGCCTCCGCGCTCCGAGTGGTATCAGGAGCCCCGCCAGATCTTCGACAACCTCTATTGGGTCGGCAACCTGCGAAACAACTCGTGGGTGATCAAGACCAGCGCCGGACTCATCGTCGTCGACACGCTATTCCATTACACGGTGGAAGCGGAGATCGTCGATGGCATCAAGAAGCTGGGGATGAATCCGCGCGACATCAAGTACGTGCTCATCACCCACGGCCATGGCGATCATGACGAAGGCGCCAAAATTCTGCAGGACCTCGGTGCGCGCATCGTGATGAGCGCAGCGGATTGGGGCTTGATGCTGAACGGGACTCCGCTGCCCGGCGGCAATCCCAAACGTGACATGGTCGCGACCGACGGGCAGAAGCTCACGCTCGGCGATACCACCCTGACGATTTACGTGACGCCCGGTCACACGGATGGCACGCTGTCGTTCATTTTCCCCGTGAAGGATCACGGCATGACGCGGGTCGTCGCCTACTCAGGCGGCACGGCCTATAACTTCGCGCGCAGCGTGCCGAGGTTCGAGGCCTATATCAATACGCAGAAGCGGTTCGCCAAGATCGCGGCGGATGCGAAGGCCACCGTCATGCTCTCGAACCACTCGGAGTTCGACTCTGGCTACATGAAGGCGCGGATGGTCTCGACGATGATGCCCGGCGAAGACAACCCCTTCGTCATCAAGGACGGCGTCCAGCGGTATCACACCGTGCTGATCGAATGCGCGGAGGCGGAGAAGGCGCGGCTGATGGAGGGGCAAGACATCCCCTCGAAGGAGTGAATCGTCCAGCTGGCCTTCTTCACCTCAACAGCGGAAGTCAGAGCACGCGACGACGCCCCGTCACGAGATGCACGATGAAGAGCACGATCGCGATGACGAACAACACCCACGCGATCTGCGAGGCCACGGCTGCAACGCCGGAGACGCCTAGTACCCCGGCGATCAGGGCCACGATGAGAAATACGAGCGCGTAATACAGCACTGTTTGCCCTCCGGACAAGCATCACAGCAGGAGCCATGCCGGACTAACATGGACCGTTGATGCCTGATGCGACGGTCCGCGCGATGGGCCTGGTTATCGCGCTCACCTACGCGAGCTTCATCGGCTGGCTCTACATGCGGCAACCGCAAAGCGCGGCTGAGGTCGCCGGTGGACTCTCGGCGAGCATCGGGTCCTATCGCATCGATTCGCAGGCGTTCGAGGATGGGCTCGGGTTCTTCAGGCGCGGCGAGTTCGCGGCGGCCCGCTCGGCATTTGCACGCGCCGATCCGGCGCAGCAGGATCCGCGGACGCAGTTCTATGTTGCGTACAGCTTCTACCGCCAGGGATGGGGACGGCTGTATCAGGACGACGCGCTGTTCGCGCAGGGCCTCGAAGCGGTGAACCGCGCGATCGCGCGCGCGCCCGGTGGACGGATTGTCGTCGACGACGCGGACCTGCAGATGCGGAGCGGCGACGAGTTGAAGGCGGAGCTCGAGGGTGGCCTGCGGCGGGATGCCTCGGACTTCAATCCGGCCCGGCTCCTGCGTTCGCGAAAATGACCGCGGCCCGCGAAGCGATCGCGCTCCCGCTCACATTTCTCACGGTCGCGCTCCTCGGCGGCCTTCGCATCTCGGATCGCGTGGCGCTGCTGCCGCCTCCTCTCTTCGCACTCGCGCTGTCGGTGCTGCTGCTCGCGCTGCTGGTACGATGCGGCGCGCTCGCGCCTGACCGGCTCGTGCACCCGTCGCGGTCCATGCTGGCCAACCTGAATGGCCTCGTCATCGTGCTAGCGGTGTTTCTCGCCACCGCCCAGGCATTCAACGCGGCCACGCCCGACCCCGGCGTGCCCCGCGTGCTCTTCAACGTCGCGTTTCTTCTGCTGCTCGCCAACACGATGGCGGCTGCCCCGGATCGCGTTCGCGCGCTGCGCAGCGTGCTCGTGATCTTCGGCTCGGCCTTCGTCGCGAAGTTCGTCGTCCTGTCGGCGCTGTCGACGCCCGCGCAGGGAGGCTTCACGCGCGCGATGCAGATGCTGTTCGAAGGGGTGACGCTCGGCACCGTCACGCAGGATGTCCTCCACCCGGTGAGCGGCTACGTCGCGTTCTTCACGCTGATGCTGTACCTAATCGGGCTGGTCCTGTTACCCGCGAGGGGTGA
>QHWQ01000384.1 GCA_003222635.1 Acidobacteriota bacterium | reverse complement strand
CTGGCGATTGGCGACACGATGGTGCTGAGCAACACGATGGTGAACAACGTGCGCTTTACGTATCACTACACCAACGTGCACCGCACCCACGCCCCCTACTTCGGTCCGGAGGATGTCGGAATCAAGAGCTACAGCTACGTTGACAAGGTCACGCTGATCTCCGTGAGCAATGCCTTCAACCTCGGCCTCGGGACCGAGTTGGACTCGTATTACCGTCCGCACACCTACGCGTTCTCGGACGACCTGACGAAGATCCGCGGCAGCCACCAGTTTGGATTCGGCGGCACGCTCGCCCTGAACGACTGGAAGACGCGCACCAATTCGCGCTCGGGCGGCGCCTTCACCATGAACGGCGGCGCGACCGGATTGTCGCTGGCGGACTTCATGGCCGGGATCGCCTTTGAGTTCCGGCAGGCGAATCCATTCGTGAACGACGCCACGCAGAAGAGTTTCGGCGTCTACGGCCAGGACACGTGGCGCGTCTCCGACAAGATCACGATGAACTACGGGATGCGGTACGAACCCTGGTTCCCGCAGCAGTTCCGGAAGGGGGCGGTCTACAACTTTTCGACCCCGGCCTTCCTCGCGAACGCGCGCAGCACCGTGTATCCCGATGCGCTACCCGGGTTCACCTACCCCGGCGACGCGGGCTTTCCGAGCAAGGCCGGACTGGACACGAACTGGATGAACTTCCAGCCGCGTGTTGGCGTGTCCTGGGATCCCAACGGCGATGGCAAGACGTCGGTGCGCGCAGGCTATGGCCTGAGCGGCGACTTCGTCGCCGGACAGTTCTTCACCGACGCCCAGCAGGCGTG
>QHWQ01000084.1:3796-18394 GCA_003222635.1 Acidobacteriota bacterium | reverse complement strand
GGACGGGCGGCGGTCAGGCGGACGCGCTGCTCCTCGACGCAGCCGGCAAGACCGTGGCGACAGGACGCGCGCAGATCGCGGCCGGCGCCACGGCTGCGCGCATCGCGCTGGCATCCAACGCTCTGGTCCCCGGCGACTATCAGCTTCAGATCCGAACGAAAGGCGCGCGGGCGCTGGCAGCCGCGAATGACGTCCTTCGCATCAACGTGCCGGCGGCGCCGCAGGCAACGGGCGCGATCCTCTATCGCCGCGGACCATCGACGGCCAACAGAGATGTCGTGACCGCTGATCTGCGCTTCCGCCGCAGCGAGCGCCTTCGCGTCGATGTGCCGACGCCGTCCGCGGAGATGGTGACCGCGCGGTTGCTGGATCGAAACGGCAACGCGATGGCGATTCCCGTGACGGCGGCCACCCGCGATGATGCGGACGGATCGCGGTGGCAGTCGGCGGAGGTCGCGCTGGCGCCGCTCGGCGCGGGCGACTATCTGCTGGAGCTCGCCACCGCTACCGGCCGAACGCTCGTCGCCTTTCGCGTCATTCCTTAGGCTGCGCAGCCGGCCGCAGGTAGATCAGATACCGCGAGCCGTCGCGATACGTCGAAATGCGAACGAACTCGTTGTCCTTCAGATGCTCGATGTGCGGGCGCGACGCCGACGCACGGCCGCTCGTCCCGACCGTTTGATTCGGCGCCTCCATCATCTCCGCGCCCTCACGCGCGATGACCTTTCCGCCGGCGACGAACTCGACCCACGTCGCCGCATCGGGCGATTGTCCGGGCAGCGGACTCAGGTGTTCACCCGTGTCGCGAAGCTCGTAGGTGCCGGGTTGAAGCATGGTGTCGCCGGCCATCAACGGCTCGGCAATCCGAACAGTCCCAAGGGATCCGGGCGCATGATGCGCGAAGGCCGCCGCCGCGGCGAGCAGTCCGGCGAGCGTGAGAGCGATAATCCCGTTTCTCTTCATAGCTGACCTCTCTGAGGTCGTCGAGGTCGCAAGAGCTATGCCCTCAGATGTCGGCATGCCTCAAGCGCAGCGCGTTGGCAATCACCGACACCGAACTGAAGCTCATCGCCGCGGCGGCAATCATGGGACTGAGCAGCAACCCGAAGAACGGATAGAGCACGCCGGCCGCGATCGGCACGCCGATCGTGTTGTAGACGAACGCGAAAAACAGATTCTGCTTGATGTTGCCCATCGTCGCGCGACTGAGCGTTCGGGCGCGCGCGATGCCGCGCAGGTCGCCTTTCACCAGCGTGACGTCCGCGCTCTGCATGGCGACGTCCGTGCCTGTGCCCATGGCGATGCCGACCTGCGCCTGCGCAAGCGCCGGCGCGTCGTTGATGCCGTCGCCCGCCATTGCGACCACACGGCCTTCGCTCTGCAGCCGTTTGACAACGTTCACCTTTTGATCCGGAAGCACCTCGGGGATCACCTGGTCGATGTTCAGTTGCCTGGCGACCGCTTCAGCGGTGGTTCGGTTGTCGCCCGTGGCCATGACGATCCGGACGCCATCGGCGTGAAGCTGGCGGATGGCGTCGGGCGTTGTCTCCTTGATCGGATCTGCGACGCCAAGGATGCCCGCAATCTTTCCGTCGACCGCCAGGAACATCACCGTCTGTCCCTGCTGCCGTGCATCAGCCGCCGCCTGCGCGAACTCGCCGGCGTCCACGCCGTGCTGCTGGAGCAGCGCCGCGTTGCCAAGGACAACATCGTGGCCGTCGACGCGACCGACGACGCCTTTGCCGGTGACGGACTGAAATGACTCCGCCTTCGCCAGTGGTATGCCGCGCTCGGCGGCGCCGCTGACGATGGCGGCGGCGAGCGGGTGCTCGCTTCCCTGCTCGAGTGATGCCGCGAGCCCGAGAAAGAAATCAGGTTTGACGGGGCTACTCGGGTCAAACCTGGTTTCATTGAGCTTCGGCTTGCCGACGGTCAGCGTGCCGGTCTTGTCGACGACGAGCGTATCGACGGTTCGCAGCACTTCGATCGCTTCCGCGTTCTTGAACAGCACGCCGGAGGTCGCGCCCTTCCCCATCGCCACCATGATCGACATCGGCGTTGCGAGGCCGAGCGCGCACGGGCAGGCGATGATCAGCACCGCGACCGCGTTGACGATCGCATGCGCCATCCGCGGCTCCGGCCCTATCGTCGCCCACACGATCGCCGTGACGATGGCGACGCCGACAACGATCGGGACAAAGTAGCCGGACACCACGTCGGCAAGCTTCTGGATGGGCGCGCGGCTGCGCTGCGCCTGCGCGACCATCTGGACGATCTGCGCGAGCAGCGTCTCGTTGCCGACACGTTCGGCGCGCATGATGATCGATCCGGTTCCGTTGACGGTCGCGCCGATCACCCGATCGCGCGGGTGCTTTCCGACCGGCATCGGCTCGCCGGTGACCATCGATTCGTCAACGGAGGTCGTGCCGTCGAGCACCATCCCGTCGACGGGAATCTTCTCGCCCGGCCGCACCCGCAGTCGATCGCCGGGATGCACATGCTCGAGCGGCACGTCTGCTTCCGTACCGTCAGCGCCGACGCGGCGCGCAGTCTTCGGCGCGAGGCCGAGCAGCGCGCGAATCGCGGCACCCGTGTGGCTGCGCGCGCGCAGCTCCATCACCTGCCCGAGCAGAACGAGCGTGACAATCGCCGCCGCGGCTTCGAAGTAGACGCCGATCAGGCCGATGCCAGGCAGCAGCGTCGCGATGACACTGTACGCATAGGCGACTCCGACGCCGAGCGCGATGAGCGTGAACATGTTGAGCGTGCGGTTGGCGACCGATTGCCAGCCGCGGACGAAGAACGGCCAGCCGCCCCACAAGACAACGGGCGTCGCGAGCGCGAGCTCGAGCCATTGCAGCCCGAATCCTCCCATCGCGATCGCGAGGATGGCCGCGGTGAGCACGGCGCTCACCCAGAAGCGCCGCGTCATGTCGCGCAGCTCTTCGTTCTCGGGCTCCTCGGCCGTGATGGTCATCGGCTCGAGGGCCATGCCGCAAATCGGACAACTGCCCGGCGCATCGCGAATCACTTCCGGGTGCATCGGACACGTCCATTTGGTCTCCGGTGGTTCGACGGTTGGCGGTTCGGGGGTTCGTGGTTCTGGGGTTCGTGGTTCTAGATATCGCGCAGGCTCGGCGTCGAACTTCGCCTTACACCCTTTGCCACAGAAGTAGTACGTGCGGCCGTCGAGCTCGCTCGTCCACTTTGCGGTTAGAGGATCTACCTGCATTCCGCAAACAACGTCGGGTTCCATTTGAAGATTATTGTGGTTCGCCTGAAGGCGGACACTACCGACGATATATTGCATCGATGCTCGACGGTAGCGTCCGGCTTTAGCCGGACCCAGCGTCCAGCCGGAGCTCAATTCACCGCGAGAAGCATCACGTCGAAGACAAGCGTTGAGTTCGGCGGAATGCTGCCAACCATCTGCGAGCCGTAGCCCAGGTTCGGCGGGATGACGAGCCGGCGCTGGCCGCCGACTTTCATCCCGAGCACGCCTTGATCCCACCCGGCGATGACGCGCCCGACGCCGAGCGGAAACGAGAAGTTGGCCGAGCTGTCGAACTGCGCGCCCTTCGACTCCGGCTTGGCCGGGTCGTACAGCCAGCCCGTGTAGGACACGGTCACCGTGCGTCCCTGCGTCGCCATGGCGCCGGTTCCTTCACGGAGATCGGTCGCGGAGTACGGCGCCGACGGCGGCGCCGGCGTGGTCGAGGGTGAGTTCTCACCGCCGCCGCTGCACGCGTACGCGGTCATGAGCATCGCCGCGACGAGCGCGATGCGGACCGGCACGGTGAGCAGCGTCCGCAGCCGCGTGGCGAGCGCAATCCAGTAGATGTTCGCGCCGATGGCGGCGATGACGATCACAGCTGGGGTCAGGTTCAGCAGCGCCAGCATCAGAATCTCGTATGGCATGACAGCACGCGTCGCACAAACCGACAGCCATGCAAGAAACCGGGCCCATCCCGCCCGGTCGCTGATGAAGTGCGTCTTGCTCGCGGCGCCGAATCGTTCAGGCTGCGCGCCGGTCATGCGCGTGGCCGAGGTCGTAAAAGACGATCTCGTAACGACTCTAAACCGAAAGCTACGGCTGAGCTGGGGCTGTCGAAAGCCGCAGAGAAGCGTCTTATCGATACAACTCTCGAAGCGTCTGCACATCGTACGGGGAAAGTCCGGTCGCGGCCGCGCTGCCAATGTCATCGGCGGTCTTCAGCTGCTTGCGATAGTTGCCGAAGTAGCGCGGGCCGTCGCCCGGCTGCCGGAACAGGTACATGATGTCGTCGAAGTTCCGCGTGTGCTCGAGGCCGAGCGCATGCCCGAGCTCGTGGAGCGCGGTCAGGTAGACGATGATGTCGCGTGTCAGCGGATCGACTTCGATCGGCGCATCCGCGGCAATGTTGACCTCCGCGGCGTCGATGAGTCCGGCCGCGCTGATATGCGGGCGCGTCTCGCCGTAGTTGCCGCCCGCGCCGTTGAAGTAGATCTTGATTCCCGCGTCGGTCGCGAGAAACGTGCGGCGCATCGTGAACGCGCCGTTGCTCGCGGTCGCCCACGTCCGCATCGCCTTTTCGACGAGCTGATCGCCCTGCGGCGGCAGGTTCTGCCGATCAATCCAGACGGGGATTGCCGAATGCGGCGCCCAATGCCGCAGCGCTGCGATACCGGAACCCGCTTGTGAGGCGGCGGCGCCGATCAATAAGGTGATGGCGACAAGAATTCGCATTGGCGAAATCTATCCCGAATCCCCACCGCTTCTCCAAACTTTCGTCCTGTTGACAACCTACAGTCTCGACTGTAGGTTCTCGGCCATGTTGAAAACCGCTCTCCTTTTACCGGTGCTGATCCTCGCCTCCGTGGCTCCGGCGTTTGCGCAAGCGGCGAGCGCCTCGATCTCGGGAACGATTACCGACGCGCAGGGCGGCGTGCTGCCCGGCGTCACGCTGACCGTCACCAATGCCGAAAGCGGCGTCGTCCGCACGAGCGTCACCGAAGCCGACGGCAAGTACCGCGTCGCGGGCCTGAGCCCGGGGCGCTACAACATGACCGCCGACCTGCCTGGTTTCCAGACCGTCGCGGTCAGGGACATCACCCTGCAGATCGGGCAGGACTACGCGCGCGATTTCCAGCTCGCGCTCTCGACGCTGCAGGAATCGGTGACGGTCACCGGCGAAGCTCCCATCGTCGAAGCGACGAAGACCGAAGTCGCCACCGTCGTGACGCAGGAGCAGATCGAATCGCTGCCGGTGCAGGACCGCACGGCGCTCTCACTGTCGCTGCTGCTGCCGGGCGTCGGCGTCGACACGACGCGCGCCAAGCGGAACGCGACCAACGTCGGCGCGAGCGTGACGACGAGCGCGACCACGTATCTCGTGGACGGCCTGTCCAACTCGGTGAACAAGAGCGGCGAGCAGCGCCACGACATTCCCGAGGCGGCGATCCGCGAGTTCGCCGTGCACACGACGCAGCTGCCGGCGCAGTACGGCCAGCGCGTCGGCGGCGTCGTCAACATCGTCACCAAGAGCGGCACCAACGACCTGCACGGCGAGGCGTTCGAGTTCTTCCGCAACCAGAAGATGCAGCGCAACGACATCTTCACGCAGCAGCAGATCGATCAGGGGCGCGCGGATCCACGCTACAAGCGCAACCAGTACGGCTTCGCGCTCGGCGGGCCGATCATCCGCAACAAGCTGCACTACTTCGGCACGTTCGAGCGGACGCGCGAGCACGCCTTCTTCACGGTGCCGGCGCCGGTGCAGTTCTATCCGAGCCTGGTCGGCAGCTACGAGGGCGGCTCGTTCACCAACATCGAGTTCGTCCGCGGCGACTACCAGATGAACACGAAGCAGAACCTGTTCTACCGCTACATCAACCCCGATCGCAACTACATGAACAAGGACTACACGCCGGCCGACGTGTTGCGCAACCCCGTGACGATGCCCGTCTCGCTGGGTGCCGGGCAGTACATCGGCACGCAGCAGTACCGCTTCCCGAGCGTGACGTGGGGCGGCAACCAGTGCCTCTGGCCATGCCGCACGGGAACGATGACGACCTTCACCGAGGCGCAGGAGACGCTGTCGATCAGCACCGGCAACCACAACTGGAAGGTTGGCGGCAGCATCCAGTTCTTCCCGACGCACGAGTGGGCCGCGAGCAACCCCGGCACGTGGACGTTCGGCCGCGATCAGCTCTTCGATCCGAACAGCCCGAGCTTCAACCTCAACTCGCTGACCGGCGCCACGCAGTTCACGGCGGCGTTTCCGAACGTCTACCGTGACATCGTCAGCCACACGTACGCGGCCTACGTGGCCGATGAGTGGAAGCCGCTTTCGGGCCTGACGTTCAATCTCGGCCTGCGCTACGACATCCAGACGGGCGTGTGGGACGAGCATCACACGCAGGCCGAATATCCGCGGCCGCTGCCCTACGTGAACTTCGCGTCGCGCGGCGACAAGAACAACGTCGGCCCGCGCCTCGGCGTCGCGTGGGACGTGAAGAAGAACGGCAGGATGGTGGTGCGCGGCGGCTACGGTCTCGTGTATACGACCGTGACCAACGCGACGCAGGGGTCCGAAATCACCGCGCTGAAACAGAACAACATCATCATCAACAACCCGAGCTATCCGGATCCGTATCAGGGACGCGACCCGGCGTCGTTTGCGTCCACCGCGCCGCCGAACATCAACATCCTGAGCAACGACCTGGTGAACGCGCCGGTCAACACCTACACCGCCGGCTTCTCGCAGCAGCTGCTCTCCGACACCGCGATCAACGTCGATGGCGTCTACCAGAAGGCCAACGACTACTTCACGGTGGAGAACATCAACACGCCGAAAAACGGCGTGCGTCCGATGCCGGAGTGGGGACAGATCCTCTCGACCGATCCGATCGGCGACTGGACCTACAAGGCGCTGCTCGTCCGCCTCGAGAAGCGGCTCTCGCATCGTTATCAGTATCAGGTGTCGTACACGCTGGCGAAGCAGGACGGCAACTACGGCTCGCCCGATCTGGTCGGCATCAATCAGGGCGGGACGATCACCGATTACTACAACCCGCAGTTCGACCTCGGCCCGCTGCCGAGCGACCGCCGTCACGCGCTCGTCGTCAGCGACGCGTTCCAGCTGCCGGCGGATGTCGTCATCGGGACGATCTTCAACTTCCGCACGACGAGCCCGTTCAGCGCGCGCGCCGGGGTGGACATCAACGGCGACGGCGTGAACACCGACTATGTGCCGGGCACGACCAAGAGCATGGGCGACCGCAACAACGAGGCGATGATGGCGGCGGTCAATGCCTATCGCGCGACCCTCGGACTGGCGGCGCTGCCGGTGAGCCAGATCGACAAGAACACGCTTTATCGCTTCGACGTGCGCGGCAGCAAGGCCATCCAGCTTGGCGGCGGCCGCAGGGTCGAACTGATCGGGCAGGTGTTCAACCTGTTCGGCCGGACGAACCTTGGCGGCGTCGGGAGCCAGTTCCAGACGAACGCGCGCGCCGCGACGTTCGGAAAGATCCTCACGGCGCAGGCCCGTCAGCAGGGCGAAGTAGCACTCCGGTTCGTCTGGTAAAAATCGTACGATATGTCAACCGTGGGTGATTTTGACGACGATCTCGATCATCTTGCGTCTGAACTGAACCTCGTCGCGCCGCAGCGGACCGCGGAGGCGCCGGGGACTCATCGATCCATCGAGACCTGGCTGCGGCGGCTCCGCGAACTGCAGGGAAGCGACCTGCTGCTCGTCTCCGGCGCGCCGCCGGTCGTCCGCACGTCTGGACGGCTCGTGCCGACCTCGGAGCTCCTGCTCAGTCCCGACGACATCGTCGCGGCGGTGACGCCGCTCATCTCGTCGCGGCATCAGGACGTCTACCAGCGCGGCTCCGCGGTGGATCTCGCCTTCACCGTGCGCGGCCTTGGCCGCTTCCGGATGAACTATCACCGCGAGCGCGGCCACGCCGCCGCGGCGATTCGCGCGCTGCCGCTGCGGATTCCGGCGCTCAACGACCTCCATTTCACGCACGACATCGGCCTGCTGTCCACGCTGCCGCGCGGCCTCGTGCTCGTCTGCGGACCGACCGGCTCGGGCAAGACGACGACGGTCGCGTCGCTCGTGGCGGAGATCAACAACCGCGACGCCCGGCACATCCTCACCGTCGAGGACCCCATTGAATACGACCACGCGCACCGCCGCAGCCTCGTCGAGCAGATCGAGATCGGCGCGGATGCGCCGGACTTCCCCACCGCGCTGCGCGCCGCCATGCGGCAGGCGCCCGACGTGATCGTCGTCGGCGAGATGCGCGATCCCGAAACGATGCGCATCGCGCTCACCGCCGCCGAAACCGGCCACCTGGTGTTGGCGACGCTGCACGCGACCGACAGCGCGGCGGCCGTCTCGAGGATCGCCGACGCGTTCCCGGCCGAACGTCAGAATGCCGTGCGGCAGGAGCTGGCGATGGCGCTGGCGGCGGTGCTGACGCAGACGCTGGTTCCGACGCTGGCGGGCGCGCTCGTCCCGGCGGCGGAACTGCTGGTGGTGAGCTACGGCGCGCGGCAGCACATTCGCAAGAACGCGCTGCAGCACCTGCATCAGGAAATCACGATCACGCGCAAAGCCGGCTCGTTCACCTTCGAGGAATCGCTGGCCAGGCTCGTGGAGATGGGGGCGCTCGATCGCAGTGAGGCGCGCATTCGCGCGCCTCATGCCGAGGAATTCGACTCTATTTCCCAACCTCCACGATAGAGAATGTCGTCGGATCCGGCCGCGGGCGCGGATTCTTGTTTTGCGCCGTCGGCGCAACGGGATCGTTCTTCGTCGTGCCTACGGAAAAGATGTGATGCGTCTTCGGATCGAGCGCGACGGTCCTCGCGCCGTAGAAGTACTTCACGTCGGCAACCTTCGTGTACTTGTCCGGCGAATCCTCGTGGAAGATGTTGACGACGCCCGACATGCCGTCGCCGCTGTCGCGGCAGGTGAAGAAGACGTCACCGGTGCCCGCGTCGTAGACGACGCCATCCGAGCCGCTGCCGATCGGCATTGAGGCGACGACCTTTCCCGTGTCGGCGTTGATGACGACGCCGATCGCCATCGCGCCCTGGCAGGCGATGAACAGCCGGCGATGTGCCGCGTCGAACGCCGCTCCGTAGCCGCGCTGGCACGGCTTGGCGGAAAACGTCGTCTTCACGGAGAGCGTTTTCGCATCGACCTCCGCCACTTCACCGCTGTCGACGAGGTTCACGAACAATGTTCCCTTGCCGTCGGAGACGCCCGCCTCGAGCGGCCCGCCGTATTTGATCGTCCCGACGACCTTCGCCGCCGCCGGATCGATGACCGTCGACGTCATGGAGTCGCCGTTCTGCACGTAGATGCGATCCGTCGTCGGGTCGTAGAACAGGCCGTCGCAATCCTCTTCGCCCGTGGCGATCTTCGACGTCACCTCGTTCGTCTTCAAATCGAAGACGTAGATGACTCCCTTCGGATCGTTGCCGGTGACGAAGCCGCGATTGACCTTCGGCACGATGGCGACGCCGTGAATGCCGCGCATCCCCGGGATGTCGGCGATCGTCATGTGCGTCTGCTCGTCGACGACCATCACGTGCGTGCCGCGCGGGATGTAGACGCGGTGCGCATCGGGATCGACCGTGACATAGTCCCAGCCGCCCTCTCCGGCAAGCTTCGTCTGCTTGACGACGTGATACGACTGCCCGTACGACAGCGCGGGCAGGATCAGCAGGACCGCCGCCGCGATGAGCGCGCGCGCCTTACTTCGCATCACGCGCTTCACGCGCGACCTGGTTGACGATCTTGTTGTACTCGGTCATCACCGCGTTGACGGTTGCGAGCGCCGCGTCGGTGTCGGGCTTGGCCGGCATCAGCTGCCTCTCGATCGTGACCATTCCCTTTTCGATGGTGTCGTAGGACTCGCGCGAGCGTTCCTTGACGAGATCCTCGATGTTGTCCCAGTTGTCGTCGAACGCCGAGAACGACTTCCGCGCCTTGGCGAGGTTGCCCGCCTTCAGCGCCGGCGTCACCTCGCGCAGGTGCGACCGCTCGATGCGCAGCCGCGCCACGTCGTCATAGAGGCGGTTGAGCGGCGCGGACTTCTCCACGAGCGCGAGCATCTCGTCGTACTTCGCGAGCATCGCCTTCGCGTCGACGAGGATCGCGGCCGTATCCGGATTCGGCTTGTTCAGCGCATCCGTCACCGCGGTCTGATAGTGGTGCTCAATCTCGTTGTACAGATCCATGCTCCGCGTGTTGACGTAGACCTCGACGCCGTTCCACGCCGAGTCGTAGTCCTCCATGTCGGCCTTGGCGGCCGCCGCGTTCTTCTTCTCGAGATCGGCGATCGTCTTCACGAGAATGGGCCGCACCGCGCGGAGGCTCGTCACCTCGAATCGCGCGGCGCCGCCGGCGCGCGCCTGACCGGCGGAAGCCGTCAGCGGCAGCGCCAGGATGGCGATGACAAACGGAAGAAATCTGAGATGACGCATGACGTGCTTCTCCTTTTCGCGTTCGCGCGGCATCGTACAAGCCTTTACTGCGCCGGTAAACTTTTTTGTGTGAACGTTCATATTTCCCTGTGTTTAGCGCGGCATTCGGATTGCTCAACCGTTCGCCATGCGCGTTGCTATCCGCCGCCGGACGAGTACTACGGGTATTACTAGAAGGTCCGGCTGAAGCCGGACCCTACCGATGATGATGCTCGCCGGATGCAGGCGAGTTCCAATACACACCGATGGCCATCCAATCACCGGCCTGCGTCCGTCCGGAATTTCCGGTGGAGTCCGCCTTCAGGCGGACCTGACATATAGTGCTGTTCCGAAAGGACACTCGCCATGAAATATCCATCCCTACTCTCGGCCGCCGTGCTGCTATGCGCGGCGTCCGCCTTCGCGCAAGCACCGCCGCCGCCCCTGATGATGAAGCAGCTGAAGCCCGACGTCTGGGCGGGCCTCGGCGGGTCGGGCGGCAACAGCACCATCTACATCGGCAAGACCGGCGTCATCGTCGTCGACGCGAAGCAGACCGAGGCGGGCGCCAAGGATCTGCTCGCGCAGATCGCGAAGATCACGCCGAAGCCGGTGACCACCGTGTTCCTCACCCACAGCGACGGCGATCACGTCAACGGCCTCGTCGCCTATCCGCAGGGCGTGAAGGTGATCGCGCACGAGAACAACAAGAAGGAACAGCAGGCGGCGATTGCCGCCGGCGGCCGCGGCGCCCCGCCGCCGGATCGCCTGCCGCAGCAGGTCGTCACCAAACAGAAGGAGACGATGACGATCGACGGCGTGAAGCTGGAGCTCTACCACTGGGGCCCCGCGCACACGAGCGGTGATCTGGTCGTCTACTCGCCGCAGAACAAGATCGTCTCGACCGGCGACATCGTCGTCACCAACCGCGCCGACGACAATCCGAACATCCACATGGACAAGAACGGATCGGTCGAGGGCTGGATGGCGAACGTCAAGGGGATGATCGGCCTCAACGCGGATCAGTACGTCACCGGCCACGGCGACGTGGTCACCAAGGCTGATCTGCAGCGAAAGCTCGCCGCGGTCACCGATCGGCGGAACAAGATTGCGGCGATGGTGAAGCAGGGCAAATCGCTCGAGGAGGTCAAGGCAGCTCTGCCCGACGCGCCCGCGCCCGGCGCACGCGCGGCGGCGCCTCCGGCGGCGGCTGCTGCGGCTCCCGCGGCGGCGCGCGGACCTGTTCCGGGATTCGTCGACGCGGTTTACGCCGAGCTGACCAAGAAGAAAACGACGTAATCGACGCTGCAGAGGCCGGCCTTACGGTCGGCCTCAACCTCGCGGCACCATCCTTGCCCTCTTTAATTGCCGGAGGACTTGATGGGCATTGAGCGCCGCGAAAAGGGACGCCGCGCGGAAGTTGTGAAGGCAGTCGTGGATCACGTCGTTCACAAAGCGGAAAGTACCGTCACCCTCGAGGGCCTTCAGGATTTCCTCCATATCCCTCAGGACGCCGCCGGGCGCATCGTGTCGAGCCTCGTCAACGCCGGGATCATGCGCGAAGTGCGCGAGGGCGTCTGGAGGCGCGTGCCCGACCTCCCGCCCACCGCCTACTGACGCCCGCTCAGCTCATCGCCGACCTCAACCGATTTCGTGTACCATCCGGGGCATGCCGACACATCACTCCACGCGCATGCTCGCTCGCCGCTCGTTCTTCTCGAAATTGGGGGTGAGTCTCATCGGCGGCGCCGCCGCGGGCGCTGCGGTCGGAGGCGCCACTGTGCCGCTCGAGGCGCAGTCGTCCGAGGGCCGGTTCGAATCGATGCGCCACGGGCAGGACGACTGGCTCGATCTTCCCGCCAGGCACCGCTACATCGTCGATGCGCCGAACCCCGATGGATTCTCGATCGCCATCCAGTTCACGACGACCTACTACAACATCAACGTCAACGACTACGGCCTGAAGGACAGCGACCTCGCCGTGATCCTCGTCGCGCGTCATCTCTCCACGCTGCTGGGGTACAGCGACGCGATCTGGGCGAAGTACGGCAAGCCGATCTCGGATCGCAACGGCGTACTCGACCCAAAAACGAAGATGCCACCGACCATCAACATCCAGCGCGAACGGCTCGAGCCGCTCATCAAGCGCGGGCTGCGGCTGGCCGTGTGCCAGCAGGCAAGCCGCGGTTATGCCGGCTCGATCGCCATGGCGATGGGACTCAAGCAGGATGATGTGTTCGAGGAGATGAAGGCGAACCTGCTCCCCAACGCGCGATTGGTGCCCGCGGGCATCGTGGCCGTCAATCGCGCGCAGGAGCGAGGGTATTCGCTGGCGAGCGTGGAACACGCATAGTCAATTCTGTGGTGCGAACAGTGCGATTGGTGCGAAAGGTGCGTCCGAAGGTGCGAGGGTGCGACGGTTCGCGCCGTCCGAGTGCACCACGCACTTTCGCACGATCGGACGCACCCTTCGCACCGATCGCACCCTTCGCACCTTTCGCACCGATCCCACCACCGTTTGCTAATTCGTATTTCCTGTCTTCCCAAAGATCTTGGCGAACTCGTCGTTGGTGCCGACGCGTCCATGCGTCGGCACGTGCGTCGCCACATCGAGCTTCAGCTTCACGATGTTCTGATACAGCGTCCGGCTGGCGGCGTTCGGCGCCGGCGCAGCCGCGCCCTGTGCGGGCGGCGAATAGAGATCCGCGTTGTAGAGAATCTTCTCTTTCGGCAGGTACGCCATGAGCATGTCCTGTGCGTGGTTGCCCTGCCGCAGCGAGGGATCGCCGAGCTCGTAGGCCATGTCCTGCACGTGGAAGACCTCGAGCATGCGCACGCCGTCGGTGATCACATACGGCGCGGTCGCGCGGGTGTCGCCACCCACCGTCTCGATGGGCGCCGGCCGCCTGCTGATCATGTACATCGGCGAGAACTTGGCCATCCGATCCGGATCGAGCTCCCGCGGCGCGGGATAGAACATGATGTCGAGGTAGTACTGCTTGTTGCTCTCGTGCGTGACGATCGCCGTCCCCTGCGAGAGGAACGTCCGCAGGCCGCCGGCGTGATCGAAATGGTGATGCGTGTTCACGACGTACTTGATCGGCTTGTTCGGCACGAGGCGGTTCGCTTCCGCAATCACCGCGAGTGAACGCGCCTCGTTGTTCGGCGCCTCCACGACCGCGACGAAATCCTTGAACTCCACGACCATGCTGTTGTGCGTGCCGCCGGTGATCGCCCAGACGCCGTCGGCGAGCTTCTGGCTTTCCGCCCGCACGGGCGCGAGCGTCGCGGTGCGCACCGCCTCCGGCACCGGCAGCGTCTCCACCGGCACGTTCCCCTTCACCTCGGTGATCTTGTACTCGTAGTAGTTGTGCGAGGGGTTGAGCCGCGGATCGCCCTGGTGCACGTGCACGAGCGTCGGGAACTTCACGCCGTTGAAGTCCTTGTACATCGTGTAGCGCATCTCGTAGTCCATGTCGCCGTAGACCGGATTCGGGAACCACGTGTCCACCAGCTCCACCAGATTCTGATCGTTCACCGTCACGTTCATCTTGTACGTGCCCATCAGCGTGAACGAGACGATCGTCACCTTGCGGCCGAACTGCGACAGGCCGAAGTCCGAAGGACCGACAATCGGCGTCGTGATGGCGGTCGCGTCGGTGGCGGCGAGGCCCGCCTTCAGCGCGCCGTGCGGCGTCAGCGCGAGCTCGAGCTGTCGAAGGATGTTATACGGCACGCCGTCCAGATACATGCGCGTGAACGGCACGGGCGTCGCGCCGTTCATGTTCCACGCGAAGTTGCCGCTGAGGATGGCGGTGACGTGCTGCTCGGGCATCGGCGCGCGCCCGAAGGTCGGATAGTTCCCCTGCCGCTGCGTGTAATCCTCGCGCGACCACTTCGCGTCGTAGTCGATCGCGCGCGTGTAGCCGGCGACCTCGAAGTGCGGCCAGTCGCCGTCAACCGCGCCGTAGGTCTGTCCAATCTGCGACGACCAGCCGGCGCCGGAATACTGGATGGTCTTGAGGTTCTCGCCGCCCATCGCCTTGAGCGACGCCTGCAGCACCGCGCGCGCATCCTGCGCCTGCGCGGTCGCGGCCATGAACAGAAATGCGGCGACGAGCATCACGAGC
>QHWQ01000084.1:0-3541 GCA_003222635.1 Acidobacteriota bacterium | reverse complement strand
CTCACCATAACGTCCTCCGTCCCGCTGAAGCCGGACACTACCGATGTTGGTCGGCTGAAGCCGGATCCGACCGGTCGCGGGCAGTATAGTCCCGCGGAGAAGGTGAACAGCGAGCTCAATCGGTTCGAGGACAAGCTGGCGTGGGTCGCCTACTTCAACGCGGGCATCCGCGTGGTTGATCTCTCGGACCCGTATAACCTGAAAGAGGGTGGCTTCGGGACCGGCCTCTTCGTCCTGAAATACACAGGGAAGAAGCCGGCGACGGCGACGAAGTAATTTACGAATCTACGAAATTACGAATTGACGAATTGGATTTTTCGATTGTCCAATTCGTCAATTCAATTCGTAGATCCGTAAATTCGTAAATCCTAGAATCTCGTCATCACCTCAAACGTCGCGGCCCGCGGCGTTTGAGGATTCGTGTAGGTCGCAAACGTCTGCGGGTTGTAGATCCGGTTCGCCCCCTGGCGGCTGTACTCCGTGAAGTTCCCGGCGTTGAGCAGGTTGAACACCTCGAAGCCGAGCTCCACGTTGCGTCCGGCGCCGAACGGAATCCGCTTGCCGACCTTCACGCCGACCGTGTGCACGTCCGGCGCGCGCGGCTGCCCTTTGCCGCGCGTCGGATAGAAGAAGCGGATGCGCGTGGCGAGCGGATTGGACTGCCGCACGCCCGTGGACGATACGACGGTTGAGGGTCCGAAGACCGCGATGAGCGGGCTGTTCGCCGGTAGCTGATCGATCACCGGACCCGTCCAGTTCCCCGCCACGATCGTGTAGCTCCCCGACGTCACGAGATCCCACGGCGCGTGCCACGTCGCCGCCATGCGAATCGAGTACGGATTCCACATCGGGTTGTTGACCAGCGAGTTGCCCGTCGCGAGGCTGTTCTGATCCTGCACGCCGTCGGTCCGCCAGATGTTCTTGTCGTTCGCGAACGCATCGGGCTGGATGAACTTCGCGGGATCGGTTGGATTCCACGTCCCCTCGAGATGCTGCCACTGGCGCTGCACCGTAAAGAGGGCCTGGAAGCCGTGCGTCAGGTTCTTCGTCAGCGTCGCCTGCAGCGCGCGGTAGTGCGTGGTGCTCCACGTGTTGTTCGTCAGGCGATACAGCAGCCCCTGATTGGGATCGACCTTGCCGAACCCGAGGAACGGCTGGAACGGCGCATCGGGATAGATGCCGTTGATGTCGACCTGCGCGTACTGATCGTGATTGACCTTCACGATGCCGGCGACGTCCATCGCAATCTGCCCGGGGAACTGACGCCGGTAGCCGAGCGACCATTCATCGAAGCTCGGTTGATGGAGACCCGGGTCGAACTGCAGGCTCGAGATCGACGTCGCCACCGGCGGCGTAGTGATCACGGTCTCGAAGATGCCATCCGAGTTCAGGTCGTAGGTGTTGCGCAGCCCCTGCGCGTCGTTGCCGCCGAAGGACGGCACGGGATTGCGCGTGCCCATCAACTGCTGGTGATACTTCCCGTAGGTCCCGCGTAGAACGTTCTTCGCATCCGCGGTCAGGACGTACGAGAAGCCGAGCCGCGGCCCCAACTCGGCGCTGGACTGCCGCTGCAGGTTGCGCAGCACGTCGAAGCGCCGCACGAGATCGACGCGCAAGCCGAGCGTCGTCGTCAGCCGGCCAGCCTTCCAGCTGTCCTGACCGTAGAAACCGAGGTCCTTGTCGCGCCCCTTCGACTGATCGAGATTCAGATCGCCGAGAACGTACTGCCGCGCGAACGGAACGGTGCCCGCCGCCGCGTTGTTCGGATCCGCCATCCGCCGTTCCTCGACGATGAAGCCGTCGTTGAGGTAGTGGACGTTCTTCGTGTAGATGCTGCGCGGCATGGCGAGGAACCCCGTCTGGAACTCGTGCGAGCCGAGCCAGTTCTCCTTGTAGTACATGACGTCGCCGCGCAACATCGTGATCGACGAGGTGTCGAGGTCGTAGCAGGCGCTGCACGCCGTCGATGACCACTGGCCGCCGCGCAGAATCAAGCCCGATCCCTGCAGGATGCCTTGATTGGCGAACGCCTCTCGATGGATGTTGATGAGCGGTCCCTGCTTCTCGTACCCGTAGCTGTCGGTGTTGTTGCCGCCCTTCGTGTTGTAGCTCACATAGAAGGTTGACGTCAGATGATCGCCCCACACCGATGTCAGCTTGCCGCCGTACATCGGCCCGCCGGTGGATAGCACTTCGACCTGCTCGTAGTCCTCCGCTCCGACGACGTTGAGTAGCAATCGATCGGCCTGATAGATCAGCGCGAGGTCGTGCTTCGGGCTCAGCTTCGTCGACACCTTCACCCACGGCTGATAGCCGGTGATGGTGTTGTTGTCGAGCGGCTTGTCCGGGAAGAAGGCGCGGTGCGCGGCAAGCTGCTCGGGCGTGCGGCCGGTGCCGCTCTTGTTCTGCGTGTAGCGCAGCGCACCGAAGAACCAGGTCTTGTCACGCTTGATCGGTCCGCCGAACGACACATCGTACTGATGCACCTCGCGCGTGGCCGGCGATCCGGAGCCGACATTGTTCGCGTTCCAGTTGAACGGCTGGTATGACACCACGCCCGTGCCGTGGAAGTCGTTGCCGCCGCTCTTGCTCACCATGTTGATGACGAGGCCGTACCCCATCGGCGACGCGGCGTCGACGCCGCCGGTCTTCACCTCGGTGTCCTGGATCGCCTCGGAGCTGAGGCCCGTGCGGTTGATGTTGAAGTCGTTGTAGTTGCCGGCGTAGAGGCCTTCCATCAGCGTGACGGCGTCGCGATGCTCGACCGCATTGCCGAAGTAGTTCTGCCGGCCGCTCGCATCGTTGTGCGGGCGTGAAATCACGCCGGGCGTCAGCATGAGGAAGTCGCTCCAGAATTTCCCCTCGACGACGGGGGCTTCCTTCTGGAACTCGGCGTCGATCGTCAGCACGTTGCTCGGTTTGGTCACCTCGAGCATCGGCGCGTCGCCGGAGACGGTGATCGACTCCTCGAGCGTGCCGAGCTCCATCGTCAGATCGACCTGAAAGTTGCTGCCGGCGCGCAGCAGGATGCCCTCGCGGCGCGAGACCGAGAAGCCGGACAGCTGCGCCGTCACCGCAAAGGTGCCGGGCGGCAGATTGACGAGCCGGTACTCGCCGGCGGTATCAGTCACGGCGACGCGTGGACTGAGGAGGACGTCGCTGGTTGCAGTGATGGTGACGCCGGGCAACGCACCGCCCTGACTGTCGCGTACGGTTCCTCGAAGGCTGCCATCCCCGCCCTGAGCCAACGCGGCGCTGGCGACCGCAAGGGTCACGACGCACGCGAGAGCGAGAATCGTCATTCGCATAGGCCGCGGAGTATACTCCCGGCACAAACGAAGTTAGACGTTGGAAGTCTGAAGTGTGAAGTGGAAGGAGGCCGTCGTGAAACGTCTCACCCTTGTTCTCGTCGCATTGCTGCTCGTGGTGGTCGCCGGAGGACAGGCGCCGCAGGGGCAGGGCCAGGCAAGTCCCGAACAACAGGCAGCGATCGCGCGCCAGGAGGCGCTCGAGAAGAGCACGCCGCAGCTGCAGATCACTG
>QHWQ01000083.1 GCA_003222635.1 Acidobacteriota bacterium | reverse complement strand
TCCGGGGTCTGAGCCTCGGCGCCCATGACCCCGATCGCGAGCGCGATACACACGAGCAGAAATACGCTGCGCACGGCTCCAGATCCTAATTCAAGGCGAAGCAATAGATGCGTCCCGCCCCGCCGCGCGGCGCGGTATTCGCGCAGTTCTGATTCGAATGCGCGGAGTTCCACGAGGAGAGCGCTCCGGACGTGTCCCCGTTGGGGCCAAGACCATCCGAGTGACCAACCTGTCCGAACGCCGTCGTCGCATCCGACGTCCAGTCGGCGCACGTGAAGCCGGCCATCAGCGTTCCGTCGGCGTTTGAACCGGTCATGATGTCGTGCTCGACGGGCGCGGGCGAGCCCGGCCACTGGCCGTTGATGCGCTGCCCTTTCTCGTCGATGAAGATCGCCGCGTCACCCTTGCGCGCGTGCAGCTCGGTGAGATTGGCGGCGACCATCACGCCGTCCTTGTTGAACCACGGGCCGGAGCCGATGCGGCTGCGCGCGTCGGTCGGACGATTGCCGTTGTCCGCGTCGTGCTCGACGCTGAGATACGCGCGCCAGGTCTTGTTGCCGGCAACCGCCGCTATCGCCAGCGTCTGGCAACGGTTGTCCGCGCCGCGTAAACCAGCAACTCCCTGTTGCGAATCATCAGCAGCGCGTGGCCGTCCGGCGTGTCGACTTCGCGGACCGCGCGGAAGCCGGCCTTTTCATAACATCGAATCGCCCG
Source organism: Acidobacteriota bacterium (assembly GCA_003222635.1). Taxonomy (GTDB): domain Bacteria; phylum Acidobacteriota; class Vicinamibacteria; order Vicinamibacterales; family UBA2999; genus Gp6-AA40. Next base: position 19,017 of record QHWQ01000083.1, on the reverse strand, counting down.
CGCGTTGCGCGGATCCGGATCGGTCTGAATTTTCGTAACTGCGGGGTCCTCGAACAGACGCGTTACGAAAGCGCGCACCATGGCCGTTCCCAGGCCGCGGCCCAACTGATCGCCGGCCGCCAGGAACTGATCGATGCCGCGCGCGCCCGGATCGGTCTCCTCTTCCCACCAGCCGTTTCCTCCGTCCTTGACGATGTATGACTGGATGTAGCCGATGGCGCGATCGCCGTCGAAGGCGATGTAGCCCTGGTCGCGGTGACCAGGGCGTGTCAGGGGGGTGAACTCCTCGATGACCTCGTCGAGCGATGGCGCCGGCGTCCACCATTCCGCGACGTGCGGACGCTTCAGCCATTCGTGCAGCATCGGCATGTCCACCATCATCAGCGGACGGAAACTGATATTTCGGCCGTTCACGCTTCCTGCTTCTCACTTCTCAGTTCGTGTTCATGTTCATGTTCGGTTCGCGTGCGCTGGCGCACGCGGACCCGGAACATGGAACCCGGAACCGGGAACCCGGCACCTTACGAAGAACTTGAACACGAACGCAGAAGTGAGAACACGGAAGCGTGAACAGTGGGCTCCGCTCAGCACGTCCCCTCGAACTTGTTGAAGGGACCCGCCGCGTACACCACCTGACCGCCAACGATCGTCAGCAGCGACTCGATGCCGCCGATCTGCTCGACAGGCACGGTCATGTAGTCCTTCGAGAGCACCGCGAGGTCGGCGAGCTTGCCGACTTCGAGCGACCCACGCGTACCTTCGTCATGAGAGACCCATGCGCTCCCTGCCGTGTAGAGGCGCAGCGCGTCGATGCGGCTCGGCGTCTCTTCCGGTCCGCGGAGCGGCGTGCCGCCGGCGTTCTTCCCGTCGAGAAACCATTGCAGCACCGTGAACGGGTTGTAAGTCGAGACGCGATGCGCGTCGGTTCCCGCGCCGATCGGCACGCCGATCTTGCTGCCTGTGACAACCGGCGGCTCGCGGCGCACGCCGTTGCCTTCGCGCTTCGCCGCATCGTCATTGGTGTTGTACAGCGCGTCCTGCACCGTCCAGCCGACGCCGAGCGCCTTCATCCGCTGCAGCGTCTGCGGCGACGCGTCGTTGAGGTGCGCGATCGTCCAGCGCAGCGGCGCAATCGGGAACTCCTTGTTCACCCGCTCCCAGATGCCGAGCAGCTGATCGACGTTCTTCTCCGTGTTCCAGTGCATCGTCACCGTCAGGCCGCGCTGCGCGGCCCAGCGGACGATCTCGTAGTACTTCGCCTTGTCGGCCTCCGGCGGGATGCCATTGATCCCGTTCATCGCCCACGTGATGCGTTCGCCGATGCCGTTGAAGTGCAGCATGTCGTCGCCGAATCCCTGCGGCATCATCGCGAGGTAGTTCTGATACTCGGCAAACTCGGAGCCGGCCGTCATGCCACACAGGCTGTAGGCGACGCGCAGCGTGAGCTGCCGGTCGTGCCAGACCTTGAAGAGCGCCTGATACTCGCGGGGCGTCACATTGTTGCCGCCGGGATCGACGACCCCGGTCAGGCCGAGACGATTGAGCTCGCGGAAGAACAGCTTCGTTCCCGCCACCTGCTCGTCGAAGGTCGGCTTCGGCAGGCGGTCGAACAACTCGATGATGTTGTTCGTGACGACACCGTCGGCGCTCTGGATGTTGAGCGCCTTCAGCGCGAGCGGCGTCAGCATCGCCCATCCGTAGCCGAGCTGCACGTAGACCGGATGATTCGGCGCGGCGGCGACGAGCTCCGCCTGCGTCGGGCGGCGGCGCTCCGAGAAGGTGTCGAGCGTCGCCGCGGGCGTGACGACGATGAGCCAGGCGCCCGGCTTCGCTTTGAGCGAGGCTTCGTGCAGGCGGGTCAAGCCTTCGGCAAGAGAGGTGGCGCCAATCCAGTTCACCTCGGTGCTGAAGCTGAGCGCCGCCCGCGTGGCATGCATGTGCGAATCGATCAGGCCCGGGATCACTGTTCGCCCCTGCAGATCGATCACGCGCGTCGCGGGCCCGGCGAGCCGGCGAATATCGGCGTCGGTGCCGAGTGCCGCAATGCGGCCGCCGCGGATGGCGAGCGCGCTGCGGACCGACGATTGCGCATCGACGGTCACGATCTTGCCGTTGACGAGAATCGTGTCGACCGCTTGCGCGCCGGCGCTTGCCGCACCCGCGAGCAGCAGCGCCGACGCGAGCAGATAGGAGAGGCGAGTTCGCACAACGGCCTCCTTCAATTACTTCGTCGAGACCGCGCCGCCGATGTCGCTGCGGATGACGCGGCCGCCCTTCATGACGAACTTCACGCGCTGCAGCTCCGTGATATCGGCGAGCGGATCGCCGGAGACCGCGATGATGTCGGCGTACTTCCCTTTGTCGATCGACCCGACGCGGTCTTTCCAGCCCAGCACCTCGGCGTTGACGACCGTCCCCGCCTGGATCGCGCGCACGGGCGTCAGCCCGCCGTGGCGCACGAGCATCTCGAAGTCGAGTGCCTGGGCGCCGTGTGGATACGTGGAGCCATCCGCCCCGCTCCCCATCATGATCTTCATCCCCTTCGTGGCATTCGCAATCTGCACCGCGTGCTCGAAGATGGGGATCATCCGGTACTTGCCGCCGGTGTTTTTCGTATCCACATCGTCCATGTACGGCTCGGTGTAGCGCTGCAGCGTCGGATCGTAGTAGAGGCCCTTGGCGACCATCATGTTCGCCTGCTCCTGATCCAGATCGAAGGCATGCTCGATGGTGTCGCAGCCGGCGATGATCGAGTTCTTCTGCCCTTCGCCGCCGTAGACGTGGCAGCCGGTCTTCTTGCCGAGCCTGTGCGTTTCGTCGATGAGCGCCTGCAGCACCGGCATCGGATAGGTCAGCACGTAGTGCGCCTTGCCGGCGGCGTCGAATGAGTACGCGCCGGTCGGGAACAGCTTGATCCAGTCGGCGCCGCGCGAGATCTGCTCGCGCACGGCGGCGCGCGCTTCCTCGACGTTGCGCACGACCGTGCTGGCGAGCGGATTGTCGGCGACACCCGGCTTGCGTGGTTCGGCGCCCCACACGATGCCGAGCGTGGACACCTGATAGCGCGGGCCTTCGAACCGCCCTTCGTTGATGGCGTTGCGGATCTCGATGTCCCCGTAGCCGTTGCCGTGCGAGCTCATGTCGCGCGCGGAGGTGAAGCCGGCGCGCAGATCGGCCTGCGCGTTCTGCACGGCAATCAGCATCGACTGCTCCGCGTTCTTCGTCGACGCCCGCTGATTGAACATGTGCGTGTGCGCGTCGATCAACCCCGGCAGGACGGTGAACTGGCTGAGGTCGATCACTTGAACGCCCGGAGGAATCTTCACGGAGTTTTCGGGGCCGACGTCGGCGATCCGCTCGCCGCTGATGACCACGACGCGGCGCGTGAGCATCTGGCCCGTGGTGGCGTCGAACAGACGCCCCGCGCGAATCGCAACTGTTCCCGGCGGCGGAACGCATTTGTAGACGCCTTTATCCGAGCCGACGCATGGCGTCGGCCCCGCACCGCGCCATGGCGCGGGCGGCGGCTGCACCTGCGCGGATGCAGCGCTGACAAAGACGCTGCTGAGACCCACGGCAATCAAGAGAGTCTTCATGTCGTTTCCCCCTCGAAGGAAGGGCGCGATGATAGCACCCAATACATCGCCACGCCGACAAGGATGAACGTGGCGGCGAGACGCACTTCATTCCACGGACTGTTGGACAGGAGCCACACGCTGAGGGCGATGGCGGCCACCCACACGACGGATGCGGACCGCATCCGGAACGCGGGGGGCGGCACGTCTGACCGGCGTCGCAAGGCCGGCACCGCCGCGCATGATACGAGGTACGCGAGCAGCCGCACGATCGTGCTGATCGTCAGCGCTGACAGGAACGTGCTGAAGAGCGCAACGACACACGCCACCGTCGCCGTCACGACAATCGCCGCCACGGGCGTGCGGAAGCGGGCGTGCGTCCGCGCAAAGATCGCCGGCAGGTCGTGATTCTCCGCCATCGCGAAGACGACACGCGGCGTCGCGAAGAGAATGGCGTTGAGAATGCCTCCGATCGAGACGAGCGCGGCGGCGGCCGCCAGCGCCGCACCGGCGCGTCCGACGATGCGGAACGCCGCATCCGCCAGCGGGCGCTCGGCATGCGCGAGATCGGGCACCGTTCCAATCGAGACCGCCTGCACGGCGATGTAGAGCACGGCCACCAGGCTCATCCCCGTGAGCAGCGAGAACGGCAAGTCTCGTTGCGGGCTGCGCATCTCGCCGGTCGGAATCGCCGCCCCTTCAAATCCGCGGAATCAGCTTGCCGGCGGTCAGCACGTTGGTCGTGGTCGCCGTCGCCCTCAGGCCGATGATGTTGACGGCCGCGAGCAGCACGACAACCGAAACGATGGTCACCGCGCGTCCCGCATCGACACTCACGGCGGGAACGAAGAGCGCGAGGTACGCCACGAGGAGATTGATGAGAGACGCGAAGCCGTTGATGCGCGCGAGCCACAACAGCCAGCCGACCTGAAATCCGATCAGCGGCCCGAACGCGACGCGCGCGTACAGATACGGGCCGCCCGTTGCGCCGAAGCGGCTACCCACTTCGGCGAAGCAGAGCACGATTAACGCGATCGCGACGCCCGAGACGATGTACGCGGCGAGGCTGTAGGTGCCCGCGAGCGCATACACCTGCGCCGGAAGACCGAAGATGCCGGCGCCGACCACGGAGTTGATGACGAGGGCCACGAGATCCCATTTGCGCAGCCCTCGCCGCAGGCCCGCACTACGGGAAGTACTCGTCGTACTGAAGGCGGATGCTTTCAAAAGCGCTTTTCGCTTTGGCGAGAGCCACCGGGCTGGCCGCGGCTTCCTCGAACAGCTGCGTGTTCAACGCTCCTAATGCCGCGAGGCATGTTCTCGTCTGGGATTGATGCTCCGCGAGCTTGAGGACGGAGTTCGTACCGGTCGCCAGTGTTCCCGCAAGAGTGAGGACGGCGATGATCCCGCAGAGGTTTCGCCAGCCGCGAGCCAGCTCCGCCGGCACGCGGCCGGTCGTGGCCTCCGCGGTCTTTGCCGCGAGCGATCCGCCGCGGAACGCGTCGCCGGCAAGCGCGGTCGAAACCGCGCCGCACAGCATACCGGTGAGGAGCAGCGCCGTGCTGATGCGGCGGTACCGTCGGGCCGCACGCCGTACCTCGCGTACGGATTCCTCGATGCGCCCCTGCAACTGATCGCGATCGTGTTCAAGCGCGTTCTCGATGCCGACCATGGGACACGCTCCGAAGGGGGATGCGCGGCATCCTAACACGCGCGACGCGGGCTCCGCGTCGCGCTATTTCGTCGACGCCTACTTCAGCGCATAGACGTTGTACTTCACGTCCGTGCCGACGCGTTCGCCAACCGCGATCGCCTGCAGCTTCGTCAGCCACGCGTAGCGCGCATCGCCGGTCTCGAACAGCGGCGCCGCGCGCAGCGACGCCCCGGCGGCCGTCGTCTGGCCGATGCCGTTGTAGTCGAAACGTCCGCCGAGAATCTGCACGATTGTCCGCGTCCCCTGCGGGCCGTTGTCGACGACCGTGCGCGTGCCCGTCTGCACCTGAACGGTGCCGAGATACTCGAAGCCCGGCGCCGGCGGCGCCCCGGCTTTCTGAGCACCGGCGAGCGATGCGATGGCCGTCAGCGCGAGACCACCCAACACGGCGATTGCCGGGCGCATGGAATCCTCCTACGTGCGCGACACGCGCTTGCCTGCGAGCACGGTGCCGCTCGGAAAGAACCGCTGGCGGCCGGTGATGGTCCCCTTGAAGTTGTCGAGGAACTCGAAGTTGCCCTCGCGCAGCTCGAGCAGCGCCACGTCGGCCGGCGCGCCGACCTTCAGCGTGCCGCGGTCGCGGAACACGGGGAACACTCGCGACGCATTCGTCGTCACGCGCGCGATCGCCTCCGGAACGCTCATGCCGTAGCCGAGCAGCTTCGACATGCAGTTGGGCAGATCGATGACGCCGGTTTGATGGGCGTTCACGTTCCAGTCGGTTGAGAAGGTGTCGGGCCAGAAGCGCGCCTTCATGATGGCGCCGATCGTGTCCCACCGCATGTGGCCGGTCTGTCCGTTGCCGACATCGAACCAGACGCCGCGCTGCCTCGCCGCGAGCACGGCCGGCAGAATCTTTCCGCTGTCGTCGATGATGCTGTTCGGCGGCGGCGCGAACATGTGGGTGACGATGTCGCCGCGCGTCAGCAGGTCGAACAGCCGCGGCAGCGGCGTGATCGTCTGCCCCATGTGGATCATCACGGGCAGGCCGAAACCCGAGGCGACCTCCTTCGCGCGCCGCAGCACCTCGTAATCGTTCGCGCCGGCAACGTCACGCGAGAGGCGCGCCTTGACGCCGGCGATGAAATCGCGGTTCTTCGCGACGGCGTCTCGCGCCGCATTCACATCCGCGTGCGCGAGGTCCATCGTGTCGCCTTCCGGAAGAATGCCCGCGCGTCCGATGTTGATCAGCACGCGTCCCTGCTGGGGCGAGGAACGCGCGACGGCGATGGTATCGGCGATGTGATCGGCGCCTTGCGATCCGGCGTCGATCCAGCCCGTGACGCCGTCCTGCAGCACGAGCAACGGACCATCCGCCGATCGCGCGGCGTGCGTATGAATGTCGAGCAGGCCGGGGACGACGAGCTTGCCGCGGGCGTCGATGGTCTCGGCGGCATCACCCGCGATGCCGGCGTTGACGGCCGCGATCCGGCCTCCCGAGATCGCGACGTCGCGCACCGCATCGAGCCGCGCTGAGGGGTCGATGACGCGGCCGCCTTTGATGATCAGGTCATAGCGCGTCGCCTGCGCGCGGACACGCACCCGCGCGCGTGAGCCGGCGGCGGCGATGGCCGCCGCCGACAGAAACTGACGCCGCGTGATCATGGCTACTTCGCCAGCGGAGTCGGCCGCATCTGGAGCTTGACGACCTTCGGCCGCGACCCCTTGCCGCCCTCCTGATGCCACGGCGTGTACATCGAGTAGCTCGTCCACATGCCGCGGCCCTTCCATCCGGCGTTGGGATCGTCGATGCGCCCGTCGATGTGCCGCGCATGGAATCCGAGCGGATACGGCACGCGCAAGGTCAGCGCCTTCATCTGGCCGTTGCTCGGCTGAAGGACGAAGAAGGAGTCCGCGTTGACATCGCCGGCCAGCAGGACGTCCTTCCCGAGACCGAGCGCGTCATGGTGATCGATGTTGGTGAGATACAGCATGTCGGTGCTGACGTCCTTGGTTCCCGCCGACCCTTTGAACGTCGGACCCGGCTTCGTGTAGACACTCCATCCCTCGGGGCACTGCTGCCCGGTGGCCGTCGGCCCGTTCAGCACCTTGCACTTGCGCCGGTCGAAGCTGAGGATCTCGTGCACGCCGCGCCAGTTCTGATAGACGACGCCGTTGCTGTCGATGGCGACGCCTCCCGAATACGACAGATTGGCCTTCGAAGGCGGCGGGGAATACACCTCGGTCTTGCACGACGCCGGCGGATTGGCGCCGCGCTCGAGGCGCACGAGCGTCGTGTCCTTGTGGCCGATGCCCGAGCACCAGATGCTGCCATCCGTGGGACTCAGCGCAATCGCGTAGCAGCCGAACTCGATGCGATGATCGCGCTTCGGATCGACCGGATCGTCCGGCTCGGTCCAGCCCGTGGAGATCTTGCCGTCGCCGTTGGTGTCGACGACGCCCGGGCACCATCCCTGCGAGGCGCCCGCGTCGTGCGTCTTGTCGAACGCCGCGGTGTCGACCCAGCCGACGGCGTTGTCCTGGCCGAAGATCAGGTTGTCGCGCTCGTCGAACACGTTATGGTCGGCGGCAAAGCAGCTGTCGACCATGGTGAACTGCTTCGTCTTCGGGTCCATCAATTCGATCTGCCGCGTGCTCGGGCGATCCATCGGGAAGTACTGCGCGAACTTGTTCGTCGACCCCTCCTTGCAATATGCCGGCTGCAGCTGCGGCGCGCGCGTGCGTGCCGTGACCCACACGCGCCCCTTGGCGTCCATCGCCACGCTGCGGGGATCCGCTTGGCGCTGCCAGATCTTTTCGGTCCCCCAGTACGGAGAGGCCGGCAGGTTGACGTCGAGCACTGGCGCGTTCGACGGAATCTTGATCTCGCTCGTGGTGTTCGTGCGCGGATCGAGCACCGCCAGGATGTCGGAGCTCTGGTATGGCCCGTAGACCAACCCGTTCGCGTTCATCGTTGGATGGCGCTCGTCGGTGGCGGCCGCATCGCTGCGGCGGCTGGTTGGCAGCCCCCAGTCCCACATCGAGATGACGAGGTTGCGTTCGACACCGATGGGACGCGGCGGCGCTTCCGGATAGGCGCCCGCGGCGATGCGCTCGGTCCAGTCGGCGAACGCCTTGCGCTGCTCGCCCAGACCCTTGAACACGTTGCTCATGTTCGCGCCGTTGGGTCCCATCGCCGTGTGACGGTCCCACGCCTCGAGCATCGAAGGCAGTGACCCCTTGGGAATTTCGCGCGTCGCTTTCGTGCCGACCTGGTGACACGAGAAGCACGCCTTGGTGTCGAGCGCAAACTCACCCGGGGAGTGTTCGCCTTTGGGAATCTCGAGCAGGCTGAGCCAATAGTCGGCGGGATAGATCTGCGCGGCCGCACGTCCGTCCGGCGCAACCACGCCTTTCAGATCGAGCTGCTGGCCTGGCTTCGCGGTGACGCGTGGCGAGTCCACGAGACCGTAGCCACGGACGAAGACCTGGTAGTTCGCCGGCGGCAGGTCGGGAACGACGTAGCGTCCCTGATCGTCGGTGACGACCATCCGGGCGAACTTCGTCGGCAGATCCGTCGTCTCGGCGATGACCCAGACGCCCGCTTCAGGCCCCTTCGCGCTCGAGACGAGGCCGCCGATGTCGTCGGCGTCAATCGCCACACCGCCGCCCCGCTGCTGCGCGGCGACCCAGTTGAAGGAAATCACCAGTGCGCCCGCGACGACCAGCACACCCAGCCTCGGATTCAGAGCCCGTTTCATGTGCGCCTCCAATCCGCGGGAATCCTAGCACTAGCCGTCACGGATGTCCGTCGGCTTTTTCATACCAGTCGTCGTGCGGCGACCACTCGTGACACCGCAGGCAGGACGTCCATTTCCATTGATGGCCGCACCCCGGACAGCGCCCTCTGGTCGAAAAGGTGTTCCAGATCGTGCCACAGCTGTCGAAAGGCGGCTCCGGGCCGTCCACCGAATCGCAGCACCACCGGCTCGAGGCGGATGGCCGCCACCCGCAGAGAGGGCACCGAATCGAGAGGGTGCCCTCCTCATCCCTGGCCGGTGGCGTGAAGACGTGGCGATCGGGGGCGCGTTCCCCCTTCAGGAGCTCCAGCGACACGCGTAAAAGGATACGCGCGTCACGCGGCGTCTATCACGCAGGCGGGATCGACGAGGGTGCAGCCGCTGAGGAGCACGACCCCGTCGACCAGGCCGTCGCACGTTCCGCGGACGACGACGGCGGAGTCGAGCTCCTTGACGAGGCCGGCGATCTTGTCGATTTCGGAATCGGCGGCGAAGGCGCGGATGCGAATGCGGCCCCAGGCGCGGTAGGCGAAGGTCGGCGACCCGTTCGGGAGCCGCACAATCTGAAACGGCCGAAGCTCGGTCGCAAAGGCGCGGTTCAGGTATTTGCCGTCGGCGGCATACGGATTGGTCGCGTAGTCCCGCCACAGCGCATCCGCGTTGATCAGGACGTCGGGTTCATTGCTCGTCCGTGGTTGACCGGACTCGATGTCAACCACCGTTGCTTTCAGCGCGCTCACTGTTGCCATGGCAGCCTCTTCCGGCGCTCCTGGCGCCGTCAGTACGCTTCAACGCCGCCGGAGGGCTGATCTTTCACTGCGCTCGCCGAAGCACACACCAGCTCCCCTCGCCGGCCCGGCTGGCCACGCCAGTCCATGTGCCTGGCAGCGCCGCGAGGAGATCGTCGAAGGAAAGATAAATGGGCGTGTATTCACCGCTGCTGTTCACCCAGAGCACCGCGCCGTCGCGCGCGAGCACCCGATCGACTTCCGCGGGAAACAGAAACGAGTTGATGAGCACGACCGCCGCCGCCGCGCCGTCACGGACCGGCAGCCTGGCCGCATCGGCCTGCACGCGATGCGCGGGCCCGGAGGGCGCCCGCTGCAGCATCGCGAGCGAAAGGTCGACGGCCAGCACGCTCGAAAACCGCGGCGCGAGCAGGCCGGAGTACGCCCCGATGCCGCTGCCGATCTCCAGGGCGACACCGCGAGGGACAAACAACGGATCGAATCCGCGCGTGAGCGCATCCATGACGATCGCGGTGCGGCGACGCGCATCGGATGATCGGGGCTGCCGGAACGGGAGGATTGGTGACCTTCGATGGCGACCGGGGGCAGATGCGTGATCATTCAGACGCGGACCGTGAATTCGAGACCCCCGGGAAACGGCAGCGTCAGCGTCTGCAGGCGGTTCCGGCGATCGCGGATGAATTCGAAGTACTCAGCGTAGGCGTCGCGGAACTGCTCGGTGTTGTCGCAGACGACCACCGCGCCTTCGCGCAGATCGATCAGGTCCGCGACGCCGGCCTCGCGGAAGTGTGCGCGCGCACGCTGCGCCTTGTCGGGTTCATGTTCGGTGGCGATCACGATCGCATCGGCGCCGCGCGTCTGCGCATCCCGGGCATTGTCGCGCACCGCCAGTGCAAGATGGATCGTCGATACGCCGAACGAGGTGCCCGCCTCGACGACCCGTGTGGCGCGCAGCGCGCGGCACACCTGGTAGCAGAACTCCGCCTTCACGGGATCGAGGGCGATCAGCTTGTCGCGGAGGAAGACGTTCGTGCGCTCGTCGAAGCTGTTGAAATCGAGCGAGCCCTCCGCCGCGCGTGCCGAGAAGTACTCGCCGAGCGCGGCATCCTGGCTCGTGTGCAGCTCGTACAAGCGGTCGAGCAGTCCGTCGATCGGTGGGCCGAACGTGAGCTGTCTACTCATGCCGTGTGGCATGCTACCTGAGTCCATGCGTGTGCGCAGCCGGCGCCACTCGCTTGCCGTCAGCAACGCGTTCAAGTCGTTCGTCCTCGATCAGCTCGAGGAGCTCGGCGACGTCGTCCCGCGATCCATGTTTGGAGGCGTCGGCCTCTATCGCAGAGGGATCTTCTTCGGCATCATCGCCCGCGACGTGCTGTATCTGAAGGTGAACGACGCGAACAGATCGGATTATCTTGCGGCGGGGATGGAGCCATTCAAACCGTATCCAGGCCGGCCGGGCACGATGCAGTACTACGCCGTTCCCGCCGACGTGCTGGAAAGCCCAATCGATCTGGCGCAATGGGCGCGCAAATCGATCACGGCCGCCGGCGCTGCGCGCTAGCGTCCGATGAGGATGAGAATGCCGGCGAGCAGCGCGATCACGGCGTTGACGATCGGTGGAATGGGCAGCGGAGCGATGCCGCCGATGCCGACGAGAATCAAGTAGATGCCGAGCAGGAGCATTCCCGCGTTGCCGGTCAGACGAACAGCCATCTATTCCTTGCACCCTTTCCGCGCCTGCTCGAATCCGTCGAACAGCCGCGCCGCGTGCTCGCCGGCCAGCGTGTCGAGGCGATGCGGTTGCCCCTTCTCCACCGTGTAGCGAGCGATGGTTCCCTTCGACCGCAGATACTCGGCTTCCTGCTTCATCTCGCCGTGCCACATGTACTCGTCGAGCTCGCCGACGTACATGAACACGCACATGTTCGAGATCGCCTGCAGCTTCGCCGTGCTCGGCTGCCACATGTATCCCGGGAACGCGGTCACCGAGAGGAAGTACTGCGGATTGGCGGCGGCAACGTGAAACGCGGCGATGCCGCCGTTGGACGGCCCCGCGATGTGGAACTTGCCGCCGTCGATCTTGTAGTCGGCGAGCATGGCCTTCAGAAACTCGGGGAAGATGCCCGCGCCATCCTCGAAGAAGAGCCGCCCATCCGGCGCGGCGGGCGCGATGACGATGTAGCCGCGCTTCTCCGCTTCCGCGCGCAAGTTGCGCATCAGAATGCCGTCCACCGTATTCATCGTCTGCGGCCCGCCGCCGAAGGCGAGGATGGCCGGATACGCCTTCATCGGGTCGTAGCCGGCTGGCAGGACGACCTTGTAGTGCACGGTCATTCCCGACACCTTCTTCGTTTTCTCCGACATCTCGGCGCGCAGCGGAGATGCGACGGCCATGAGACACGCGACGAGCGCAGCGGTGCGAATGATTGCGTTCACGACTCCTCCTACACGACCGCCGGCATCTGCCTGGTGTGATGCCGCGTGTGAATCTCGATGAAGCGCGCGTAGTCGGTGAGCGGCACCGTACCGAATGCGCTGCTCGTCACCGAGTCCGACGACTGCGCGCGGGCGCGCAGTTCGCGATCGAACCGCGCCAATGCGCCTTCGAGCCGCGTACGCGCTTCAGACGTCGTGGCGGGGCCGCTTGCAGGATTCATCGCCTTGTTGGTCTTCGCCTTGGGAAAGCCGCCGGTCCTGAGCACGCGTTTGAAGAGCAGCGTGCGCGCGAGCGGGCGGACGAAGAACGGCAGCGTCACGAATTTCGTGGGAGCGCCCGCCATCATGTTCGCCGACTCTTCGATCGATCGCGCGACGTGCTCGACGATCTGGCTCGGCGACCATTTGCCCGGCGCGCGCGGCGCGGTCCAACACGCGCTGCACCGGTCGGATGCGGCAATGAGATCGCTGACAGCTTCGCGATTGGCGGCAAGAACCGCGCTGACGTCGGCCATGGGCACCTCCCAGGGGGCGGATGCTAGCACGTCCCGGCGGCGGTATCGTATAGCCCCATTCACACAGAGAGGAGGCGACGATGACCTCGATGGCATGCCGGCGCGTTTCGATCACTCTCGCGGCCGCGGTCCTGCTGTTCGGTTTCTCCCGCACGGCGCACGCACAGAAGTACGTCAAAGGCGAGCGTCCGCAGACGCGCGGCTATTCGCTGGCGGTCATTACCGAAGGGGGCAAGACGGTGTGGCTGGGCGGCCAGATCGCGACCGTGGACGACACCGGCAAGTCGCTGGCCGGCGACTTCGACGGCCAGGTGCGCCAGATCTTCAAGCTGATCGACGGTACGCTCCAGAAAGCCGGTGGAAAGCTGAAGGACATGGTGCAGATGACCGTGTTCATCACCGACGTACGCAATGGCGATCGGCTCACGGAGATCCGCCGCGAGATCTTCGGCGACAATTTTCCGGGGAGCGCGCTGATCACCGTGACGGCGCTGGCCGATCCCAACGCGAAGATCGAGATTCAGGGCTACGCCGTCATTGGCAGCAAATAAGTCGGCGGCCATGGCGGTTACCACGACGCCCTCCGCGGCAACGGACAGGTTCTGGCTGCTCCGCGTCACGAAGGAGTACTGGTTCCTAGTCACCTTGCTCACATCGCTGGCCCTTTCCGGCGTGTACATGGTCGTGTTCCACGTTACTCCATGGGACACCTATCGCCAGATTGAAATGCGCCGCAACCGCGTCGCCCTTCACGATCGCATTGGTCAGCGGCTGCTGGAGAGCGGTCAATACGGGCTCGCGATCGCGGAATTCGATCGAGCGCTCGCGCTTGATGCGCTCGATGATCCGGCACGGGCGGGCCGGTACTTGGCGGAATTGTTCATCGCGCTTCCGCAGCCGACGTGGGACGCCGTGGTCTGGTCAGCGGAGCGCGACGCACTGCTGCAGCTCGCCGGCACCCGTGACCAGGCGATCGATCACATTGTCGAGAAGTATCTGGGCGACGTCGAGCTGCGAATTGGAAACCTCGACCAGGCCGCCGGACATTACGAGAGGGCACTCGCCGCCAAGCCGGACTATCCGGACGCGTTGTACGCGTACGGCTGGTACTACTACTCGTCCAAACCGGATATCGCCCGAATGGAAGCGCTCTTCAGGAAGATGACCGCGGCCGACCAGTACGATTATCGTGGGTTTCACGGGCTCGGGTACGCGTTGTACATGCGTGCGCTCGCGGCGACAAGCAGCGATCAAGCGATCGCGCTGCTGCGTGAAGCCGCGCAGCAGAGCCAGCGCGCCAGCAACCTTCGGACCGCCCAACTGAACGTGATGGTCGATTTCGGCGAGGTCGCACGTGCGGTATTTCCGCAGGTGTCACAGTTCTTCCATGAAGAGGCGATGAAGCTGCTCGACGATCCGGAGACGTCAAAGCTGTCTCAGGTGACCGACATCCTCGACGCACGACTACTCAGGAGCCCGGACGATCGCCACGTCTACATCAGAACAAATAATGATCGCCACGCCTGGGTGCGGTACGAGCTCGCGCTCGATCACCTTGCAGAAAGCCGATCGATCGACAACATCGAACACGGGCGCGCTGAGCGCGCTGAACACGACAGGCTCTTTGCCGAGGCGCGAAAGCTCGACGCCTCCGGCGACATGCTGAATATCTACCAGGATCAGCTGAAGATCCTCGATCAGTTCAATCCGCCGCGCACCGATTCGACGAAATTCTGACGAGGCCGCTGATCACTCGCAGTCGGTTCTTCGATAGGGAAACTCGATGCGGCGGGCCTGGCCGTTGGCGGTACCTTCAACCCACGCGAGCAGAGAATCCGGACCGTCGCGCCTGTAGCCGACGCGCTGCGGAAAGTCATGCGCCGGGTTTTCGAAGACGGCCGTCGAGCCGGTGATCTCTTTCGACATGAATACGGCCGGTGACTGGCCCGACGGATGCGCCTCGTAGGCGAGCTGGCCGTTCTGCTCGCGCAGAATCACCAGCTCGTACTCGACGAGCGCGTTGTCGCGCATCGTTCGCCTGGTGCCGATCATGGCGCGCCGTGCAGGGAACGGATCGCGAGGAATCGCCGATGTGGAAGCTGAAGGCGATGGTCGACGAGGCCGCCGCGCAGGGCAAAGACCTGGTGCGCGATATCGTCGCGCGGCTGAAGGTCGATATCATGGTCGCCCGGAATCGGCTCCACGCGATCGAGTGGACGCCCTGACGCCGCGCATCCGCTCGAGCACCGCGACGAACTCCCCGAGCACCATCGCCGTCGCGCCCCAGATGCGGACGCCCGCGACGTCGAAGTACGGCACCGTCTGAACGGCGTGCGGCGGCAGCGGCCGCCGCCGCTGCTCCGATCGGACAATGTCCGGCTCCATCAGTCGCGCGATTGGAAGTTCAATCAACTGCGCCACCTCGTGAGCGGCAACGGTGAAGGCGGGCCGGTGACGCGCGATGCCGACGACCGGATGAAGCAGGTGCGCGCTCACCGCAATCGGAACGGGGGTGAGGCGGCCGACGATTTCGACGTCATGCGAGGCAATGCCGATCTCCTCCTGCGCCTCGCGCAGTGCGGCCTGCTCAATCGTTTCGTCGGGATGGTCCAGTCGCCCGCCAGGCAGCGAGACCTGGCCGGTGTGATGACGGAGTCCCGACGCGCGAACCGTGAGCGGCACGTGCCACTCGTTCTGTTCCGGATAGATCAACAGCAACGCCGCCGCGGGCCTGAGCGTCGCGCCCTCGTCCGGCCATGCGCGCGGGTCCGGCGCCATGCGCAGCTGCGCGGCAAGGCCAGGGAGCGGCTCCGCAAGGACGCGCCGCAGGAGGTCAGCGTCCTCCATCGACATGCAGCAGCTCCGACTCGTCGAGATCGTGCGGCCGCTCGCCCCGTCGGATGTACGTGTATCCGCTCGCCACGGCCCACCGCGGTTGCTTCAACGCGCGCATCAGCGCCCGATGCCGGAAGCTCTCGAACAGAAAGAGCGGCAATCGCGGGCTATTCAGGACGACCCAGACAAGTGGCGCGCGGCCGCGCACGCCGAAGGCGCGACAGAGCATCGTCGCGCCGAGCGTCGACTCACCCGCTGAATTGTATTCACCAATCTGTTTGCCGCCGTCGTACAGCGCGAGCAGCAGCACGTCGTCGTCATACACGGCTGAGGCAAGCACGCGGCAACCGAGCTCCAGCGATGCAAGGAGCGCGAGATCGCCAAGCTCGCCCGGGTCCGCCGCGCGGTCGACCTCGCGATCGAAGACGACGGTGATCCCATCGCGCGTGGGTGTGAGGTACGCCTGCCTGTCATGGCGGGCGCACCACGCCGCGACATCACCCTGCTCGGGACCGGCCGTGGTGATGTTGTTGTACCAGTTACCCACGCGTGATTCAGACCTGTGCAGCCGCAGTCTTCCCGGCCGCTGCAGTCGGCGAATGCATCCATTCCTTGAGCGCTGCGAGCAGAGTGCTCAACACCAGCAGCTGAAACGCAAGCAGGCACACGGCGGGCCCCACGCCATGATGCTCCAGCGGCCGCAGGACGTGAAACGTGTCGGAGAAGCGGATGCCTGGAAGCGCATCAAGCGTCAGCCACGCGTAATAGTCGGTGAACGTGCCCATCGAAATTGCCGACGCGCCGGTATACGCGTCTGGCCGGAACTGATAAATCAGCATCGATATCGCCGAGAACACGGCGATGGCAAGGAGAACCGTCGAGAGCAGCAGGGCGGCGGCATCGTTGCGTGAGTGCCGTGCGGAGTACTGCACGTAGACCTTGCGCCGCCAACCCAGAAGGAGCGCCCCGAGCAGCGCGGCGAGCAGGAGCGTCGCTGCCAGGCCGACGGCCCAATGCAGCGCGTTCGACTTCTCGAGCAGGAAGCGCAACACTCCGAAGAGGAAAAGGGAACCAAACCACGGGCCGACGTATCTGTCGATCCACGCGCGATGTCTCTCGATCATGGCTTCCAAAGAAGATTCAGTCATGACTACGTAACCCCGAACCCGTAGAGAGTCGCCGGATTCTCGACGAGAATCCGGTGCCGCGTCGGTTCATCGGGTGCCCACCGTGTCATCAGGTCGAAGAGCACCGCATCGTCGGGCTTGCTCTCCTCGTTGGGATGCGGCCAGTTGCTGCCCCAGACCAGTCGTTCCGGCGCGGCCCTGACGAAGGACTGTCCCAACGCGACGACGTCGGCATAGCCCGGCGGGCCGTCCGTCGTGTTGTCGTAGGTCACAGAGAGCTTCACCCACGTCCGTCGCTTGTCTATGAGCCGGCGCATGACCGTGTACGCCGGATGGCGGACACCCGCAGCTTTCGGAATATGCCCGAGGTGATCGAAGACGATCGGCGACGGCACGCGATTCCAGAGGGCTTCCGCCGCAGCGATCTGGTCGGCCGTCATGTTGACCTGGACATGCCAGCCCAACGCCGTCACACGTCTTGCCAGCGGTTCGATCATGTCAATCGCCGTGACCGCGGTCGCCGGGTTGGAGAGGCTGAAGCGGATTCCGCGCACGCCCCCCTCGTGCAGGCGTTTGAGTTCGGCGTCGGTCACCGAAGGGCGAACAACGGCAACGCCTCTGGCATGTGGTGCGAGCCGCGAGACGGCATCGAGCGTCACGCGGTTATCGGTGACGTACGCGATTGGGGTCACGACGACATTCCGCGTGGTCCGAATCCGTCTTTGAAGTAACTGGTATTCCTCCACGCGGGCATTCGGCAGCATCGGACTCGTCGCCGGCGCCGGTTGTGGAAATCGAGCGGCATCGTAGATGTGGTGGTGGCAGTCGCAGGCGTTCGGAGGCGCTTTCAACTCCGGCGCGCCCGAACCAGCCGAATTGGGAACGAGCTGCGCGTACGCGTTCTCTGCCGATGTCAGGCTCGCGGCCGCCAGCGCGACCAGGCTGCCTTCCTTGAGAAACGTCCGTCGATTGATTCTCGATGCGGGCATGCTCGTCTACTTCTTTGCCTTCTGCCGTTCCTCCTCCAGCGCCTTCGCCGCGTTCTCCTGCGCACGCTTCACCCACTGGGTGAACGTCGCGGGATCGACGAACGGATGCGCGTCGCCGGCCGTGCGGCTCTTCAGCCGCTGGCCGCGCTCGAGCACGCCGCCGCCGGGATATCCATTCGGCTCCGCCCAGCTGTGGATTTGCAGATTGACCTGCACACCCTGAATCTTCGCGACCGTGTCCGCGCTCGTCACCGACTCCTCGGCAGCGTCGAGCCCGCCGCGGTACCCCGCTCCTCCCCAGAGGATCGCTCGATACGGCTTCCCGGCGTCGTACACCGTGATGCCCTCGGTCGTCACCACGCCGGGCGTGTGTCCTGGAGTCAGATGGAACGTCAGCTTCTGCCCGCCCAGCGCGAGCGTGTCACCTTCCTTCACGACGATGTCCTTCTTCGGCACGCGAGGTGCGGCGGTTCCACCGCGGCCCGGACGGCTGCCAACCTGCTCGATCATCTTCCAGTCTTCTTCCGCAGCCATGACGCGCGCCCCTGAGGCTTCCTGGATCTTGGCCGCGCCGCCGAAATGATCGAGGTGCCCGTGACTCAGGATGATGTAGCGGATGCTCCGCGGATCGACGCCGACCTTTCGGATATTGCCGATGACGTAATCGACGTACGGTTCCTGGGCCGTGTCGAACAGGATGTTCCCCTCGGGCGTCGTCAGCAGCCAGACCGACACGTAGCCGGGCCCGACGTAATAGAGGTTGTCGAACACCTTGAAGGCTTCGATCTTCTGAAACTCCACGTCGTTGGCGCGAGTAACCCGGTACGTTTTACTCAGCGGCTCCGGCGTGGTCTGACCAAATGCGGGTGTGCACAGGTTCACGGCCAGGAAAACGACAACAGCACAAGCTTTCATTGTCTTCCCTCCCGCCGGTGCTCGTGGATCCCCGTGATGCCGGCGGCCTTCTCCTTCCGGCCGGCGGCCAGGATGCCCTCGACGTCTTTCTCCCCTTCGTGGCGCGTGTCCTCCCAGATCTCGTAGTTCCTGTCCCGGTTGCGGTTGATGGCGAACGCCATTTTCCAGGGGCGCGTGAATACCTTCGGGTCCTCGAGCGTCACCGAATAGTCGATGCGATCCGCGCCGGCTGGCGTCCAGCGTTCCACCACGTGGAGCGCGTCGCTGTGGAAGCTGCCGTGCGAGTCGATCCAGGTTTCCTCGTTGAAATTCGTGACGTCGACCACCAGCGTGTTTCCTTCCCAGCGTCCGCGCAGGTAAAGCTGTGGATGGGAGACTCGCGCGGCCGCTGGGAAGGAAACACGCTGGTGGTCGACGTCACG
>QHWQ01000082.1:19986-30362 GCA_003222635.1 Acidobacteriota bacterium | reverse complement strand
CGATACACTTCGCCCATGCCGCCGGCCCCGAGGGCGGAAAGGACTTCATATGGGCCGACACGGGTTCCCGGGGTCAGAGGCATCCTGTCTGGGGCTTTGGAGATCCCCCCAACGCCATCCGCTGCGGGGAAGCCTAGCGGGGATGAGAACGGCGGCGATGTTCAACGTTGCACACCATGGGCCTAACGCAGCGCCCCATACCTGATCTCTTACATGAGCAGTTGTCGCCGAATGGCCAGCAGCTCGCGCCGGCGCGCGGCGTCCACGGTCGGATGCCGCAGCTTCAACGATTGCAGCGTGTCGATCAGCACCTGCGACACGATCAGCCTCGCATTCCGCTTGTCATCCGCCGGCACGATAAACCACGGTGCGTGCGCGCGGGTGGTCGCACTGAGGCATGCTTCGTACGCGCGCATGTACTCCTTCCAGTAACGCCGCTCGCGCACATCGTCGAGGCTGAATTTCCAGTTCTTGTCCGGTTCGTCGATGCGCGCCAGGAAGCGCCGCTTCTGCTCGCCCTTCGACAGGTGCAGGAAGAACTTGACGATGCGGGTGCCGTTGCGGTGGAGATGCCGCTCGAAGCCGGCGATCGACTCGTAGCGCTGCTCCCACAGCTTCTTCCCGCCGCCGCGGGAAGGAATGCCTTCGCCGCGCAGGATCTCGGGGTGAACGCGGACAACGAGCACTTCCTCGTAGTACGAGCGATTGAAGATGCCGATGCGGCCGCGCTCGGGCAGGCACGCGACCTCGCGCCAGAGGAAATCATGTTCGAGCTCGGTGGCGCTGGGGTGCTTGAAGCTGAAGACCTGGACGCCCTGAGGATTGACGCCCGACATCACGTGGCGGATGGCGCCATCCTTACCCGACGCATCCATCCCCTGGAAAATGACGAGCAGTGCGTGGCGATTGTCGGCGTAGAGCGTCCGCTGCAGGTTATCGAGCGCGTCTCTGTGCCGCGCGAGGTGGTGCTCGTACTCCTTCGTCGATGCGTAGAGCGGCTTGATTTTCGTCGGCCACTCGCCGAGCCTGACCGTGTCGTGCCTGCCGACGGCGAACCGGCTGCAATCGATGCCCATCGCGATCGGCGGCGTCTACGTTCGTAGTCGTGGCAACAGGACGAGCGCGTTGTCGCGATACACCGCGCGCAGCTGCTGCGGCGTCCAGCCGTCGTAGCTTTCCAGTCCTCGCACCACGTTGCCCGCGCTGCCTGCGTTGCCGAGGTAGTCGCTCCCGAACAGGATGTGCGGGTGCGGGATCATCTTCGTGAAGCCCGCGAGCGTGAACGAGTTGAACGCCTGCGCGGTGTCGTAATAGAAGCCCTGCACCGCGGCGAGCCGCGCGTTCGGTTTGCCGTCGGGTCCGTTGCCGAGATTGAACCGCCCCGCGAGATACGGCATCGTCCCGCCCCCGTGCGACCAGATGAAGCGGATGTCGGGGAAGCGCGTGGCGATGTTGTTCGTGAGCACGCTCTCGAGCGTGAGCGTCGTGTCGGTCGAGAGCGTGATGCCCATCGCCCGGCGATCGGGCAGCAGGTTGTACATCGGCTCCGCGCGGAACGGATGCGTGTAGGCGACCGCGCGCCGGCGATTGAGTTCCTCCATGATCGGCGTGAAGAGCGGATCGCCGAGATAATCAACTGAACGCCGTACTCGTTGCAGTCGCGCGCCAGCGCCCTCGCCTTCGCATCGTCGCCGAAGTGGACGCCCGGCTCGCTGATCGACAGCATCGACACCTCGACGCCGTAGCGGTCCATGTCCTCGACGGCCTTCACGTCGCTCCACTCGATGATCGGCGTCTGCCCGGTGCCCATCGGCCGGAGCACGTCGCGATACATCGGGGAGGCGTAGTGATAGTGGACGTCGATGATGCGGCGTCCCGGCGTCGGCGGCGGCAGAGCCGGCTGCTGTCCGCGCAGCACGTGCGGCGCAAGCGCGGCTGCACCTGCCGCGGTAAGCCCCGACAGGAAGGCGCGACGGCTGACAGGTGTGGTCATGGGTGGCAGACTATACACAATGAAACCATCCGACTGCATTCTCTTTAGCGGCGGCGCGCCGGGCGCCGAAGCGGCGTTTGGCGCGTGCGCCGAAACACACGGCGTGGAAGAAGTGAATTTCACGTTCGACGGCCACAACATTGACCGCCACCGCGGCGTCCGCGTGCTCAATCACGAGGAGCTGCTCGCCGGCGACGTCAGCCTCGAATACGTCTCGAAGTTGATGCGGCGCCGGTATACCGACAGCCCGACGCTGCGGCGCATCCTGCAGACGCTCTGGTATCAGGTCAACAACGGGCAGGAGATCTACGTCGTCGGCGCCATCCAGGACGACGACACGGTGCGCGGCGGCACGGGGTGGGGCGCGGAGTTCGCCAAGCTCTGTAACAAGCCGCTGTCCGTTTTCGACCAGGTGAAGGATCGCTGGTGCCGCTGGACAGGCTCCGCATGGCAGGCGCTCGACGCCGCGCGCTTGCCGGTGATCACGCATCCTCATTTCACCGGCACCGGCACGCGCACGCTGCAGGAAAACGGCAAGCGGGCGATCGACGGATTGTTCGACCGGTCGTTTAATTCCTGAATCTTTTCTGGCAGTATTGGTCCGCCTGAAGGCGGACACTACCGGTTTCCTCCCGGAGGATTCTGAAATGCGCGTCACCGCTCTGCTGCTCGCGTCCGTGCTCTGTGTCTGCGCCCCTGCATTCGCGCAGGACTGGGACCAGTACACGTTCAAGGAAGACGGCTTCAAGGTGGACTTTCCCGCGCAGCCGAAAGTCGCCACGACGACGTTCAAGTCGGAATACGGCGCGGACCTTCCGGCGAAGGTGTACTCGGTGGATCAGGGACGCGAACACTACAAGGTCACGATCGCCGACTACACACAGGCGCCGCGGATCCTCGACGAGAACGCGAAGAAGACCTGCCCGACCGATTATCCCGACGAGCGCTCGTGCGGCCTGGTCAATGCCGGCCGCGGCTACTGGAAAGAGGATCTGGCCGGAGCGGTGCTGTGGGCGACCGTCGGCTTCCTCCAGCGCGACGCCAAGTTGACGCATCTGGCGTTTGCGTGGCAGGACCTCGTGCAGGGACACGAGATCCAGATGATCAACAACGCCGACAAGTCGCGCACCTTCGGGTTCATCGCGATGCACAAGGATCACCTCTACATATTCGAAGCGACTGTGCCCGGCAACGCGGCGCCTCCGGGACTGTTTCAGCAGTCGGCCGGCTGGGTCGATGCCAACGGCAACGGCGTCCGCTATCAGTCGATTTATTCGGATGTCTACGCCGAGCATCCTGACGTCTTCCCGGGCCAGCCGAAGCTGACGGGGCAGGGACGCGGCGGCGGCGCCGCGCCCGGCGCTACTCCCGCGCCTGGCGCCGGCCGATAATCGCCCGGCGCGGTGCCGCGCTTGACGGCTGCAAAGCCGGGGTATTACTCTTACTGGTAGGAGTAATACCGTGCGCATCACGAGCAAGGGCCAGGTCACGATCCCTCAGCACATTCGCGAGAAGCTGGGATTGCTGCCCAACACTGAAGTCGAGTTCGAGATCGATCGCGACGCGGTCCGCATGAAGAGGGTCGCGGGGCGTGCGGGGCGGCCGGGGCGAGGGCATGCACTGATCGAGCACATGCGCGGCCGCGGCACGCGCCGCCTGACGACCGACCAGATCATGCGTCTCACCCGCGGTGAGTGATGGTGCGCGCGACGCTCGTCGACAGCAACGTGCTGTTGGACATCCTGACCGAGGATGACGAGTGGTTCGATTGGTCGGCGGATCGCCTGTCTGATGAGGCCTCGAACGGCGCGCTTCTGATCAATCCGATCATCTACGCGGAAGTGTCGGCCGGCTTCGAGCGAATCGAGGATGTCGACGAGGCGCTGCCGCTGTCGTTTTGCCGCCGCGTGCCGCTGCCGTGGGACGCGGCGTTTCTCGCGGGCCAATGCTTCGTCAAGTACCGCCGCCGCGGTGGCGCCCGGCGATCACCGATGCCGGATTTCTACATCGGCGCGCATGCGGCGGTTGCGGGCCTGACGCTCCTGACGCGCGACGCGCGCCGCTACCGCGCCTACTTTCCGCCGCTTCGCATCATCGCTCCGTGATAGATTCCGGCCACGGAGGAAGCTCGCATCGTCTACGCGCAGCGATCCGACGGCCAGACGATCGATGGTGAAGGAGGAGATGAGGAATGCGGACACGCCGCGCTCGAGAAAGTGCTTGGACCAGCCGCGCAGCGGAGGTAACCGTGGCGCGCTCTGTCATGCGCATCGCGGTCCTGGCGCTCGCGTTCGTGCTGAGCGCGCGCCTCGCCGCGGCGGCAACCATCAGCTGGATGGTCGATGGCGTTGAGCGTTTTGCCATCATCTATGCTCCGAAGTCGCTGCCGGCGGGCAAGCTGCCGCTGATCTTCTCCTTCCACGGCCACGGCGACGACATGGAGAACTTCCAGTATGTCGGCCTGCAGAGCGCGTGGCCCGATGCGATCGTCGTCTACTTTCAGGGCCTGCCGAGCCGTGACGGCTACAGCGGCTGGCAGGTCGAGCCGGGCGAATACGGAGACCGCGATCTGAAGATGGTCGATGTGGCGCTCGCGGCGTTGAAGAAGAAGTACAACGTCGACGACAACCGCATCTACGCGACCGGCTTCTCCAATGGCGCGCACTTCACCTACCTGCTATGGGCGGCGCGGCCGGACGTCTTTGCGGCGTTCGCACCGGTGGCAGGGCGTATCCGTCCCACCGCAATGCCCAAAGTGCCGAAGCCCATCCTCATCATTGGCGGGGAGCGCGACCAGCAGGTGGCTTTTCAGGACCAACGCGCGGCGATCGGCATAGCCACGCGCGTCAACGGCGCCGCAGCCCCGGTGATGACCTGGATTCATCCCGGCGGACACGAATATCCGCGCCCGACCTCGGGCAAAATCGCCGAGTTTTTTCACGAACACGTAAGAGGGGACTAGGGGAAGTCCCCACGTCCCTTGTAGTATTAGCGCCTCAAGGGGGACAGCTTCATGCGCGCAATGGCAGTGATGGTCGCGTTGATGATGTCGGTGGCCGCGACCGCATCGGCCCAGGAATGGGATGAGTTCGTCAGCAAGGAAGACGGCTTCAAGGTGGACTTTCCGGGACAGCCGAAGGTCGCCGAGACGACGTGGAAGTCGCAGATGGACTACATCCTTCCCGGCAAGATCTACAGCGTCGAAAAGGGCAAGGAAAAGTATTCGGTGACGGTGATCGATTACCGCCCGATCGAGCAGCAGGGCATCGAGCGCTCGAAGACCTGCGAGGAAGGCAACCAGCAGTGCCGTCAGAACGCGGGCATCATGGGCCCCGGCTACTGGAAGCACGACGAGCGCGGCGCGGTGATGTACGCCACGTTCAAGCTCTTGCAGCGCGACGCAAAGCTGACCAGCCTGGCGTGGGAATGGCAGGACATGGTCGAAGGCAATTTCGTCCAGTTGACGAGCAACGCCGACCAGTCGCGCACGTTCGCCTACGTCGCGGCGCGCGAGAACAAGCTGTACATCTTCGAAGGGACGGTGCCGAAGGGCTATCCCGAGCCCGGCCTGTTCCAGCAGTCGGTCGGGTGGGTTGAACCCGATGGCCGCGCCGTGCGCTATCAGGGCGTCATCTACTCGAACGCGTACCACGGCATGGGCGTGTATCCGACGCCAACTGCCGGCGGCGGATTCGCGCCACCGCCACCACCTCCGCAACAAGGAAGGTAGTTATGCGCGTGACCGCAATCGCTTTCGCCGTGGCGCTGTCGATCGCTGCCTCCGCGTCCGCGCAGGAGTGGGATCAGTACGTCAGCACGCAGGACGGCTTCAAGGTGGATTTCCCGGGTCAGCCGACGGTCACCGAGACGACATGGAAGTCGGAGTACGGCTACGACCTTCCCGCGCGCGTCTACACCGCCGACAAGGGCAAAGAGCATTACTCGATGACCGTCGTCAACTACAACGGCATCGAGAAGCAGGGGTTCGAGCGTCAGGCGAAGTGCCCTGCGGGCGCGGAGACGTGTCAGGGTCAGCGGAACATTGGACTCGGCAACACGATTGGTCCCGGCTACTCGACGCAGGACATTCGCGGCGCGCTCGTCTATGCGTCGTTCCAGTTCTTCAAGCGGAACGCGACCATCGATCACTACCTGTGGAACTGGGAGGACCTCGTCGAGGGTCACGAGATCCATCTGACGAACCGCGCGGATGGATCGCGGACGATGGCGTACATCGCGATGCGGGAGAACCGGCTCTACATTCTCGAGGGCACGGTGCCGAAGGGTTATCCCGAGCCCGGCCTGTTCTATCAGTCGCTCGGATGGGTGGACAAGGACGGTAACGGCATCCGGTATCAGTTCATCTACGTGAACGAGGTCTACGGTCTCGGGTTGTATCCGGAACCGCCGCACAACCAGGGCGGACAGTTCCAGGGGCCGCCACCAGCCGGTAGATAGACATTCGGTTTGCCGGGTCCGAAAGGACCCGGCTCTCACGACAGGGTATTGCCATGAAAAAGAGGTTTGCACTCGCCATCGCGGCGTCTTTGCTGTTCTCGCTGCACATCCAGGCGCAACAGCCGGCGGCTGATGCCGACACGGTCATCAAGGCCGTGACCATGGCGATGGGCACCGCGCGGCTACGATCCGTGCAGTACACCGGCACGGGCTCGATCAATCCGACGGGCCAGGCCTACACGACCGGCGGCGCGTGGCCGCGCTACACGGTGACGAAATACACGATGTCGATCGACTTCTCCCTGCCCGCGATGCGGCAGGAGCTGATTCGCATCGACGATGCGAAGGTGCCGCGCGGCGGCGGAGCGGGCGGCTACAACCCGCAGACGTTCCAGGGTGGCATCCGGCCGATTCCGGGCGACATCATTCAGAACAACACCATCGACGCGCGCGCGACGAATCAGAATGCCGCGATTCAGTTCTGGCTGACGCCGCACGGATTCCTGAAAGGGATCGCGGCGAACATGGCGACCGCGAAGACGGCAACGGTGCGCGGCAAGAAGACGCTGGCCTTTACCGCGTTCGGCAAGTTTCCGATCACGGCCACCATCGACGGCAACAACCTGATTGAAAAAGTCGAGGCGCTGGTGGACATCGCGTTCACCGGCGACACGGTGCTCGACGGTGCCTACACGAACTATCGCGATCTCGACGGCATCCGCTTCCCGATGCACATCCTGATGCGTGAGGGCGGATGGCCGGTGCTGGAGGTCAACGTCGCGCAAGTGAGTCCCAACGCGCAGGCGGCGATCGATGCGGTTGCGCGCGCCACCTCGACGCCGCCTCCCGCGGCACCGGCCGCGCCGGCGGCGCCGCCGCAGCCGGTGAAGCTCGCGGATGGCGTCTGGCAGCTGGTGCCGAACGGCGAGGGAAGCATCCTCGTCGAGTTCAAGGATTACGTGGTGATGGTCGAAGCGCCGGGGGGCGACGCGGTGACGGCCGCGTCAATTGCCGCGGCGCAGCGGCTGACGCCGGGCAAGCCGATCAAGTACGTCGTCAACTCGCATCATCATGCGGATCACGCCGGCGGGATGCGTGCCTACGTGGCGGAAGGCATTCCGATCATCACGCAGGAGTCGCACAAGAAGTATTACGAGGAGCAGATCTTCAAGAACCCGCACACGCTCAACCCCGATCGCCTCGCACGGATGCCGCGCGCGCCGATGCTGGAGTACGTGAAGGACAAGCGGGTGATCACCGACGGCAATCAGACGCTCGAGATCTATCTGATGAAGGATCAGCCGCACGCCGAAGGGCTGCTGATGATGTATCTGCCGAAGTCGAAGCTGCTGATGCAGGCCGACGCCTACATCCCGCGCCCGGGCGCGCCGCCGCTGCCGATGCCGAGCCCGTACACGACGAACCTGGTCGACAACATCACGCGCCTGAAACTCGACGTCGCGCGCGTCGTGCAGATTCACGGCGGCAGCAGCCCGTACAGCGAGGTGCTCACGGCCGCTGGTCGCTCGGTCTCGACGAATTAGCCAGCCAGGGGATGCGTTGCGGCGCGTGCGGTTCGCGCGATGCGTCCTTATCCGTCGTGCACATCGCCAGCGACGAAGGGCAGGGGACGCAGTTCAACGTCGACCTGCCCTGTGCGTGGAGGTGAGAGACCCGCGAGGGCTCAATCGACGGTCTCGGGAAACGAGAAGATGGGGTCGACGTCCACGGGGACGTCCCCGGCGGCCGCCAGCGCCGTTTTCAGGTCAGGCGGCATCGTGTCGTACTTGTTGAACCAGGCATCGGCGCGCGCGCGGTCGCCCGTCGCTTCCTGCTCGAGCAGCTCCTTCGCCAGGCGCGCGGTCGCGTCGCCGATCTTCGCGAACTGCACACGGTAGCGGCCGTTCGCCTTCATGATGGCGCCCTGCTCCGTGTAGTAGTTGAACTCCATCATCTCCGCGCGCCCATGCGCCTCGCCCGTGCCGAAGCGCACCGTACGGAAGATGCCCGCGAGCTCGGACGCGTAGTACTCCTCGAGCCGCTCCTTCGGCAGCACGCCTTTGTCGACGAGCCACTTCAGCGCGTACATGCCGACGACGTCGGCTTTGGCTTCCTCGAGGCCGGAGAACGAGCGGCCGATCGCCTCGCGAATGGAGACGTTCTTCCCCTTCACGCGCGCGAACGCCGGCCCGAGCCCGTGACAGATCTCGTGCATCACCGTCGTCGCCATATAGCCTTCGGCGGAGGCGCGCTTCGCCTGCGCGGGATCCATGACGCGGGAAGCGAGCGGCAGGATGACTTCGTTGACGCGCGCGTCCATGAAGTTCTTGAAGAAGATCTTCTTCGTCCCCTTCTGCTCGTGGATGCGTGGATCGTTCGGCAGGTTGTCGGCGACGGCCTGGTAGCCGTGGCGCAGATCGCCCGCGCGGAACGGCGCGTCCATCACTTCCATCGGCGTGACATGGCCGCGCACGGATGGCCGATCCGCGGGCGCCAGCGGCAGCGCGTCCTGAATGTCGGGCACCCACTTCTGATAGAGCGCCAGCTTCTGGCTCTCCGCGTCGTTGCGGATGAGGATCGACGCGCCGTAGGACGTCTTCACGCCGAGCAGATCGTCCAGATAGGTCTCGTAGGGCGCGTAGATGACGTCGAACTTGGGATTATTCAGCTCGACCCACGCGATGTCGCTCGCGAAGTAGTCGTCCGTGAAGAGCGCGTCGCCGCGCAGCCGCAGGAACTTCGCGAACGCCGCATCGTCCGACAGGTCAGCGGCCTTCTCGAGCGCCGCCGACGCCGCCTTGATGAACGGAACGTACTCGTCGTGATACTTCGCTCCGACCAGATCGTTTCCCTGGCGCCGAACAATCGTGTACGGATCGAAGATGAGCGCTTTCTTGTCCGGATGCGCGGCGACAGACGCGTCCACCTGCGGGCGCGTGAGGTCCGCGGGGTAGAGCGCGTGGCCGGGCGGCATCGGCTGCTTGCCGACGAACGGCTCGTTTTCGTTGACGAGATCCCAGCGGCTGCCGTTGATCCAGAGGTAGTGGCGCGTCTTCTGCGCCAGCGGCGTGTTCACCTTCTCGAGCGCCTTGTAGAGCGCGAGGCCTTCGGGATCGCTCTGCCGCCAGAACATGTTTTCGAGCTGCCGCAGCGCGATGACGAGCTGCTCGACCATCTGCCGCTCGCGCGTGCTCAGCGCGGCGGAGTTGTACGGCATCTTCACCGGCTTGAAGCGCGCGAGCCGCGCGTCGAGATCGGGCGCCACGGTCTTGAGCGCCGCGGGCGCGTCAACCGAGGGAAGCCGCTGCTCGGCCGCCGGCGCCACCGAGAATGCGGCGGCGACGAGGGCCGCCATCAACAGCTTGTTCATGCCTGCATTGTCGCTCATGGCAGCGATCGCAGGAACGCGATCACGTCGGCGGCGTCCTGCGTCGTCATGCGGAAGCGCGGCATCGGCGGTCTCAGCGGTTTTCCGTCACGCCCGATGGCGCCCTGCGTGAGCAGCCGCATCGCCTGCTCGTCGGAATATCCGGGCAGGCCCTTGTTGCGCGGGGCGCGGTTGGCCCAGTCATTCGGCCACGGCGGCGCAAAGGGAATCGGCCCCCCCTCGAAGAGTTCGGATTGCAGAAGGTTGCCGTTGGCGTCGCGGCGCGAATGGCACTCAATGCACATGGCCACGCGCTCGGCCAGATAGCGCCCGTGCTCGATGTTGCCCGCCCGATGCGCGGTGCCGCGCTCGTGCGCCTGCGGCCCCTGCGCATCGACGGCGACGGCGAGGAAAAGAGCGGATGTCAGTGCGATGGCGAGGTGTCGATACGTCATGTCCGCATTGTCCCACCGCCACACGCATGTGAAGCCCGACAGCGGCGCCGCGGTTTCCCTGCGCAGCGAAAACGGTTGAGGGACCTCATGGAAGCCGGCCGAT
>QHWQ01000082.1:0-19969 GCA_003222635.1 Acidobacteriota bacterium | reverse complement strand
TTCTCGTCCTGTGGGCGCCAAGCAGATTCTCGCGCTCGTTCGTTCGTGCGCGATGTAACCGGCGCTCCCAGTGCCGTAATGAGCCAAAGTAAACTCCGCTGATTGGCCGAGAATCGCATTGACAGTCAGAGTCCTATTGATCTTCCACGGTGAGGCTCGACCAG
Organism: Acidobacteriota bacterium; assembly: GCA_003222635.1. GTDB lineage: Bacteria > Acidobacteriota > Vicinamibacteria > Vicinamibacterales > UBA2999 > Gp6-AA40. Next base: position 19,805 of record QHWQ01000082.1, on the reverse strand, counting down.
AGCTGACACCAGTCCGAGAGGTGTGAGCTCGCGCGCGCCGTGTCATCGCGCCGATCGACGATTGACGCGGGCGCGACGTTCATCCAGTCAGCGGGAATTGGCTGCGGGCATCCGGAGAAATACGATCCCGCGGGAGCGGGCGTGACGCGGTTGTCGTAGATCGCGACCGGTGCGCCGAGCATTCCCGCGCCATCGACGTTGATGCCCACCTTCGCGCCGCGCACCGCGTTGTCGTGCAGGTCGCCGCCGACGATGATCCCCTTCATGTTCCACGGCCTCGGCCCCACCTGAATGCCGAACGCGCAGAGCAGCGCGCCGCAGTCGACCGTGTTGCCGGCGATGACCGCGCCGCGGAAATCGCCGCTCGTGCGCACGTTCGAGTTGAAGTTGTGCAGCATGAGGCCGGCAAATGACGGCTGCGTGCGCTGCGCGACGACGTTGTCCTCGACGCGCGATTGCACGCCGTAGGCGATGAGCAGCGCCACGTCGGAGTTGTCGACGAACTGGTTGGCGCGGACGACCGACTCCGGCGCATAGATCAGCGTCAGGCCGTCGGACCACATGCTCCGCGCCGCGTCGCCGTTGGCCATGAACGCGCTGCGCTGAATCGTCGCGCGCGCGCCGCTCCACACCATCCCGGTGCCGCACAGCGCGTGCGCCGACACGACATCATCGAGCGTGCAGTCGGTGCAATCGAGAACCGAGGCGTTGAAGCCGAACGTGTTGCTGCGCGTCAGGCAGAACCCGGCGGCCGTCGATGTCACCCGCGCCGATCGATTGCCGTCGATGACGAGATGTTCGAGCGAGACGTTGTTGGTCGACCAGACGACCAGCGGGCCCCACATCGCGAGCAGATCTGGCGCCGCGGCCAGCACGGCGCACGACGTCGAGTTCGCCGCGCACGACAGCGGCGTGCCCGCGCTGCCGGCGGTGCGAATCGTCAACGGCGTGGAGACGACCACCTGCCGGTGCAGGACGTAGGTGCCCGGCGGAATCTCGAGGCTCGAGTAGGCCGGTGCGCGGTTGATGCACTCCTGCAGGGCGTCCGCGGTTCCGTAGGCACCGCGCGTGTCGAGGTGGCACACCATCAACTCGGACACGCGCGAAGGCTCGGAAGTCGATGGGGACGGCGCCGACGAACGTTCCGCGGACGCGATCGGTGCCGCCGGTTGGGGCACGGCAGCGGCCCACGCGTGATCGGTTACCGCATCATCGACTGGCGGCCGCGGTGAGCGTTGCGCGGGAACGGCCGCGCGGTTGGCCCCCGCAAGAGCGCCGAGATTCACTCGAGGGAGGGCTGCGGCCGAGGCGCGCGGATCACTTTCAACGCCAACGCCAGCTGTCGCCGCCGCTGATATCGGATGAGGTTGGGGCCAGCCGGCGAGGCCCGCCCAACGGCTGAGTCCAACGGCCAGCGCAATCGCCACCAACGCAACGGCCGAAAGCCACTGCCGGGACCTCATGATGCCCATCTACAGTTTTACCATTCCATCGCGCGCTTTTTTACGGACGAAGTGCGATACTCCGTGCTGTACGCCGCCGCTGCACCTCGCAACGTGCCGCATCGAGAAGGAACGCGCTCATGGCCAGCACCGCGACCGGGACGATCAAACGCCTCACCGACAAGGGATTCGGGTTCATTGCCGCGCCGGACGGGGTCGAGTATTTCTTCCATCAATCCGCGTGTCAGGGCACGCGATTCGATGACCTGCGCGAGGGACAGCGCGTCACATTCGAGGTCGGGCAGGGACCGAAAGGACCGCGAGCGGAGAACGTCAAGCTCGCCTGACCCCCTTGGCGACCGAAATCGAAGTGAACATGCGCGTACCGACGTTGACGGTACGCGCGCCGAACGAGCCGGACCGGCGGATCGACAACTCCGTCGTCCGGTTTACCAGGCGGATCGCAGTTCCCAACCTGCCGAAACCCGGAGAGGTGCTGTCGCTGTCCGCCGACGGCGGGAAGACGACATTCGACTGCACGGTGACGCGGTCGGACTGGAGCGAGGAGAAGGGGCTGTTCATCGTCGCCTGCACCTACGCGAAGCGATCGCTCCCAGTGGATACCTACACCGCGCTCGTCAACGACGGCGAGTGGACGATGAAGCCGCTGCTCTAGAACCCGGGCTTCAGCGTTCCCTTCGCGCGCGCCACGTCGAGCAGCGTGGGATAGAACTGAACGAAGGTCCGTTCGACGGCCGTGTTGTTGGTGTGGCATTCGATGCAGCCGGCCACTGCGTCCCCTGACAGCGGTGTCACCGCATCGCGCGGCTGCGGCGGTCCTCCGAAAATGTAAAACGCCCATCCGCCGGGCACGCGCGAGTCTTTGATCTCCGCCTCCATCCCGGCCAACGCCGTCTGAAAACGTCCGCCCTTGACGATCGACCCTTCCGTCGCTGACGCGCGCTGCTCGAGGATGAAGATGGTGCGGTCCGGCCAGCGGCCGCTCTGCATGAACGCGCGGTACGACGATGGGTTCACGTAGACGTTGCCGAACTGCGGCGCCGGGTTGGCCGCCGCGCCAGGCGCCGCGTACGTCATGCCGAGGCCGCTGCTCAGGAACACCCATTCACGGTAGTTCGCCGGCCGCATCAGCATGTTTCCGGTCAACTGCGGGCCGTCATCCGCGCGCTGCTGCGCGGGCACGGCGAAGGAGAACGCGGCGGCGTAGGCGAGGGCGAGCGCAATGGCAGTCTTCTTCATCGTGTTTCCTTAATCGTGTGCGGGATCGTGGCCGCGCGCGGCTTCAGCCGCACGCGCAGCACGTCGACGGCCGAAGCGATTCCCGCGCGCACGCGCACGCGGCTGTCCTGGCGGCAGTGGCAGGCGATGCCGACCTCGCGGATGCGGAATCCCGCCAGGCGCGCGAGGTAGAGCAGCTCCACGTCGAAGGCGAAGCCATCGACGGTGAGACGCGGCGTCAGTGCGGCGACCGCGTCCGCGCTGAGCATCTTATAGCCGCACTGCGAGTCGCGGATGCCCGGCACCGCGAACAGGCGCACGAGCGCGTTGAAGATGCGTCCGCTGAGACGCCGGCTCCAGGTTTCGCCGGTGCGCTGCGCGCCGGGCGCTTCGCGCGAGCCGATCACGATGTCCGCAGCGGCGCGGGCGTCATCAGGCCCGCGACCGATCGCGTCGAGAAACCGCGGGAGATTGTCCCACGGCATCGAGAGGTCCGCGTCCGCCATCAGCACCCATTCGCCGCGCGCGGCGAGAAAGCCCTGACGGACGGCGGCGCCCTTGCCGCGATGCGGCGCTTCCACGAGCCGGATGCGCTCGTCCGTCCTCGCCGCTTCGCGAACGATGGCCACCGTGCCGTCCGCGCTTCCATCGTCGACGATGATCGCTTCCCATGTCAGCCCGCCGCGGGCGATGTCGGTGCGGACGCTCTCGATGAACCGTCCGATCACCTCCTGCTCGTTGTAGGCAGGGACCACGATGGAGAGGAATGGCCCTGACGGCACCGTGCGCAATGGTACACTCATCCATTCGCCGACACCTTCCAACGCTGCTCGCCTTCGTCGCGCTCTTCTTCTGGCTGTTTGCGCGTTTCTTCCTGCGCCCGCTGTATCTGGCGGAGAGCGATCTGTACGAGAACGGACTGCCGATCTTTCTATCGCCGATCTGGAAGTGGTCAAGCTTCGAGTTTGCCGGACTGCCCGTGCTTGCGGACCCGGCGAACTTCGACTTCTACCTGCCGAACGTGATCTTCGGCGGACTGCTGCGCTCGTGGACGGCGGTCGTGATGTCGGGACCGCTGCTGGCGACGGTCTTCACCTACGCCTACATGTTCACCACGACGCGGTCGAGGACCGCGGCGGCCTATTCCGCGCTGGCCTACGGGTTGTCGGAGGAGATGCTCGAGCGGCTGCGCCACATCAATCATGTGCACGCGATCGCGTGGCTGCCGCTCATTGTCCTGTCGCTCGATCGCGTGAGGGGTGAGCATCCGAGACGGTGGATCGCGATCGGATCGTTGGCGGTCGGCAGCTGTATTCTCGCGGGGCATCCGCAGCCGGCAATGTATGTGATGTATTGCGCGGGGCTGTACGCAGTCGTTGGCTCTGTAGTGCAGGCCGGGTCCTTTTGGACCCGGCAGGTCTGGCGCCATCTTGGTTTCACCGCCGCGCTGTTCGCGATTGGCATTCTCCTGTCGTCCGTCAAGGCGTTCCCGCTGATTGAGGCGCGCAATCTGGTTGTCCGCAGCGAAGGACTCACTTTCTCGCGCTTCGTCGGGCCATCGCTGAGCGGCGCGCAGCTGTTCACCTTCGTCTTCCCGACCATCCAGCACGCGCCGATCACCGAGCTGCCGACCTACGTCGGCCTGGCGACGCTCGTGCTCGCGCAGGTCGGGTTGACCCGTTGGAGGTCGAACTGGCGCGTCGGCTTCTGGTTCGTGATGTGCCTGGTCGCAGTGGCGATGGCGCTCGGCGCCTCGACGCCGCTGGTCAACGTGGCGTACTACGTGCCGCTCTATTCCTGGTTCCGCAACCTCTCGCGCCATCTGTTTCTCTTCGCGTTCGGCGCGAGCGTGCTCGCGGGCTTCGGTCTGGCGGCGCTCGAGCGGCGCCTCGTGCCGCGGCGCGGAGTGTGGCTCCCGGCTGGCCTGCTGACGATGGTGATGATCGCCGGCGCGATTCTCATCCACACGTTTCCAGCTTCATTCCCGCTCGACGGACACGGAACGCTCTGGATCCAATTCGCCATCCTCGCCGCGGTGATGGCAACCCTGAAATGGGGCCGGGGGTCATTTTTGATCCCGATCCTCATCGTCGATTTACTTAGTGCGCTCCCGTACGACATCAAGCCTGACGGCATCGAGTATTTCGCCCTCACCGCCGAGCAGACGCAGCCGAGCGTCCACGCCATGGCGATCGGCCGGGCGATGGAGCCGACGCACGCGCGCGCACTGGCGCTCGGCGGTACGCAGGTCGACGACGTGGTGCCCGCGACCTTCGCACGCGCGTGGCGGATTCCGATCGCCGGCGGCTATGGCGCGATGCTCCTGGATCGCCTGTCGCGTCTGGCGACGATGGGCACCAACGGAGAAGTGCGCCCGAGCGTCCTCGCCGATGACGACGCGACGCTCGACGTGCTGGCGGTGAAATACGTCATCGTCAACGCCACTCAGCTCGAGGATGCCGAGCGGCAGCGCTGGCTGCGAGGCAGCGACCGCTGGCACGAGGCGATGCGTTTCCGGACGTCACGCGAGACGGATCGTGGTGTCGATCAGGATGTAGCGGGCGAGACCGACGTCACGGTGTTCGAGAACAGGCGCGCGCTGCCGCGGGCGTGGCTCGTCGGCGAGATCGTGCCGATGCCCGACGACCAGGCGATTGGCACGATCAAGTCGTCGCGCCTGCCGGATGGGCGACGCTTCGACGCAGCGACGATGGCGGTGGTCGACAGTTCCGCGCCGCCGCCGGCGTCGCATTTCACGCCGTCCGCCTCGCGCTTCGCGCCGGGCGCGTCCAATGTCATCGTCGATCGGATCGGTGACGGCGACATCGGCATCCGTGTCTCGAGCGAGGGAGCCTCCTTCCTCGTCCTGAGCGAGAATGCCTATCCCGGCTGGCGCGCACGCGTCGATGGCGCCGAGGTTCCGATCTCGCGGGCCGACGTCACGCTGCAGGGGATCGTGGTGCCCGCCGGCACGCATCGGGTGGAGTTCATGCTGGAATCGCGCTCGCTGCGCGCGGGGATGTTTGTGACGGGAGGAGCCGCGCTGGCCATTCTGGCGCTGCTGATCGTATGAGCGGAGTGTTCGACATCAACGAGATCAAGACCAGGTTCCCTCCGGCCGCGGACACCATGCTGGTCGACACGCGGCTCACCGACGAGCAGGAGGCGAGCTGCCGCGTGTTCCGCATCTACGTGGACGTGCCGGCGCACTATCACACGTCGTGCGACGAGTATCTGCTGGTGGTGTCAGGCCGCGGCATGTTCAGAATCGCCGACGGCGAGTGGTTCGAGGCGAGGGAAGGGCAGCTGATCTTCTTCAAGAAGGCGACGGTCCACGCGATCCGGCTGCTCGACGATCAGTTACTTGTAAAACTCGGCGACCCCACCATGATTGGAACAGGCGCCCTGGTGGCGCTCCGCGTAGCTGTAGGTGCCGTCGTTGCACTTGGCCGTTGCCGTGGCCGGCGTGCCGACGCGCCGCGGGCTGATCTTGTCCTCGGTGCGGTCGATCTTCCGATCCGCCTTCGCCTCCGTGCGCGCGACCTTGCGCTCGGCCTTTTCTTCGGTCCGCTCAACCTTGCGCTCGGCGCGCCCCGCGGTCGCTTCGGCCTTTGCCGCTGAGCCGTACCACGTCTTGATCCCGCCGTGGCTCGAGCAGGCGCCCTGCTGGCTCTGCGCTCTGCTGTAGGTGCCGTCGACACACTGCGCGGTGGCGCCCTTCGGTTTCCTCTGAGCTTGTGCCGCTGATACGTCGGCCGCGCCGAGCGCGAAGGTACACGCCAGACACGCCGCGGTCAGCCAGACTCGCATGAATCTCATGAGTTCCTCCTCAACGAGATTCATGCGAGCAGGCGCGATGCCAGAACGGTATTGACGGGTTACTTCGCGTACCAGTCGCGGATGAGCACCTCGACGCCCGACAGAGACGCAGCGGTCGCATAGGCGAGCAGAGCGGGCGGGAAATGAAAAGCTCTGTGCCTCTGAGGCTCGGTGCCGGAAAGGCTAGCGATTCGACGCGGTGGTCGTCGCGCGCGGAACAGCTTTGCCGACGATCTCGATCGTGCCGAGATGGATGTAGCCGCCGGTGCCGTGGCCGCTGCCCGGCATCAGATCGGCGAAGCCGATCTCTTCGACCTTCGACAGATCCGGATTGTTCACCCAGATCTCGTTGTTCGGATTCGCGGGACCGGCGCCGCGCCCGCCGTTGACGGTGACGACGCGCATCGGGTCGAGGCGGATCCAGCGGACGTCATTGAGCGCGAACTCGCGCACGGTCAGCATCGGCACCGCGGCATCGGCGTGATCGCCGACGAGCATCGTGCCGTCAGCCAGCTTGACCACCGGACGAACGACGTGGAAGCCGGAGGTCTTGACCGTCCAGCGGATTTTGCCGAGGCCCGACATGTCGAGCGCGTTGCTCTTCTGGCTGAACGTAATCGCGAACGGCCCGTCGCATTCGCCCGACCACGCGCTGAACGGCGTCGTCTCGCTGCCCACCGTGCCGGAGGTCAGGAGATGTTTCGCCGCCTCGCCGTACCAGTGGACGACCACGTTCGGGTCGGCAACGTTGCCCTGGACGATTGGTACCTGACCGGTCTGCCCCGCGGGCTGGACCCATTCCACCTTGAAGAGTGCCGTGGCAGCGGATGCGCGCGCCGCGCCGGCGCCACCGGCCGCGCGCTGTCCCTGCGCCGGCTGCTGCGCGAGCACGAGTGCGCTCGAGATGACCGCGAGAGCGAAGGGCAAACCGACCGACAGAGCACGTCGCATGCAAAGCCTCCTGTCGGGCGGAACGATATCACATCGTTCGAACCGTTCGAACCGTTCGGATCGTTCGAGCCGTTCGATTCGCCCATATGCAGGCGATACCGAACGAAGAACGATCCGAACGATCCGAACGAATGATTACGGCGCGGTCGAGTAGTCGCCCGTCGCGGACTTGTTGAGACCGCCGTTGACGGTCGAGCCCACACCGTCCGCCGAGTTGTTCGCGCCGCCGTTGACGGTCGCGTTCGCGGCATCCGCCCAGTTGTTCTCGCCGCCGTTGACGTTCGACGTGAAGCCGCTCGTGAAGTTCTGGTGTCCGCCGGTCACCGCCGAATAATTGCCGTCGGCCTCGTTGTGCAACCCGCCGGTGACGCTCGCCGCGAAGCCCCAGGCGACGTTCTCGGAACCGCCGCTCACGTGCGAGAGCTGGGTGACCGCGAAGTTCGCCTGGCCGCCGCTCACGGTCGCCGCCCAACCGGAGGCGCCGTTCGAGTAACCGGACACCGCGGTCGCATTCGCACTGACGTTGTTGAACCAACCGCTCAGGAACCCGCCGTTGCCCGTGAAGCGGTGGAGGTCGCCGATGACCAGGTTGTGCGAGCCCGTGCGGTACGGCATGACGTCCACCTGGCCGCCGTCATCGTTGTAGCCGACGATCACGTTGCCGCGGCCGTTGCCGGAGTACGACGCCGTATCGAAGGTCGGCCACGAGTTGTACTGCAGCGGCTGACCATTGCGGACGTGCAGGTTCACGCCCGTCAGGATCACGTGCGGGCCGGGCAGACCGTTGATCGTGTGCATGTCAACGGTGAGGTACGGCGCCAGGTCGAGCAGCTGCTGCGGAATCGTGCCGGTGCTGGTGCCGCCGCCACCGCCGCCGTTGGATATCGCGTTGATGTTGTTCTGCAGCGTCGTGTCGGCCGCCTGCCGCGCCGCCGCTTCCCCGCTGAACGCCGCATCGGTGTAGGCGTTGGCCGCGGTCAGCGTATTGACGTCGCCCTGCTGCCGCACCGACGCCTCGCCGTCGATGCTGTGCCGCAGCGTGTCGTCCATCGCCTGACGCGCGGTGGCTTCGCTGCCGACGACGCTGTCGGCGTACGCCTTCGCCGCGGCCGACGTGCTCGCGTCGCCCTGCCGACGCGCGTTCGCTTCGCCGCCGACGACGCTGTCGGCGTATTGCTTCGCCGAGGCAAGCGTATCCGCGTCGCCCTGCTGACGGGCGTTCGCTTCGCCGCCGACGACGCTGTCGGCGTACGCCTTCGCCGCGGCAAGCGCGCTCGCATCATTCTGCTGACGCGCGCCCGCTTCGGCGTTGATGTTGTTCTGCAGTCCCGCCAGGGTGTTCTGCAGGGCGGCGATGCTGTTCTGCAGCGCCGCATCCGCCGCCTCACGCGCGGCGACCTCACCACGGAGGCCCCCCTGCATCGAGTTATCCGCCGCCTGGCGCGCGGTGGATTCGGCGCTCAACCCCGCGGTCTGCGTGCTCGACGCGGTCGTGATCGCGTCCTGCAGCGTCGTGGTCGACGACTGGCGACTCGCCGTTTCCGAGGCGACCGCCGCCTGCAGCTGCGCGATCATCACGGACTGCTGATCGACGATCGCCCGCAACGCGGCGATCGCCTGATCCCAGCTTGAATTCTGTGCGCTCGCGGTAGGCGCGGAGAGGAACACGACGAGGATCGCCACGACGCCGATCAGTGCGGACCGACGGACTTGCTTCTGCGAAGGCATAGGGGCCTGCTCCTTCTGTAAGCCAAACGACTACCTCCGCTCCGCAAGGCAAGGATGACACCAGCTGAGTTGACGCCATACTGTCAGTGCAGTAGGGTGCATCCTCAAGCCAATCATTGCCGGCACCCCTTCATCTGAAAGGATTCGCCATGCGCGTTATCGTGATCTTCCTTACGGGAATCGCCGTCGGCCTCGCGGTCCAGAGCGCCCTCGCCCAGAAGCGGACCGAGATGTACGTGAACCACGTGGGCATCGCGGTGCCGAGCGTTCCGGCAGCGATCGCGTACTACACCGGGAAGCTCGGTGGGCGCGAAGCGTTTCGTCAAACGGACAAGGACGGCAAGCTGGTGTCGGCCTACGTGCAAATGAGCAAGAACACGTTCGTCGAGATCCAGGAAGCGAATGCGCAGCGGCCGGCCGGCATCAGCCACTTCGGTCTCGCGGTGGACAGCATCGAGGACGCGGTGAAATTTTTCCGGGCCAACGGCGCCACCGCGAGCGAGCCGGGCGCGCCGAGCGCGTTTTCACACGCGCGGCTGGCGAACGTGACCGACCTCAATGGGCTTCGCATCGAGCTGGCCGAGCTGACGCCGGACTCGCTGCAGAAGAAAGCGATCGACAGCTGGAAATAGAGTTAGATGGAGGTCTTACGTGAAAGCCAGTTATCTCGGCATTGTTCTCGGTATCTTCACGGTGGCCGCGATCGCGGCACCCGTTGGTGCGCATCACGGCACGGCGAGCTTCGACACGTCGAAGGATCTGACGCTGAAGGGAACCGTCACCGACTGGATCTGGGCGAACCCGCACTGCTTCCTCAAATTCGACGCGATGGACGAGACGGGCACGGTGCGCAACTGGGCCGTCGAAGTCAGCAATCCGACGGATATGACCAAGCGCGGGTGGGCACGCTCGTCGTTCAAGGTCGGTGATGCCGTCACCGTCAACCCCGCACCGTAGACACAAAGGAGGTACCCGTGAAGCCGATCCTCGCGGTTGCGCTGCTGGTCGCCGTGTCGGCGTCGGCCGTCGCGCGCGCGCAGGAGTGGAACCGCGCTGGCCTGTCTGACGGCGCGCTCACCGCGTCGAAGGCGAGCGCCGCGCCCGCGCCGAAACGTGATCTGACCGGGATCTGGGACGCCGGCGGCCAGGGCATTGCGGGTCCCGGCCACGAGAGCGCGCCGTGGACCGACTGGGCGAAGCAGAAGGCCGCCAGCTTCAGACCAGGCAACGGCCCGCGCGCCGTCTACGAGAACGACATCAACGATCCGCTCTCGACCGTCTGCGATCCGACCGGCTTCCCGCGTCAGGTGCTCTACGAGACGCGCCCGTTTCAGATCGTGCAGACGCCGACTCAGGTCCTCATCCTCTACATGTTCGAGAAGCGGTGGCGCGTCGTCTGGACCGACGGCCGCGCGCTGCCGAAGGATCCGGACCCGCGGTGGTACGGCTACTCGGTTGGCCACTGGGAGGACGACGACACCTTCGTCGTCAACACGATCGGCACCGATGAGCGGACGTGGCTCGACAACTCAGGCAATCCCCATAGCGCGGATCTCAAGGTCGAGGAGCGCTATCACCGCGTCAACCACGACCTGATGGAGTTGACGGTCACGCTCGACGACCCGAAGGCGTACACGCGACCGTGGATGCCGCGGAACCGGATGCCGCTCGCGCTCGCGCCGGCGAACTTCGACATGATGGAAATGATCTGTTCGCCGACCGAGGTGATGGACTTCAGGAAGAACATCAGCGAGCGAACCAACAACAAATAAGGAGCCGGCGTATGCGCGCTCAGGGACTCGCGCGTGTTCTCGCAGTGGTGGCGTTCGTGCCGTTGCCGGTCGCCGCGTGGGCAAGCCCCGTCTTGATCGAGGGCGTACGCTCGGCGGTCACCGACGCGCAAGGGATATATAAGGTCGTCGGATCAACATGAACACGACCTACGGTCCGAGCTGGAAGGATGCGATCCAGATTCTCAGCGGCCGGTTGCTTCGCATCGGCGCCCAGTTTGATTTCTGAGGTGTATATGAAACGCGTGCTGTTGGTTGGTGCATGTGCCGTCGCGCTCGGCGCGACCGTCGGGTTCGCGCAGAATCTGCCGTGGAACAATCCGGGCGGCGCGCAGGGCCAGGCGGCGTCGGCGAGCTCCGCTGGTCCGGCGCCGAAGCGCGACATCAGCGGCATCTGGGATGCCGGCGGCGGCGGCATCGGCGCGCGCGGCATGCAGACGTCGCCGCTGACGCCGGAAGGCGAGCGCGTCGGCAGAACGCATCACTCCGGCGATGGCTTGCGTCAGGTCCCGGCGGATCAGATCAACGATCCGCTCTCGACGCTCGCCGATCCCTCGGGCTTCCCGCGCATGCTGCTCTTCGAGCTGCGGCCGTTCGAAGTCATCCAGCAGCCGAACAAGGTGCTCATGCTCTACATGTTCGAGAAGCGGTGGCGCACGATCTGGACCGACGGCCGCCAGCTGCCAGCCAATCCGGATCCGCGCTGGTACGGCTACTCGGTGGGCCGCTGGGAAGACGACTACACCTTCGTCGTCAACAGCAACGGCACCGACGATCGCACGTGGCTCGACAACGGCGGCAGCCCGCACAGCAGCGATATGAAGGTGGAAGAGCGCTATCACCGCGTGAACGCGAACACGCTGGAGCTCACCGTCACGATCGACGACCCGAAGATCTACACCAAGCCGTGGCTCGGACGGGACAAGCTGAAGCTGACGCTGCTGCCCTCGAGCACGGATTTGATGGAGATGATTCCGTCCGCGAGCGAGGCGGCCGCGGTGAAGAGCATTTACGCGGCTGAAGCTGCACCGGCGAAGAAGTGAAGGAAGAAATGAGAATCGCCTGCGCGATTGTCGTCGCATTGCTCCTTCCCGCTGGCGCCTTCGCGCAGAGCAGCATCACCGGCGTTGTCCGTGACGCGTCGGGCGGCGTGCTGCCCGGGGTCACGGTCGAAGCGAGCAGTCCCGCGCTCATTGAAGGCTCGAGGTCTGCGGTCACCGACGCCAACGGCCTGTATCGCGTTGTCGACCTGCGCCCGGGTCCGTACTCCGTGACATTCTCCCTTCAGGGTTTCACCACGCTGAAACGCGAGGGGATTCAGCTGCCGGCGGAGTTCACCGCGACCGTCAACGCGGAGTTGAGCATCGGCACGCTTCAGGAAACGGTCACCGTGTCCGGTGAAGCGCCGATCGTGGACATTCGCAGCTCCGGCACGCAGATGCAGGTCGAGCGGCAGACGCTCGAGGCGCTCCCGGGCACTGGACGACTCGCCCTGCTGAACACGCTGCTCCCGGGCGCGAACCTCACCAACTCCACCGAGCGCAGCGCGGGCGGCAACGACCGCACGCAGACGCGCTTCAGCCTCCACGGCGCGCCGGAGGCGCAGCCGTACGTCGACGGCATCAACCAGCAGATTCCCGGCATCACGATTGGCGTCTTCGTCTTCAGCCAGCTGAACATCCAGGAAGTCACCGCGACCAGCGGCGGCGACGCCGAAGCAGACTTCGGCGGGACGATGCTGAAGATGGTGCCGCGCGACGGCGGCAATCAGTACTCGGGGCTCTCGCAGTTTGCGTACTCGGGTCCCGCGCTCGAGGCGAGCAACATCAACGACGACCTGATCGCGCGGCATCTCGACCCGAAGCGCGTCGGATCGCTGAAGAAATATCGCGAGACGGGGCTCGCGCTCGGCGGACCGATCAAGCAGAGCAGGGTGTGGTTCTACGTGTCCGCGCGCGAAGGCGTCAATCAGCTCTTCGCGGACGGCGTGCAGTGGAACAGACTGCATCAGCCCGCGTCGTATCTGTACGAGCCGGATCCGAGCAAGCGTGTCTTCACCAACGACTACACGCGCGATCTGACCGGCCGGGTGACGTGGCAGGTGACGCCGAAGGACAAGGTCGTCATCAGCACGTCGCACCAGCCGAACTGCAACTGTCTCTTCAACATCCTGACGACCGGAACGCGCCTGACCCCGGAGGCCGCCGGCGAGCATCACTACGATCCGAACTACACCGCGAGCCTCTCGTGGACGCGGCCGGTGACCAATCGCCTCCTCGTCGAAGGTGGTGAGGGCACGCAAGTCAACAACCAGGACGACACGCGCATCGAGGGGTGGAACAATCCGGGCTTCTACCGGATCACCGACCAGGCGCTGAACCTGACCTACGGCAACGTCGCGACGCGCACGCTGCCGCGGCGCCAGCATCAGGGACGCGTCGCCGTGTCATACGTCACCGGCACGCACCAGTTCAAGACCGGCGTGACCTTCCGCCACACGACGATCGGCAACATCGACAAGCTCGGAAACGATCCGGACATGCACGGCACCGCCGTCGACTACCGCTTCAACAACGGCGTGCCGAACCTCGTCACGCTGCTCGACGCGCCGTGGAACTTCCAGGAGACGACGAAGGACCTGGCGCTCTTCGCGCAGGATCAGTGGACGATCGATCGCGTGACGCTCAGCCTCGGCGCGCGCTACAACCACGCCACGGGGCAGACGCCGCTGCAGGTGCTCGGCGCGGGCAAGTTCGTTCCCGAGCGCCGCTTCGAGCCGCTGCAGAACATTCCCGACTACCGGAACATCAGCCCGCGCCTCGGCGTCGCCTACGATCTGTTCGGCGATGGCAAGACCGCGGTGAAGGCGTCGCTTGGCCACTACCCCGACATCATCCGCACCGCATCGGGCAACCCCGCGAACAACCTGACGCGCACGACGACGCGGACGTGGAACGACGCGAACCGCAACTTCGCGCCTGACTGCGACCTGCACAATCCCATCGCGAACGGCGAGTGCGGTCCGTGGTCGAACCTGACCTTCGGTCAGCTGGTCGGCTCGCGCTACGCCCCCGGCGTCCTCGGCGGATGGAACCGCCAGTACGCGAATTGGCAGGGATCGGTCGCGTTCCAGCACGAGATTCGACCGGGCTTCGGTGTGAGCGCCGCGTATTACCGCACGTGGTATGTCGGCGATGCGGGCGGCAGCGGCATCCCCAACGCGGAGACCACGCTCGCCGTCACGGATAACTTGAAAGTGGCGCCGAACGATTTCACCGAGTACTGCGTTGCGGCGCCGACCGACAGCCGTCTGCCGACGAGCGGCCAGCGGCTCTGCGGCCTCTTCGACGTGAACCCGGCGCTCTTCGGCCAGGCCGACAACGTGATCAAGTCGGCGGAGGAGTTCGGCCGCCGCAAGACGCGCGTCTACAACGGTGTGGACCTGACGACCAACCTGCGCTTCGGGCAGGGCGGCCAGCTGTCCGGCGGCGTCTTCCTCGTCGTCTATCCGCTGCCGTACGAGATTCAGACGAGCGCGATCTATCAGAACAGCTCCGGCATTCCGATCACCGCGAATTACGTGGTGACCAACGCGGCGATTGCGCCATCGCTGGGACGCAACCTGTCCGATTGCGCGATTGGCGCCGCGACGTGCAACGCGAACCGCACGATCGCGCTGATTGCAGACAACTCGCTGTTCGAGCCGCGCGCGCAGCAGGTCGATCTGCGGTTCACGCGGGCGTTCCGCTTCGGCGGCACGCGCCGGCTGCGTCCCAGCCTTGACGTTTACAATCTGTTCAACGCGGCGACCGTGCTGGCCATGAACACCACGTACGGCCCATCATGGAAAGACGTGACGCAAATCCTCAACGGACGTCAGCTGCGCATCGGCGCGCAATTCGACTTTTAGAAGGGATCACATGAGACTCGCGATCGGAACAACAGCAGCGCTCTGGGTCATCGGCCTCTGCGCCGCGGGCGCGCAGGCGCCGGCGGATCGTCCGCCGATGTCGGAGGAAGTCTTCAAGAACATCCAGGTGCTGAAGGGAATCCCCGTCGATCAGTTCATGGGGACGATGGGGTTCTTTTCCTCGTCGCTGGGTCTCAACTGCACCGACTGCCACAGCTACGACAGCGGCGGTGACTGGGCCAAGTATGCGGACGACACGCCGCTGAAGCGCCGCGCGCGCCTCATGGTCACCATGATGCAGAAGATCAACGCCGACAACTTCGGCGGCCGGCAGATGGTGACCTGCAACACCTGTCACCGCGGCGTCACCAATCCGAACGTGATGCCGAGCATCGATCTGCTCTATGGCACGCCGCCGCCCGAGGAGCCGGGCGATCCGTTCGCGCAGGCGCAGGGGCAGCCGGCCGCGGAATCGATCATCGACAAGTACATCGCGGCCGTCGGCGGTGCGCAGAAGGTCGCGGCGTTCACCAGTTTCACCGGCGCCGGCACGTATCGCGGCTACGACGATTCCGAGGAGACGCCGCTCGAGGTCGCGATGACGTCGATCGGGCAGTACTACACCGACGGGCATCCGGCGTCGGGCCCGCACATCACCACGTTCGACGGCCGTCAGGCCTGGTACAACGCCCCGCCGACCGATCGGCCGTTTCCGTTCATCGCGCTGACGGGCGTGGAGATGGACGGCCTGAAGCTGCAGTCGCAGCTCTTCTTCCCGGCGCAGATCAAGGGCGCGCTGCGCAACTGGCGCACGGGATTCGGCACGGAGATCAACGATCGCCGCGTCAACGTCGTTCAGGGAAACCTCGGGACGGGCGGCATCGCGACGCTCGCTTTCGACGCGGAGACGGGTCTCCTCGTCCGCATGCTGCGCTACGGGCCGTCGCCGGTCGGCCGCATCGTCACGCGCGTGGATTACACCGACTACCGCGAGGTGGGGAACACCGGCGTGAAGATGCCGTTCAAGTGGACGATGAGCTGGCTCGACGGGCGCAACGTGTACTCGCTGATGAACGTGCAGGCGAATCCTCGCATCGATGCCGCGCGGTTCGCGAAACCGGCTGCGAGATAACATCCCGGGTCACGAAGCAAAGGAGGCTCCTGTGCGGCGCATCAGCGTTCTCGCCGGCATCCTGCTGCTCTCCATGGCGGCGTCGTCTATCCGTCTTTCGGCGGCAGACGGCACGAAGGGCAAGCTGCGCGTCTACGAGGCGAGAGTCGCGGCGGGCCAACCGGCACAAGGCGATTGGTACTTCAAGGTCGAACTGGAGCCAATCCTGTTCAGAATCGCCGGAGTGCAGAACAAGTACCGAGTGCTGCGCATCAATATCCTCAATCGCAGCGATGTGCCGCTGCGGCTGTCCGCGGCCGACAAGGTGCAGGTACGGTTTGCGGAGTCCGGAGCAACGCCGGTCGATGCGAGCGTCGATGTCTCCCAGTCCGACAGCGCCTGGTGGAAGAGCCTCGCGCCCGATCTCCAATCCGCGCTGAGCTATCCCGATCAGGCACCGATCAGAAGAGGAGAAGAAGAGAACGTCTTCGCGTATATCCCCATCGCGCGGGCTTCGAGCTTGCCTTCCGCCATCCTGTTCACGGTGAGCAGTTACTCGTCCACGCCGATTCAATTGAGGGAAATGGGCACCGCAAAGTTCTAACACGCGCGAGACCGATGGCCGTCAGCGTGTTCGTCAAGCCGTTCCTCGATTATCTGAGGACGAAGTCGTACTGGTCGGCACTCGAACCGGTGCTGGTCTTTGCGTCGCTGTACGTCGGAGCGTGCGTGCTCGGGTACGAGTACCTGCAATCGCGGTTTGCAGGCTATTCGCCGGAGTTCGCGGGCGTCTCGCTGCGGCTGCTGACGTTGTTCCTCCACAGCTACATCTTCAAACAGATCTCGCTGGCCGCCGCGGCGCTCGCCCTGGCGACGATTCTCGTCGCCGTATCGATGCGGAGTGAGAGCACGAAACTGAAAACCCCGCAATGGATTGGATGGGCGAGAGCGCACGGGGCCGCCCTGGCGCGCACGGCGGCGCTGCTCGTGCTCATCGCAGGCGTAACGGTCCCGGCGTTCCGGTGGCTGGCGCCGCGAAACGTCGGCGACATTCAGATCCTGTTTCTGGACGACCCTGGAGATGCCTTCGCGCAACCCGCGCTGACCTACCTTCTGTACGAGTTGAACGCGAGGCAAAGCCGCTGGCATTTCGACGTGAACTTCGACGTGTTCAATCCACGAGCCCACGTCGACGTCATGGAGGGCTGCGAGGGAGAAGTGCGCGTCATGCTTTGTCATGCGGAACGGATGGCCGCTGGCGAGCCGCTGATCGCGCTCACCACGCATCCGCTCGAACAGAGTCACTTCTCGGAGAATCGGGGCAATGTTTCGGTGATTACGACGGATGACTGGGACGCCCCGCCGACCGTGTACGAGTACCTCACCTACTCGATCATCCTCGAAAGCATCCACATTCATCTGAACACCGCGTGTCCCGCGCTGCCTTCGACGTCGTTCCAGGAAAGCCGCGTGGGCATCGGAGATCTCTTCGAGTTCGCGCCGCGCCGTTACGCGATGAAGCCGGCGATTCTCGCTGCCCACATCTCGCCGGGGCAGGAGATCATGCTGATGAACTGTTTCGGAGCGGACTACGTGGATACTGCGTCGCAGCTGATCAAGCTCGGCTGGCTGCGATCGGATCCAGTGAAACGCAACCTCGAGGCGAATTTCGGCGTGAAGATCGCCACCGCGGCCGCATCCGAGTGAGGTGCGAGGGTTACACCTCCGAACCTCCGCACCCTCGCACCCTCGAACCTCTAACCCTAAAAGCTGTGATAGTGAACCCCGTTGTTCGTGTAGCCGGTGTCCTGCACGCCGAGCGTGAGAGGCTGCGCCAATTTGAACGTCAGCAGTGATTCCGCAGGCACGGTGACGGTCTTGCCGTGCGTGTAGATCCGGTATCTTTGTTCGCGCCGATCGTCCCCGCGCCGCTCTGAATGGTGTCGCCAAGGCTGCCGCTCGTGCCCACCGTCTTGGTCGGATCCACGTCGACCGCGTAGCGCTGTCCATCGATCGTCAGCGATTCAAGGTCGACCGAAAGATCGCCGCCGCTGCGCTTGACCATCAGCTCCGCGGTTGAGCCGCGCGGAATGGCCAGGCGGCTGTCGTTGTCGAACACGTCCTCATCGACGACGCCGGTGAAGATGCGGCCGTCCTGGGTTGAGGAGTTGATGACCTCGCTCGTCCGAACGGGAATGCTGACGCCCGCCGAGATCGTCGAGGCCGCGCTGGTGTTGTTGTACACCTGAGCCGCCGCGGGCGAAACGCAGAGCGCGGCGCTCAGCATCGCAACGGTCGCGGCGCTCGTACAGGTCTTCTGCAGGATACGCATGGATAGCCCCCTTTACGCTCACGAGGCGTGCAAGGGGACCGCCAGAGCGGCTCAACTCAACCTAATTCGCGCGCGGTAGAGGACGGATGACGCGTACCTTCGCGATGTCGCACCCCTTCGGCAGGTTCGTGGCGACGGGCGGACGGTTGCCGCCGTAGCAGCCGGGGATCGCGTACATCGTCTGCGGCGGAGCGGGTGGAAGCGCCGCGGTCACCGCTGCGCGCTGCGTCGGCGTCATGTCGTAGCGGTAGCGCAGCGGCTCACCGGCGGTGACGGTGATGTCGATCGTCTTCTTGTCGTAGCCGGACGCCTCGAGATCGAGATAGTGGCGTCCTTCCGACAGCGGGACGCCGCGCGCCTGCAGATCGCCGACGCTGCCCACGTACGCCGTATCGACGAAGACCAGCGCGCCGGCGGGTGTCACATCGAGGAACAGCGTCCCCGTGGTGATGTCCGGCTCGTAGCGGCGATACATCTTCTCGTAGGTGCTTTCACCCGCGTAGACATCGCCGCCGTAGAACGCCCCGCCGTATCCGTACCCGAATGGAACGCCGAGCGACCGCGGGATGCGGTGGAGACGTGTGTAGGTGCCGGGCCGTGCATCGAACGGTGAGGGCTGAACAGGACCGACGCCGAGCGGACCGCGCAGTGGGAACGACGGAGAGTTCAACCCGCCAACAGGAAACGACGGAGCGTTGATCGACGGCGACGGCTGTGCATCCCGCGGGATCATCACGGCGCGGCCGCCGCGGCCGCCGGCGCCTCCACGTCCACGTCCGCCACCGCGGCCGCCACCACCGCCGCCTTGCGATCCGCGTTGCGCATCGACGGCGACGGAGGTCGACAACGCGATGATGACTGCGAGCGCGAGTGTGGCAGCCAGCCTCGTCATCTCTGGTCCCCTTGTACGTAATCTAAACCTTTCGATCTAGAATTTGAAGTTTGTTCTATCCAGAAGAGCACGAAGACGTACGCCACCACGAAGGACACGAAGGTCGCGAAGATTCTCAATCCAGAACACAAGGGTGAAGAACAGGCGCGTTGTGATCTGAATTGGGATCCTTGCGGGCTTCGTGTTCTTCGCGGTTCACGAATTCTTCGCTTCCTCTCCAGGCTCAGGAGCGTGAATGCCCAAGATCAAGGTGAAGAACCCCGTCGTGGAAATGGATGGGGACGAGATGACGCGCATCATCTGGCAGACGATCCGCGAGACGCTGATTCTGCCGTACCTCGACATCGACCTGAAGTATTTCGACCTCGGGATCGAAGCGCGCGATCGGAGCAGCGATCAGATTACGGTTGACGCCGCCAACGCGACGCGGCAGCACGGCGTCGCGGTGAAGTGCGCGACCATCACGCCCGACGAGGCGCGCGTCAAGGAATTCAACCTGCAGCAGATGTGGCGGTCGCCGAACGGCACGATCCGCAACATCCTCGACGGCACCATCTTCCGCGAGCCGATCATCTGCCGCAACGTGCCGCG
>QHWQ01000383.1 GCA_003222635.1 Acidobacteriota bacterium | reverse complement strand
CCGTGGACGAGCGTCCGCGAGTGCACGGAATACGGGCCGCGCTCGCCGCAAGCTCCGTCCGGTCTGATTTCCGAAGTCGCCGCGGTGGACCGGCGCGAGGCGTCCGGCGAGGATTGCCTGCGCATCAACGTCTTCACGCCGGCACTCGGCGGCGGCCGCCGCCCCGTGATGGTGTGGCTGCATGGCGGTGGTTACTCGCAGGCCTCGGGCAGCTTCATCATCTACAACGGCGCGAACCTCGCGCGCCGCCGTGACGTGGTCGTCGTCACGCTGAACCACCGGCTGAATCTGTTCGGTTATCTCTACCTCGGCGAGATCGGCGGCGAGCAGTACGCCGATTCAGGCAACGCCGGGATGCTCGACATCGTCCAGGCGCTCCAGTGGGTGCACGACAACATCGCCGCGTTGGGCGGCGATCCGGGGAACGTGACCATCTTCGGACAGTCGGGCGGCGGCGGAAAAGTCTGCACGCTGATGGGAATGCCAGCGGCCAGGGGGCTGTTCCACAAGGCCATCGCGCAGAGCGGATCGAATTCCACCGGCATGCCCCGCGCGGGCGCCACGCGCGTGGCGCAGACGGTTCTCGAGCGTTTGAATCTGAAACCCAATCAGGTCGAAGAGCTGCACACGCTGTCGACCGATCAATTGCTCGGCGCCATCCGCGGCCTGAACTTCGCGCCGGTCGTCGATGGCAGGAGCCTGCCGGCGGGTCCGTTCGATCCCGTCTCGTCGCCGCTCTCGGCGACTGTGCCGCTGCTGTGCGGATCGATGGAGACGGAAGTCGCGTGGACGCGCGGCGCGGTCATCGACGACATCGATGATGCGAAGCTGAAGGCGCAAATCAAGCAGGATGTCCGCGGCATTTCCGATGCGGACGCGGACAGCCTGATGGCAACCTATCGCAAAGCGCGGCCCGGCATCAGCAACGTCGACATCCACCTGATCCTCGCCTCCGACAACACCGTGCGGAGCGCCATCCAGCACGTCGCCGAACGCAAGACGGAAACGAAGCAGGCGCCGGTCTACATGTACTACTTCACGTGGCACTCGCCGGTGCATGACGGCAAGTTGAAGGCGTATCACACGCTCGACATTCCGTTCGTCTTCGAGAACGTCGACCTCGCGACGTCGATGACCGGCGCGCATCAGGATCGCTATGCGCTGCAGGATCGGATGAGCGCGGCGTGGACGAACTTCGCGCGCACCGGCAATCCGAACGTCAAGGGACTGCTGCCGGAGTGGCCGGCCTTCGACACGTCCCAGCGCGCGACGATGGTCGTCGGGAGCGACTGGCGCGTCGTCAACGATCCGAACGGCGAGGAGCGGCGGGCATTGATGGCGGTCAGAAAACAGGGTGGGGCCGACAACGTCGACTAACCGCGAAACGTTAGAGGTCGATGTCCTGATCGTCGGCGGCGGTCCCGCGGGGCTGTCGGCGGCGCTGCGGCTCGCACAGCTCCAGCAGGAAAAAGCCGGCGAGCCGTTGTCCGTCGCTGTCCTCGAGAAGGCGCGCGAGGCGGGCGCGCACATGCTCTCGGGCGCGGTGCTCGATCCCTCCACGCTTCGCGACCTGATTCCCGATTTCAAGGAGAAGGGCGCGCCGCTGGCCGCGGAGGTCCATGACGAGGACGTCTATTTCTTCACCGAGTCGTCCAGGCTTGCGTTCCCGATCATCCCGCCGCCGCTCCGGAACCACGGGAACTACGTCATCTCGCTCAACCAGTTCGTTCGCTGGCTGACCGGCCAGGTTGAGGCGGCGGGGATCGATTTCTTCACCGGCTTCGCAGGGCAGGACATCCTCATGGACGGTGCGAGGGTGCGCGGGGTGCGGACCGGCGACCGCGGCATCGACAAGCACGGCCAGCCGAAGCCGACGTTCGAACCCGGCGTCGACATCCTTGCCAAGGTCACCATCTTCTGCGACGGCGTGCGCGGGAACCTGACGAAGGAGCTGATGCGCCGCCTGCAGCTCGGCGAGGACGATCATCCGCCGCAGTTTGCGATCGGGCTGAAAGAGCTCTGGGAGATCCCACGCGACCGGCTGAAGCCGGGCGCGGTCATCCACACGCTTGGTTATCCGCTGAAGCACGAGGAGTTCGGCGGCGCCTTCATCTACGCGATGCCGGAGGGGCAGCTCTCGATCGGCTTTGTCGTCGGCCTCGACTACAAGGATCCGCTCTTCGATCCGCACATGGCGTTCAACCGCTTCAAGCAGCACCCGTTCATTTCCTCGCTGCTCGAGGGCGGCCAGATGATTCGCTATGGGGCGAAGGCGCTTCCCGAGGGCGGGTGGAACACGATTCCGCGCGTCTACATGGACGGCGGGCTGATCGCCGGCGACGCCGGCAACTTCCTCAACTCGATGCGCCTCAAAGGCATCCACCTCGCGATGCGCACGGGGATGCTGGCAGCGGAGACCGCCTTCGATGCGGTGCGCGCGGGCGACACGTCCACGGCGGCGCTGAAGGCCTACAAAGACCGCATCGATCGCAGCGCGGTTCGTGACGAGCTGTACCCGGTGCGCAATGTTCATCAGGCGTTCGGCTACGGGCTGCTGCCGGGAATGGCATTCGCGGGACTCGCGGTCGCCACGCATGGATGGCTGCCTGAAGACCTGCAAGGACATCCGGGTCACGACCGGATGAAGATGCTCTCGTGGTACTACGGCTCGCGGACAGTGCCGATCGACAAGCCGAGCAACGCGACTGTCGTCGATCGCAAGCTGACGTTCGACAAGGTGACCAACGTCCACTTCTCGGGGACGTCGCACGACGAGGATCAGCCCTCACATCTGCTCGTGCACACGGAGATCTGCAGCTCGATCTGCGGAGCCGAGTACGGGCATCCATGCACGCGCTTCTGTCCGGCGAACGTCTACGAGATTGCGCACGAGGCCGACGGCACACCACGTCTGCAGATCAACGCATCGAACTGCGTGCACTGTAAGACGTGCGACATCATGGACCCGTATCAGGTCATCACGTGGGTACCACCTGAAGAGGGCGGTCCGCAGTACAACGGTATGTGACGTATGGTCGAGCCCGAATCTGCTCGACTGGTCGACCTCATCGCTGCAAACGTTCCGATTTTCGCATTTCAGATCCGGCACGAACCCTGCTCCTTCAAGAAGTACTCGAAAACAGCAACTCGACAACTCGACGCTAAGGAGGAGCCATGTCCAGAACACGGAATGCGACTCTCACACGCGTCAGCGGTCTGATCGTCGCCACGGGATTCTATCTGCTTTGTCTCGCGGCCCCGGCAGCCGCTGATCAGCGGGTCAGCTGGATGTCCATGCGCAACGTCGCCATCAACGGCGATGTGCTGCAGAAAACCGGCGGCTGCCAGGGCTGTGAGGACGCGACTGCGATCTCACAGCAGATGCTGTCCGGCGACGGCTACGTCCAGTTCTCGCCAGGTGAAACGAACACCTTCTGGTACGCGGGCCTGACGCGGCGGACCGATGCCGCGCAGCACAACGACATGGACTTCGCGTTCCGCTTCAACGGGGCGAGGCAGGCCGACGTCGTTGAGAACGGCACGTACCGGGGCGGCGACACGAGCTATGCGCCAGGCGACATCTTCCGCATCGCGATCGTGAACGGCCGCGTCCAGTATCAGAAGAACGGCGCCCT
>QHWQ01000143.1 GCA_003222635.1 Acidobacteriota bacterium | reverse complement strand
CTGCGTAGAACCAAAGAGCAACCGCAACGCTTCCGCCCACGATCCCGCCGACCTGAAATCGTTGGTATGAGGAGTATTCCTCCTCAGTTGCGTAGCGGACGAAGCCGTGATTGTTCACCGCGTGGAGATGTTCTGTGTCCGGACGATTTGTTCCGTTCGCCAACATCTCGTCGAATTTCCGGAAGCTCGTCCACGTGAGGTAAGCCGCCAACCACAAGATCAGGACCGAGGCAACGCTCAGGGGAGCAAGTCTGCCGCCCGGGATTGACGACATGGCCCAATCCCTTGCTCGAGACTTCGCCTGCGTCCAAAATCTCGCCGAATCATCTGACTTGCGATGGGAAGATCTCACGTGCGAGCGTGACTTGGTCGACAGTCCGCATTTCGGACAGTTCGATGGGTAATTCTCTCGCGAACGAAGAGAGGGCCGCGCCCGTAATGCGATCAATACATTGTGACCACATTGCGGGCAACGGCCGTAAAGCTGGCGGCCGAACACATTGAAGATCACCATCTCCGTCAGCAGCACGGCAAGCGCGTCAAGGTCGAGTTCTACTCGCGCTGATTTCCGGCCGACTTCCCGCTCAACGGCGTCCGACCGCCGCCCTTGCGTTCAGTTGCGCGGCCGCCTCCTCGTCCTTCCAAATGGGCGGGCTGTATTTCAGCGGGATGAGGATCAATCCGGCGACGATCGCCATCACCCCGGCAATGGTGATGGCGAAGGGAAAGCCGTGCTGGGTGATGAGCATCGTCGAAAGAATGCCGCCGTAAAGACCGCCCGAGCCCTTGGCTATCGCATAGAGCACGCCGTAATTGCCGCCCGCGGCGGCTTCGCCGAAATAATGCCCGATGGCAATCGGGAAGAGCGAGAAGAGCGAGGCCCAGAAGAAGATCGCGAGGATCGCCGCGCATACGAACAGCCATTCGCTTCGATTCATTCCGGCGTAGATCGTGAGGAAGAGGAACAGGCCGGACACGATGTAGCTCAGGATCATCGTGTTCTCGACGCCGAGCCGTTGCGACAACGTGCCGAGGGTGAGCTTGCCGAAACCGTTGGCGAGCGCGATGCCGCCGGCGGCGGCGGTCGCCGCGGTCGCCGTGAAATGGAAGCTGTTGGAATAGGCCACCATGTTGCTCATGCCGGCGAGGCCGGCGCTTGAAACCAGGACGAAGGAGACGATCAGGACCCACATCTGCCCGGTCTTGAGCGCTTCGCTGACGGTGTAGTTGTGTTCCGACGGCCGCGCGATCGCCTTGGTCTTTGGAACCCAGCCCGTGGGCTTCCAGCCCGAAGGCGGATCCTTCATCAGCAATGCGGCGACGATCGACACGCCGCCGATGATGGCGGCCATGATGTAGACGACGGTAAAGAAGGTTTCGGGCGGCGCCGAAGCCGGTATCGCCCGTATCGGAAATATGAAAGGCAGCGAACCCCAGGAGAAGGCGCCCGCGATGAGGCCGGTCATCACGCCGCGCTTGTCGGCGAACCACTTGTTCCCGGTAGTGACGGCGTTGTTGTAGATGAATCCCGTGAAAAAGCTACCGACGCTCCAAAGCACCAGGACCAGCGGATACGAGGGCCCGAGCGCGATGGACAGGATGCCGACCCCGGAAAACAATCCTGCGATGGCGGTCGTCCATCGCGGCCCGTACTTGTCGCGCAACATGCCGCCGGGGAGCATGCCGACGGATTGGAAAATGATGAACGTCGTGAACATCAACGCCACCTGCTCGGGCGACCAGCCGTAGATCGCGCCGATATGGCCGGACATGGAACTCCAGGCGTATTCGAAGGGGCTGATGATGAACATGGCAGAGAACGCCGCCGCCAGCACGACGTAGCGGCTGTATCCCAATATCTCGCGGTCGGTCTGGTCCATCGATTTCAACCCTTCGCCAGGATTTCCGCAATTTCAACGTGGCGGCCCTCACGCGCGGACACTATCCCGGCGCGGATTACGGCCAGCGAGGTCGTGGCGTATTCGCCGCCTATCTCCGGCGCCCCGGCGCCCCGAACCGCATCAGCGAATTCCTCGAGCTCCTCGGCGATGGTGTCCTTGTTCGCGAACGGAACCTTGACCGGCTTTTCCTCGCCGCGCTTGAGCATCCGCAGGCCCCCGAACATGTCGTAATAGGCCGTGGCCTCCTTGCCGTAGATGTTCATCAGATAATATTCAGAAGCCGAGGCATAGCTGGCATTGAGCGTCGATAGCGCGCCATTCTCGTGCTCCAGCACCAGGCTCGCCACGTCCGGGTTGTCGCCCGGCAGCACCAGCCGCGCGAATTGGCCGCTCACTGCCTTGACCGGCCCGATCAGATATTCCAGCACGTCGGTGTAATGGATGCCGATCTGGAGCATCACGCCGCCCGGCATTCCGGCGGCCTGGTAACGCCACGAACCCAGGTCAATCTTGCCGAGACGATCGCGGCTGATGTTGGCTTCGGCGTTGACCAGCTTGCCGAATAATCCTTCGTCGATCTGGCGCTTGATCCAGCGGAACTGGCTTTCCCGGCGGCGTTGATAGCCCAAGGCCAGGACCACACCCGCCTTGCGGCAGATCTCGGTGATCCTGCGGCCGTCGGAAACCGTGTTGGCGATGGGTTTGTCGAGAAAGACATGCTTGCCGGCATCGGCCGCCGCGCGCGTGGTCTCGAGATGCACGCCATTGGGCGTGGTATTGATGACGGCCTCGATGTCCTTGTCGGCGAGAATGGCCTCGTAACTCGGCGCCGCGCGGCAGCCATATTTGGCGGCGAAGGCCGCGCGCTTTTCCTCGGAGCGGGAATAGCAAGCGGAGATCGTGAGCTTGCCGGAACGGTTGATCGCGTCGGCCAGCACGTCGGACCACCAGCCCATGCCAAGGGATGCGACGCGCAGCGGCTCAACCGCCATGGCTGGCGCCGATCGCCTCGACGTCGTATTCCGCCGCGAACGAATGATGCGCCCGCACTGCCGCGGCACAGAGCACGACGAGGAGGAGTGCCTGCACGCCCCTGTTCATACGCTCGTTATACACCTTGATCTAGACTGCTCGTCAGATGACCGGATCGCGACGAGTGTGGATTGGCGTGCTGGCCGTGGTTCTGATCGTGTCGGCGGCCCTCGTCATCAGAAACCAGCTGCGCGTGGCGGCCAACAGGCAGACGCGGCGCGCCGAGGCATCGCGGCGGGTGCAGGCGCGCGCCGAACTGTTCGCGGAGATTCAGCCCGTCAACGTGACCAACTGCGAGTTGCAGCGATTCGGCGAGCCGCACGACGGCGGCTATCCGCTCTGCGTCAACCTGCTCGCCGCGGTGAAGGCGGGGTACTCGTACGGGATCTCGGGCTACGACGGCTGGGGATGCGACGTCTCGCGGCAGCTGCACGTCCCCGTGCATCAGTACGACTGCTTCGACCTGCGCGTGCCGTCGTGCCCGGGCGGCGACACGGTCTTCCATGGCGAGTGCATCGCGCCGACGAAGTTCACCGAAGACGGACGGCCGTTCGACACCTTCTCGCATCAATTTGCCGGCAACGGTCATGCGGACGTGCCGCTCGTCATGAAGATCGACGTCGAGGGCGCGGAGTGGGATGCGTTCCTGCTGGCGCCCGACAGCGTCTTCTCACACATCGATCAGCTCGACGTCGAGTTCCATCACGTCGAAGATCCCAAGTACGCGGAAGCGATGCGGCGACTCAAACGGTTCTTCTCTATCGCGCACGTTCACTACAACAATTTCAGCTGCGATCCCGCGCTGCAGCCGTTTCCGTCGTGGGCGTTCGAGGTGCTGCTGGTGAACAAACGGATCGCGAAGACCGACGGCGCTCCGGCGGCGGCAGCGCCCGCCGGTCTCGACGCGCCGAACAACGCGTCCGCCCCCGACTGCCAGGCCTCCGCGGGGACCGCCTCGACTCGCGCCGCTCGCTCGGGGCCAGCGCGATGAAGCAGCGCGTCAACGGCGTCGAGCTGTACTTCCAGACGCGCGGCGACTCGGGACCGCCCGTGATCCTGGTGCACAGCGAGGGACGCGACTCCCGCGAGTGGGACGCCGTGGGCCTGCTGCTGGCGCGCAGCTGCCGTGTCACGTCATACGATCGCCGCGGCCACGGCCAAAGCGAGCGGACCACCGGGACGGGCAGCATCCGTCTTGATGCGGCCGACCTGGCCGCGCTCATCGAACTGCTCGGCCTCGCGCCGGCGCATGTCGTCGGTGCCGCAGCCGGTGCAACGATCGCTTTGCAGCTCGTCATCGACCGTCCTGACCTCGCGGCGAGCGCCGCCGTTCACGAACCGAACGTGCGCAGCCTCGACGTCGACGCCCTGGCGTCGTTCGGAGGGCCGCTGTTCATCACCCACGGCGATCGAAGCGAGGCGGACGCGATCAGGGGTCTCGACGAAATTTCAGATGTCTGTCCGCGCGCACAGC
Organism: Acidobacteriota bacterium; assembly: GCA_003222635.1. Classification (GTDB taxonomy): domain Bacteria; phylum Acidobacteriota; class Vicinamibacteria; order Vicinamibacterales; family UBA2999; genus Gp6-AA40. Next base: position 19,432 of record QHWQ01000143.1, on the reverse strand, counting down.
GCTACATCTTTCGGCGGACCGGAGCCGATCCCCACGTGTCGCAGGCAGACGACTACGCGCTCGTCGTCGGCAGCTTCATCAACGGAGTCCATGCCTCATGACGACCGAACAGCAGTTTCCCGTCCAGAAGTCCGACGAAGAATGGCGGCGCCTGTTGACGCCCGAGCAGTACGAGGTCCTTCGCGGCCACGGGACGGAGCGTCCCGGGTCGTGCGCGCTGCTGCAGGAGCATCGCGCCGGAACATTCGCGTGCGCCGGCTGTGCACAACCGCTCTTTGTCGCCGATCGCAAGTTCGAAAGCGGAACCGGATGGCCCAGCTTCTTCGCGCCGATGGAAGGCGCGATCGGCACGACGGTCGACCGCAGCTGGGGAATGGCGCGTACCGAAGTCCACTGCAACAACTGCGGAGGGCATCTCGGTCACGTCTTCGAGGATGGTCCGCCGCCAACCGGCCTGCGCTACTGCATCAACGGCGTCGCGCTGAATTTCGAGCCATCGAAATAACCGGCGCGCGCATCACGCCCAGCGATAGACGAGCCAGACGGCGAACGCGCCGGTGATCGCCGTCACGATCGTGACGATCACGAACGCCCAGACGAAATGCCGTCGCGACGACATCGGACCCGCCTACGCGTCGCCGATGACCTTCAGCAGCTCCGCGGCTGTAAACGGCTTGTGCAGCACGGGGCCAAGACCGCTGCGGAGCACCTTCGGCGATTGATGGATGAGGCCGGTCATGAACACGATCTTCACCGTGGGATTGTCTTTCTTGATGGCGCGCGCGAAGTCGAGCCCGTTGGCGCCCGGCAGCACGATGTCGCACAGCAGGACATCGATGGGGCCGCCATGCTCGGTGAGCACGAAGCGCGCGTCATCCGGATCCTCGGCGGCGAGCACCGTGTGACCACCGTACGTCAGCATCCGGTCGACAAACGCAAGTACATTGGGGTCGTCTTCGACAACCAGGACAGTCATGGGGGGTGGAAATAGTATTATCCAAGCGCGCGAGGTTGCGTATGCGATTGAACCGTAAAGAATTTCTCAAAGTCGCGGCCGTATCGGTCGTTGGTGCCATTCCCGCCGCTGCGCAGACCGGAACGCCGGCGAAAGCGAAGAAGGAAGTTCGCGGCAACGCGATCAAAGGCACGACCGACGCGGTCAAGCGCTTCATCGCCTCGACGACGCTTCGCGACATGCCCGCCAACGTCGTGACCGAAGGAAAGCGCTGTCTCATCGACAACTTCGGCGTGCTCCTCGCCGGCTCGACGGCTGAAGGCAGCCACATCCTCCGTCAGTACGCTCAGAAGTCGACCGGCGCGAAAGAAGCGACCGTGCTCGGCCGCGAACCGCTCGCCTGCTCGGCGGCGCATGCGGCGCTTGCCAACGCGGGAAGCGCGCACGCGCTCGACTACGACGACACGCAGCTCTCCACCACGCCCGATCGGACGTTCGGCCTGCTCACGCATCCGACAACCCCCGCGATGTCGGCGGCGCTGGCGGTGGCGGAGCGGAGCGGTGCGTCGGGCGCGGCGTTTCTCGAGGCGTATCTCGTCGGCGTCGAAGTCGAATGCAAGATGGCGGAGGCGATCGATCCGAACCACTACGAGCGCGGCTTCCACAGCACGGGGACGCTCGGCGTCTTCGGCGCGGCGGCGGCCGCGGGCAAGCTGATGAAGTTGACCGAGGCGCAGCTCGCGCACATGCTCGCGATTGCGGCAAGCCTGTCGGCCGGCATCCGCGTCAACTTCGGATCGATGAGCAAACCGCTCAACGCCGCGCGTGCCAGCGAGAACGGCGTCTTCGCGGCGGAGCTCGCTTCGCACGGCTTCACCGGCGGCGACAACGGCCTCGACGGCCAGTGGGGCTTCTTCCAGGTGCTCGGCGACGGCGCGGATCTCGATCGTCTGGTCGGCAAGCTTGGCAGGACGTGGTCGATCGTCAGCCCGGGCGTGTCGTTCAAGCCGTATCCGTGCGGATCGCTCAGCCATCCGAGCATGGACGCGATGATGAAGGTCGTGAAGGATCACGACCTCAAGCCGGATCAGATCAAGGCCGTGCGGCTGCGCGCGGGGAACAACATCCTCGAGCCGCTGCGCTACGGCATCGCGAAGAACGAACTGGAAGCGAAGTTCTCGGTCCCGTTCCTGATGTCGGCGGTAATCCTCACGCGCCGCGCGGGGATGCGCGAGTTCACCGACGAATTCGTGCAGAGTCCCGCCGCGCAGGACATGATGAAGCGCGTCACCGCCGTCCACGACGTCGAGATCGAAAAGCAGGGCTTCGACAAGATCCGGAGCATCGTCGAAGTCGACCTGGTGGATGGACGCAAGCTGGTGCAGCCATCCGACGATCGGTATCGCGGCGGACCGGACAATCCGTTCACGCGCGAAGATCTGAAAGCGAAGTTCGACGACTGCGCCGGGCTCGTGCTTGCGCAGAATCGGTTGACGCCGGCGTTCACCGCGATCGAGTCGGTGGATTCGATGGCGGACATCCGTCAGCTGGTGCGGACGCTCACAGCGAGGACATGAATGCGGCGGCTTACTTTGGGATTGGTGTTCTCGCTGGTCGCGGTGTCGGCGCGTGCGCAATCCGCGTACGTCTCGGGCACCGTCGGCGCTGACGTGTCGCGCGTCGGGCGCACGGAGTCGAACATTTCGCAGACGTTCTCGGCAGACACCGAAGTATTCAGCTGGTCGCTGCGACTGGGCACCGCCGTCGGTCAGAACTGGGGCGTCGAGACGGAGTTCGTGCGCTCGGCCAGGAGCAAGAGCGACATTCCCGTTGGCGTTCCGATCATTTTCTCGGGTGTGCCCTTGCCGACGACCACGGCGCTGCCGAATATTCCGACGCCCGTCGCGTTCGAGAGGGACACCCGGACCTCCCACAGCGACTTCGATGGGGTCGCGTGGGCGCGTCAGCCCGTCAGCGGCAGCGTCGATCTCGTGTATCTCGGCGGCGTGGCGTTTTCGCGGCAGCGCCTCGAGATTACGCAGACCTTTCCCACCGTCCTCCGGGCCTTCGCGCCCGGTGGCGGCAGCTTCACCACGACGGCGATCAGCTACAGCACACATCCTCTCGTTGGTGTCGAGGCACGCATCCGCATGACATCGCATATGCGTCTGGTCCCCGGCATCCGCGTGCAGGGTGTCGAGGGCGGCTGGTTGATGCGGCCGTACGCCGGTCTGGGCTGGTCGTTCTAGACCGGCTGCACGTAGCGTTTGACGAGCTCGAGGAGCGTGTCGAAGCGGAATGGCTTCTCGAGCCAGCCGTTCGGGCGCAGCGGCGTGCGATCTTCGTCCCCGAGTTCCGTCGCGGTGATCACGATCGTCGGCACCGCGGCGAGGTGCGGTTCCACCAGTTGGCGGCGGCGGAAGTCGATGCCGCCCATCGAATCTCCCAGCAGCAGGTCGAGCACGACGAGCGCGAACGACTGCGGGTTGGCGGCGAGCTCGCGCATCCCGTGATCGGCGTCCGCGACCTCGGTGACCATGAAGCCATGCAGCTCCAGCAGCTGCGCGAGTCCCTGCCTCACCTCATTGCGATCTTCGATGAGCAGGATCTCGCCGCGGCGCAATGCCTTCGCTACCTGGGCCATGAAAACACTCGATGCGCGCCCTTGTCCAATGACCATGCCACGCGGGCCCAATTGGAGTCGGAGTACGAATACGGGTCATTCCTGACTCCGACTCGGGTGATGGGGCGACTCACGGTTGTAGAAATTGCTACGCGGGTGTGAAGAAACTACAGGCCGCCTGAGGTGCGGAAGGCGGCTCTCGTGGTGGCGGGCTCGACGAGGGCAAATGCGGATGCCGCGGCGATGCCGACGGCGATCTCGAGCACGGCAAGGCCAGGCCGCACGTCGCCGACGAAACCGCCCCCCACGACCAGCGCCGTCGCAAAGAGCGCATCGGACCCGAGCACCCAGCCCATGGCGCGGCCGCGCGCCCACGCCAGCTCGGCCGGATAGAAGCGCGACGTAAACCACAGATGCAGCCGCAGCGTGACCGCGACGATCGCCGCCGCGAGCACCGCGACGAACACCGCGTTGCCCTCACGCCCGCCGATCACGGTGCGCGCGATCCACGTGGGCCACACCATCACCGCGTAGACGATGGCCACGGCCGACTGATGGAATTCCCACCACCACCGTGCTGACGCGTCCGCGACCGACGCCTGCGCGCGCAGGTAGTGCGGATGCTGACGCTCCCGCTCCAGTGCCTCGAGCACCTCGCGCGCGGTCTGATAGCGGTCCTTCGGATCCATCTGCATGCAGCGCCACGCAATCTCGGATGCGGAGGCAGGCATCGCGCGCCGTCCGGGCGCGAGCGGATGCTGGCCGGTCAGCATCTCGCTCAGCACGACGCCGAGCGCGTAGATGTCCGCGCGCGCATCCGCTTCGCCGCCGAGCAGCTGTTCGGGCGGCATGTAGGCGGGCGTGCCGACCGCATCGCCGGGACGCGTCAGCCGCGTGTTGAGACTCTCCACCTGCGCAATGCCGAAGTCCACCACCTTGACCGCACCGCCGGTCGCGATGAGCACGTTCTCGGGCTTCAGATCGCGATGCACGACCCCGACCTCGTGCGCGGCGCAGAGCGCGCGCGCGATGTCGATGGCGATGGCCACCGCACGCCTCGGGTCGAGCGGGCCGCGCTCGATCTCGGTCCGCAGCGTGTGCCCCTCGACGAACTCCGATGCGATGAACAGGTGGCCGTCGATCTCCTCGAGCGCGTAGATCGTCGCGACCGATGGATGCGCGATGGTCGCCGCCGCGCGCGCTTCGCGCCGCAGGCGCTCGCGCAGCCGCACATTGGCCTCATGAACCGGCGAAAGCGCCTTCAGCGCGACGCGGCGCCCGAGCCGCACGTCCCGGGCGCAGTACACGATCCCCATCCCGCCGCGGCCGATCTCGCATTCGATTTCATAGGAGCCGATGCGCGTGCCGCCGCCACGTTCTTCAACCCCGGCGAAATCGGCGAGATCAATCGTCGCGGGCGTGTCGAGAAATCCGTCCGCCGTCTCGTGCGCCTGGAGCAGCGCCGCCGCCTCGCGCAGCAGCATTTCGTCGCCGCCCGCCTGCTGGCGCAGCCACGCCTGCCGCTCGTCAGCCGGTTGCTCGAGCGCGCCGGTGAACAGCGTCTTCAGACGGTCCCATTGCTCGCGCTTCACGGCGTGCCATCCGCGCCGTCATCCGATGCGCAATCGATCGCGCGCTTCAGCCACGCGCGCGCCATCGCCCATTGGCGCTTCACCGTCGCGGGCGAGCTGCCGACCGCCTCCGCCGTCTCTTCCACGGTGAGCCCGCCGAAGTACCGCAGCTCGACGATCTGCGTGAGCTCGGCATCGAGCGCAGCCAGGCGGGTGAGTGCCTCGTCGAGCGCGAGGATGTCGACGCTCGGTGCCTCACCGAAGAGGAGTCCCTCCTCGAGCGTCACGCGCTGGGGTGCGCCGCCGCGCTTGGCGGCTTTGCGCGCACGCGCGCGCTGCACGAGGATCTGACGCATCGACAGCGCGGCGATGGCGACGAAATGCGTCCGGTTCGCGAACGGCCGCGTCTTCTCCGCGGCCAGGCGGATGAACGCTTCGTTGACGAGGGCGGTCGCCTGCAGCGTCTGCCCCGGCCGCTCGCGTCTGATGTAGCCGGCGGCGATGCGACGAAGCTCGTCGTATACGACCGGCATCAGGGAGTTGGGGTCAGACCCCATCGGCTAGCGTCGTTCGATGGTGACGTGCTGAATCACGATGTCCTTCGTCGGACGATCGCGATCGCCGGTCGCCGTTCGTCCGATCTTGCTCACGGTCTCCATGCCCTCGACCACTTCGCCGAAGACGGCGTGGCGGTCGTCGAGATGCGGCGTCGGCGCGAGCGTGATGAAGAACTGTCCGCCGTTGGTGTTGGGGCCGCGGTTGGCCATCGACAGGATGCCCGCCTTGTTGTGGCGCAGCTTGGGATGAAACTCGTCCGGGAAGTTATAGCCGGGTCCGCCGATGCCCTGACCCAGCGGATCGCCGCCCTGGATCATGAACCCGTCGATGACACGGTGAAAAATCGTTCCGTCGTAGTACGGCCGCTGCACTTTCTGATTGGTCCGCGGGTCGCTCCACTGCTTGGTGCCTTCCGCCAACCCGACGAAATTCTCGACCGTTTTCGGCGCCTCCTGATCGAAGAGGCGCACCGTGAAGCTGCCCTCGGTGGTATCGAACCGCGCGTAGGTTGCCGTCAACCGTTGGCTCCTTGTGTGCTTTCGCCCGATGTAGAGCTATGAGCCACAGAGGATACCACTCTCACGCGGTACAATTCCGTACATGAGCCCGGTCACGCGTACTGCGGACGACGAGCTGCTCGACGCGGTCGCGGCCGGCGCGGCTGACGATCCGTTCGCGATCCTCGGTCCGCACGTGACGTCCCGCAACGGCCGTCCCGTCATCGTCATCCGGACGATGCAGCCGTCGGCGACGACCGTCGACGTCGTCATCGGCGATCAGGTGACGCCGATGGAACGGCGGCATCACGACGGGCTGTTCGAAGCACTGGTCGAGGCCGAAGGACGTTCGCCGCGCGATCTGTTCTATCGGCTGCGCATTCACGAGGGGAGTAACGTCCGCGAGCTGATCGATCCGTATCGCTTCGGTCAGGTGCTGACGGAGTTCGACCTGCATCTGTTCGCCGAAGGGACGCATTACCGCGCGTGGGAGAAGCTCGGCAGCCGCCGCGCCACGATCGAAGGGTTGAGCGGCGTGCACTTCGCGGTGTGGGCGCCGAACGCGCAGCGCGTCAGCGTCATCGGCGATTTCAACCGGTGGGACGGGCGCGTCAGCCCGATGCGCAAGCTGGTGCCGTCCGGTATGTGGGAGATCTTCATCCCCGAGCTCCGCGATGGCGCCTGCTACAAGTACGAGATTCGCACGAGCGGCGGGCATCTGCTGCACAAGACGGACCCGTACGGCAGGTACTTCGAGGTGCCGCCCAACACCGCGTCGGTCGTTTTCAACGAGCAATACAGCTGGCGCGATGGCGACTGGATGCGCGATCGCGCGTCCTTTGACGGCTGGCGCGAGCGGCCGATGTCGATCTACGAGGTGCATCCCGGCTCGTGGCGCCGCGTGCCGGACGAAGGCAACCGCTTCCTGACGTATCGCGAGCTCGCGGACTCGCTCGTGCCGTACGTGCGCGAGATGGGCTACACGCACATCGAGCTGATGCCCGTGATGGAGCATCCCTTCGGCGGGTCGTGGGGCTATCAGGTGATCGGCTTCTTCGCGCCGACGAGCCGCTTCGGCACGCCCGACGACTTCCGCTACTTCGTCGACGAATGCCATCACCACGGCCTCGGCGTGATTCTCGACTGGGTGCCGGGCCATTTCCCGAAGGATCGGCACGGCCTCGCGGAGTTCGACGGCACCGCGCTCTACGAGCACGCGGATCCGCGCAAGGGCGAGCATCAGGACTGGGGCACGCTGATCTTCAACTACGGCCGCAACGAGGTGCGGACGTTTCTTCTCAGCAACGCCCTCTTCTGGCTCGAGGAGTTTCACGTCGATGGATTGAGAGTCGATGCGGTCGCCTCGATGCTCTACCTCGATTACTCGCGCGAGGCGGGGCAGTGGATCCCGAATCAGTTCGGCGGCCGTGAAAACCTGGAGGCGGTGGAGTTCCTGAAACAGTTGAACATGCTGACGCACGGGCGCGTGCCGGGAACGATCACCGTCGCCGAAGAATCAACCGCGTGGCCGGCGGTGAGCCGGCCGGTGTACGTGGGCGGTCTGGGCTTCAGCTACAAGTGGAACATGGGCTGGATGCACGACATGCTCGAGTACATCAAGCAGGATCCCGTGCACCGGCGCTGGCATCACAACCAGGTGACGTTCTCGATGCTCTACGCGTTCACCGAGAACTTCGTGCTGCCCTTCTCGCACGACGAAGTCGTGCACGGCAAGCACTCGATGCTCGGCAAGATGCCCGGCGACCTGTGGCAGAAGCACGCCAACCTGCGTGCGCTCTACGGCTACATGTTTGCGCACCCCGGCAAGAAGCTGATGTTCATGAGCAGCGAGTTCGGCCAGTGGCGCGAGTGGAACTACGACACGAGCCTCGACTGGCACCTGCTGCAGTATCCCGAACACGAAGGGCTGCGGCGCTGGATCCAGGACCTGAATCACACCTATCAGCGCGAGTCCTCGCTGCACGAGGTCGATTTCGACTTCGCCGGCTTCCAGTGGATTGACTGCTGCGACAACGAGAACAGCGTCATGTCATTCCTGCGGCGCGCGAAGAACCCGCAGGACCACACGGTGATCGTAGCGAACTTCACGCCGGTGCCGCGGCTGAACTACCGCATCGGCGTGCCCGAAGGCGGCTGGTATCGCGAGCTGCTCAACAGCGACAGCGCACGCTACAGCGGCAGCAACATGGGCAACGGCGGCGGCGCCAACGCCGAGTTCGCGCCGATGCACGGCTTCGACTACTCGATGTCGCTCACCGTGCCGCCGCTCGGATTCCTGCTGTTCAAACGCTGATCGCCGCTCGTACTTCCTCCAAGGTCGGGACGCTCGTCATGGCGCCGATCCGCGTGCAGCTGATGGCCGCCGCGGCGTTGGCAAACCGAAGCATGTCTCGCGGCTGATCGCCCCCCAGCAGCGCGTGGATGAACGCGCCGCGGAAAACATCGCCTGCGCCGGTCGTATCCACCGCCTTCACCGCCATTCCAGCCTCTTCGATGATCTCGCCGCCGGCGAGCATCATCGCACCGCGCGCGCCGCGGGTGACGACGGCCATCGCATGATGTGGGCGCTGGATGGCGCGCAAGGCCGCGGCCAGCGTCTGTTCGCCGGTGACCGCCATCGGCACGTGCTCCGCGAAGATCGGGACGGTCACCGTCTCGATCAGCACGCGCACGTCGTCTGAGGTGCGCTCGATGTCGCTCGTCACCGGCAGGCTGCGTTCCCGCGCGAAGCGCGCGGCCGCGATGCTCGCATCCAGATCCACGTCGTCGACATGCACGAGACGCGCATCGCTGAACATCCCGGCGGCGATCTCGCGGGGTGAGAGCTTGAGATGCGGGCCGCGGCTCCAGAGCACGACCCGCTCCCCCTCACGATCGTCGAGCAGGATGACGGCGAAGGGATTGGTTCCCTCGCGTGCAATGACGCGCGAGGCATCGATGCCGCGCGCGTCGAGCTCCGCGCGCATCCGTTCGGCATACTCGTCCGATCCCACGGTGCCGATGTAGGCGGTTGGCAGACCCAACGCGGCGCACGTGGCGAGGGCCGTCGTCACCTGTCCGCCGCAGGAGGTGAGGTGCTGGCTGATTGGAACTTTCGCGAACGGACTGTCGGGCCGTGGATACGCGGGCAGCCGGTAGACGAAATCGATCGAGTTGGCGCCGACGCCTACGACTCGGCTTGCTTCCGCTGCCATCCCTTATATGTGCCCAGGACGCGCGTCCATTTCGCGAACTCCGCCAGATGCATCAGCGCGCGCGAACAGGCCATGTCGTCGCGCCGCGCCTCCACCTCGACGTAAAACAGGTATTCCCACGGACGCCCGCGGATGGGCCGGCTTTCGAGCTTGGTCAGGTTGATGTCGCGCAGCGCGAACACCGAGAGCGCCTTGAACAGCGCGCCCGGCGTGCTCGGCAGCGCAAACACGATCGTCGTCTTGTCGGCGTCCGGACCGGCGACGCCGCCGATGATCGCAAAACGGGTGATGTTGTATTCGTAGTCCTGCACGGCCTCCTGCAGGACCTCGAGCCCGAACACTTCGGCCGCGCGCCGCGACGCGAGCGCCGCCGCATTCTTCAGCTTCTGTTCGGCGACGAGCTTCGCGCCACCGGCGGTGTCGTAGACGGCTTCCACCGTGACGCCGAGATCTTTCAGATACCGCTCGCACTGCGCCAGCGCCTGCGGATGCGAGTAGACCACCTTCACATCGCCGATCGTCGTCCCCGGCAGCGCCTGCAGGCAGTGGACGACGTCGAGCTCCACCTCGCCGGTGATCATGAGCTCGTGCTCGAGCAGCAGGTCGTAGTTGCGATGGATGGTGCCGCCGATCGAGTTCTCGAGCGGGACGACGCCATGCGTCGCGCGCTTCTTGACGACCGCCTCGAACACGTCGTCGAAGCTTTTGCAGGGCACTGTTTCGACCTGCGGTCCACCGTACAGGAGCGAGGCGGCCTCGCTGTAGGCGCCGGGCTCTCCCTGATACGCGAGTCTCAATCGCTCTCCTTTTTCCTCTGCACCGCCGCCGCGGCCGCACGAATCGCGCCGCCGAACAGCATCGCTGCCGACGATACCGTCAGCAGCATCGCGAGCGCCCAGACGGGGGTCCGCGGCATGTAGCCGGCGGCGTTTCCGCCGGCCATCGCAATCAGGCGGAAGATGACGGCCATCAACGTATATCGCATCTCGTCATGCTCCGCGAGCTTTGCGCACACGTAGCCGCCCAGCAGCGCCATGAACGACGAGACGACGAGCCGCATGGCCAGCAGCGGCCATGTGTCGAGCACCAGCGCGTAATCGTCCAGGGTCCGGAGAGCGCCGCCGGCCACCGCATTGGCGAGCATCAGCTCCAGGAACTGCACGAATCCGACGGACACGGCCAGGGCGACGAGGACTCCGACGAGTCCACGCAGCACGCTCACAGCTTCATGACCAGCGCGCCGATGACGTAGCCGGCTGCCGCGACGCCGAAGCCGACGACGAACATGTCGCGGCCGCTCGCCCAGACGCTGCGGCCGGTGAAGATGCTGCGTGCGGCGCCGACCGCGAAGTGCGCGAGCATGCTCACCGTCAGCGACATCCAGATCGCCGGTCCGGCCGGCAGCGTCAGGAAGGGAATGAGGGGAATGACGGCGCCGAAGGCGGTGGCGGTTCCCGTGACGAGGCCGTCGGCGAGCGGCGTCACCGACGGCGGCTGGATGCCGAGCTCCTCCTGCACTTTCGTCTCGAGCGCGCGCTTCGGGTCCTTCATCATCGCTTCGGCCGATTCGCGCGCGTTGGCCGGCGTCAGCCCTTTGGCTTCGAGGATGAGCGCCAGCTCCTTCTCCTCGAGGTCCGGCATGAGCCGCAGCTCGTCGCGCTCGATCGCGACCTGGCGCGCGGACACTTCCGCTTCGCTCTTCGCCGCCAGGTAGCCGCTCGATCCCATCGACAGCGCATCCGCCAGCGCGCCCGCGATGCCGGTCACGACGACGATGTGCGGTGCGACGGCGGCGCCGATGACGCCCGCGACGAGACCGAAGTTCGCGGTGAGGCCGTCGTTGAATCCGTACACAACGCTGCGCAGGTAGCCACCGACCGCGAGGCCATGCCAGGGTTCGCCCTCGCGGCCGATCGATTCGGAGAGATGCTGCGCGTGCTCGGCGGACTCGGTGGCGATGGCCACCGCGGTGTCGTGCGTCCTCTTGTCGGGCGCGCCGCGCGCCAGGCGCAGGTACGAGCCAACCTCGCGCGACTCCTCCGCGATGATGAGCGGCAGCACGGCGCCGGACCCGAAGAACCGCGCAACCGTGGCCAGGATGCGCGATCGCATCGACGGCGTGTGCGCCGGCACGTCCCCGCCGTGCTCATGGAACAGCGCCTTCCACCGCTCGACATGTTCATCTTCGACCCTGGCGAGGTTGACGAAGATGGCGCGGCGCTGCGCGTTCGACTCGACGCGCGCCAGCGCGCGATAGAGCCACGCGGCATCCATCTCGTCGAGGTAGTACTCGCTCCAGGCGGTTTCGACAGGCACAGCCGCATGCTATCGCGGGCGGCCTCTTTCTTGCGACGTAAGGTCCGCCTGAAGGCGGACACTACAAGTCGTGTAGTGTCCGGCTTCAGCCGGACCTACAACGAGGGGAGATTTTGTATGGCTCTCGAGCAGGTCAGCTCGGTCGTTGACTACGTGACGGTGCCGGGCGTGGAGAAAACGATCGGTCCAGGCAAGCACGCGATGCTCGACTATGGGGTGGCGTTCACATTTTTCTCGCTGGCGGCGAAATTCTGGCACTCGCATCGCCCGGCGGCGACGCTTGCCATCTTTAATGGCGCGATGGTCCTTGGCGTGTCGATGTTCACCGATTACCCGGGTGGGCTGTGGCGCAAGATCAGTTTTCCGATGCACGGCGCGCTCGATGTGATGCAGGCAGCGACCGCGGGACTCGGCCCCGTCGTCATGGGCTTTGCGGGCGATGAAGAGGCGCGTGCGTTCTACGGACAGGCATTGAGCGAAGTCGGCGTGATTGCCGCGACCGACTGGCGCGCGCAGGCGGCCTAATCAGGCGAGCGCCGTCACGACGGAGACGATCACGGAGAGGATCGAGACGGCGATACAAATCAACGCGATGACGACGTGATCCGTGCGCTCAGGTTTCAATGGATCGAGGAACCGGGCGGCCAGGTAGCCACCAGCCAGGCCGCCGACGTGCGCCCAGTTGTTGATGATCCCCTGCAGGAGAAATCCCTGCAGCAGGATCATGAGAATCGAGTTCATGGCATAGCTGCGTGCCATCGAGCTGCCGCCGCGATGCCCGTAGTAGTAGATCGCGCCAAGCAACCCGGTGAGGCACGCGGATGCGCCAATCGTCAGGTTGCGGCCGCTGCCCATCAGCGGGATCGCGGGCATGAATGCGCCCCAGAAGACGCTGAGCGCAAATCCGGCGATGCCGCCAGCCGTATAGATGATGACGAGGCGCGCGGGCCCGTACATCTCCGCGACGGCGGGACCGAGGAAGCTCATCGCGTACATGTTCATGCCGATGTGCAGGAGACCACCGTGCAGCCATGACGCGCTGATGATGGTCCACCAGCGTCCGTAATCGAAGACGAGCTGCGGGCTGGTCCCGCCGAACAGGACGAGCGCAAGGCCGGTCGGGGCCAGCAGGCCGAAGATGCCCCCCTGGTTGATGCCGCCGCGCGAGAAAATCAGCGTGAGCACGTAGATGATGGCGCACGTGCTCATCACGAACGGCACGAACCCCAGGTCGTTTCCCAGCGCGCGCAGCAGCGGCGCAAATCCCCACAGCCCCGGGTTGCGGCGGCCGCAGTTGTAGCACTTGTCGTCGTTGACGCCGACCAGCACGCCGCACGAGGTACAGATCACGGAGCCCGTCCGCTTCCGGCCAAACATTCGGTCGATAATACCTGTATGCGACTGATCGTCGGAATGACGGGCGCGACGGGCGTGATTTACGGCGTCCGGCTGCTGCAGCGGCTGAAGGAAGCCGGCGTCGACACGCATCTGGTCATCAGCAAGTGGGGCGCGCGGACGCTGCTGCACGAAACGCCGTTCACACGCGAGCAGGTCGAGGCGCTGGCGACCGAGGTGTACCAGCCCAACGACATGGGCGCGGCGATCGCAAGCGGTTCCTTTCAGGCGTCAGGGATGATCATTGCGCCATGCAGCGTGAAGACGCTCGGCGCGATCGCGCACGGCTACGGCGACAGCCTCGTGCATCGTGCCGCCGACGTGACGCTGAAGGAGAAGCGCCGGCTGCTGCTCGCGGTCCGCGAGGCGCCCCTCAGCGAGATCCATCTCGAGAACATGCTGAAGCTGGCGCGGATGGGCGCCGTGATTCTGCCGCCGATGCCGGCGTTCTACATGAACCCGCGCACGCTGGATGAAGTGATCGATCACACCGTGCTGCGGATGCTCGATCAGTTCGGCATCGAGGTGCCCGGCGCGCCGCGATGGGACGGCGACATGGGCGTCAACCCTTCAGCTTCTCGCGAGCGATCTTAACCGCGCGCTCCGCATCGTCGACGGCCTGCGCGGCTTCTTCCGCGTGGCTGGCGACGCGCCTGGCATCCTGCCGTGCGGCCTCGGCGGCCGCCGTCAGCTTTTCAAATCGAGACTCGAGCGCGGTCTTCGTCTTGTCCGCCGCCTTCGCGCGCGCGGCGGCGGTCTTCATCTCGGCGCGCGCACGCGCGGCTGTCTTCTTCGCATCGGCAAGCGCCAGTTCGGCCTCGCGCAGTTCCTTGCGCGCTTCCACTTCACGGGCGCGGCGTTCCGCTTCCTGGCGCTTCGCTTCCTCCTTGTCGTCGCTCGTCTTGCGTTTCCTGGGCTGGGGCTTCGGGTGATTGAAGGGGATGACGCGCGGCGGCGTCTGGCGATGGCCCACGCGATCGATCCCGCGCGGCACCAGGGCCGCCAGCGCCTCGAAGCCGGGAGGATCCACATCCGCGGTGAGGCGGCCTGGCTGCGGGGCATCCGGCTGTTCGCCGTACGTCGCCAGCGCCTCCAGCGTCGTCGTGACGCGGCGCATGGTGTCGGGAGAGGCTGGATGCCCGGCATTGCGCAGCACCTCCGCGGCAAGGCCGGTCAGCTCACCGAGCGCCTCGCGCCGTGCTTCGAGCGGCGCGCGCAGGTCCGCCGATCTTCCGCCGAGCTGCGCCATCTGCGCTTGCCGGAACTGCTCACCTGCGGCGAGCAGCCGCTCGAACGGCTTGCGTTGGCGCCAGTAGAGTTGATTGGCCACCCATGCGGAAATTGACGGCTTGCCGAGAGTTTTCACGCGGTCGGCGCGTTCTGCGTCGCCCTCTTTTTTCAGCTTCGCGGTCAGCGTATTTCGAGCTGATGTGAACTCCGATAGGGGGATTTGAAAGAGTTGATCGACCTCGTCACCCGCCTGTTTCGCCACGAGACCTAGTCTGTCACAAGCATTGCTTAGTCTTCCTCAGACGAGGAGATGAGCATGAGCATGCAGCTCGCGCTTTACGACGCCGGCGATCGCCGCGTCGCCACGCAGCCCCGCCGCCGCACGCCGGCGCGCCGGGCCGACGAACCGGTTCTGTGCGCGGCATGCCGCGCACGCGAAGCACGATACGGCTTTCACGACAGCGTCGACGACCCGAATGTCGGTCGTCCCAAGACGCTGTGCTTCGACTGCTTCCGCATGGAGCTGGATCGCCGACGCGCCGCGGCCGAGCAGCTCGCGCGCGGGTGGAACGGCACGCAGGCGGACCTGCCGCTGGCAGGGAAGGTCGAGGAGACCGACCGCCGCCGTCGCCGGGCGCAGATCGCTGCGCGCCACGCGCTTGGGTTGAGGTAAATCCCAAACCCCAAATCCCAAACCCCAACGCTCCTTTTATTGGGATTTGGAATTTGGGATTTGGGATTTGGGGTTTTCTCGGAAAGTCTCGGCGGATCCTGGCGCGGTGAAATCGAATGTGCGGTCGCCGGCGTTGCCGGTGACCGTGTACTGGCCGCGTATCTGCAGGAAGTTCAGGCCATTGGACACCGCGCCTTGCGACATCCGCGTGGTCACCATCGAGACGACATCGAACCGGATGTGCACGTCCAGCAGCCGGCTTCGTCCCGTCACCAGAATCGTTTTTAGCTGTCCCCCCTCGTCGTTCTCTTCCGTAATCGTCACGTCGGCGGCGTAGCCGAGCGGACCGTCCGGTCCGAGGGCCCCGAGGAATCCGCGGATACGTTCGGGATCGGCGGCATCACGAGGCGGGAAGACGCGGCCATAAATCAGCGACAGGTCGCCCTGCTGCGCCTGTCCCCACTGCCACGACACGCCGCGCCAGAACCCCCAGTTGTGATCGTGATACCCGGCGCCGCCGTCGAACGAGATGCGCTCGCCGCCGACATCCAGTTCCCCGCTCAACACTCCTGACATGACCGGAACCACGTACCCGGTGCGCCAGCCGTGCGCGCCGCCGATTTCGATCGGCGGCACCAACCGTCCGGGCGATGCTTCGATCCGAAGACGGCCGCGCGCCGTTCGACCCTTGTCACCTGGCAGATCGAGATCGATCACATAGCTCAGGCCGTCGAGCCGGATGCGGTTGTTGCCCATCGTCAATTCCGGCGCTCGCAATGCGTCGGCGTGGCTGATGTTGGCCGGCGCCGTGAAATTCTCCACGTGGCCGCCGCGATCGAGCTGCAGCCGAACGCCCGCGGATCGCGACCCGTCGTGCTGGGTCGGGCCAACCAGGAAAGTCAGGTAGAACCGCGCATCGCGGGCTCGCCCGTTGAAGTAGAGCCACTCGGCCCACGAGTCCTGCCACATCGGCGCGTCGGGCACCTCGTGGAAACGATCGATCTGGCGGAGAACGATGTCGGGACCCGTCTGCGTCCACGCGACATCTTCCGGCGTATCGCGCCAGGTGCCGTTGAACGCGACCTCTGGATCGCCCATCGCCTTCTCGACGCTCGGGATGCCGCCGTGGGCGTCCACGCGAATGGCGCCGCTGTCGCGGAGCAGGTACAACGCCGCCTTGTGCGACGGTCCAGCCGCGCGAACACGGTTGCGCAGCTGATTCGACTGCAGCGTGCCCGACATCACCATGCGCGCGGGCACCGCCGGCTCGAGGGTGATGACGACGTCACCTCCGCCGACGAGATCGGACGAGCGTGCCTGCGTCAGGACGACGTCGGCGACGCCGAGGAGAATCGCCATGACCGCCACGCCGACGCCAAAGCCGGCCGCGAGCACCGCCGAGCGGACCGGATGCGCCGTCAACGACCTGACCGCCAGCCTGCCAATCATGCCGAGGCCGTCTCGTTCTCGATGCGTCCGTCGCGCATCGACAGGACGCGCGTCGAGCGTTCCGCGAGCGCCGGATCGTGCGTGACGATGACCATGGCGGTGCCGTCGGCATTCACGCGATCGAGCAGCGCCGCAATCTGTTCGCCGGTGGCGCGATCGAGCTCACCGGTCGGCTCGTCGGCCAGCAGCAGCCCCGGCCGGTTCGCCAGCGCGCGCGCAATCGCGACGCGCTGCATCTCGCCGCCCGAGAGCTCCGACGGACGATGATCGGCGCGGCTCGCGAGGCCGACGTATTCCAGCAGCTCCTTCGTCCGTCCGCGGCGCTCCGCCTTCGACACATTCGCTTCGGACTGCGGCAGCTCGACGTTCTCGGCCGCGGTCAACATCGGCAGGAGATAGAACCGCTGAAAGACGAAACCGATGGAACGCAGGCGCAGGAGGCTTCGCTGCCGGTCCGACAGCTTCGTCACATCGTTGCCGGTGAACAACAGCGTTCCCGATGTTGGCGTTTCGACACAGCCGAGCATGTGCAGCAGCGTGGACTTGCCGCACCCCGAAGGCCCGCGAATCGCGATGTGGTCGCCCGGCGCGATGCGCAGCGTCACATCGGCCACCGCGGTCACGGGTCCGGCGGGCATCGGAAACACCCGGCTGATGTGCGTAGCCTCGACGATGTGGCCATTGGCGCCGTTCACGCTTCCACCTTCTCTCTTCTCCGTTCGTGTTCAGTTTCACCGTTCGGTTCCGCGTTCTTCGAACGCGGAACATGAACACAGAGCCGTGAACCGAACCCCGAACATGAACACGAACACAGAAGAGAGAACACGGAAGCGTGAACCGCCGACTTCATCCAACCACCTCGTCCCGGAGAGTTGCCGCGATCGGAAGGCTGGCGACGATGCGAATCGGATAGAGCGCTGCAATCACCGACGTTGCCGCCAGCAGCAGCACGTGGATCTGCAGCGCGCTCGGCTGGTAGACGAAAAAGTGGACTTCGGCCGGGATCCCCGGAATGCGCTTCAGGATTTGATCGAGACCCAGCGCGAGCATGCCGCCGAGCGGCAGCGACAGCAGGCCGCCGCCGCCGACGATCAGCACCGACTCACAGAACACATCGGCGACGACGCGCCAGCGGGAAAAGCCGAGGGCGCGCAGAGCGGCAATCTCGCCGAGGCGCTGGTTGATCGACACCGTCAACAGCACGGTAATCAGCAGCACCGCAAACGCCAGCGTCACCGTCGTCAGCACCGTGGAGATCTGACGGAAGTAGGTGAAGCCTCCGCGCTCGAAGCGGTTGACTTCTTCCGCGTTGCTCAGGACGCGCAGATCGGGAAAGAGCGCCGCGACATCCGCCACCGCCGCATCCGGTCCCGCGGTCTCCTGCGAGGCCACCATGATGATGTCGGCTTCGCCCGACTCGTTGCCGCCGCAGGCGTCGGCGAGCCGATCGAGCGACGTGGCCAGCGTGGTGCCGTTCGGCGTATCGAAGGGGAACTGGGCGATGCCCGCGACCGTGAACTCGACGGGCGGGAGCGCCTGTTCTTCGTCGGCGCACGCGGCCCTCAAGGTGAGGCGCGCGCCAGGCTCGACGTGCAGCTGCCCCGCGGCGTTCTCGTTGATCACGATCTCCGCGCCGGTGCCGATGTCGCGTCCGCGAAGGATCGTCCACGGATGCGTGGCGGTTCCCGCCACGCCTTGAAACGAGGTGTAGAGCCCGCGTGGCGTGTCGTTCGGCACCACGGCGTGCGCGAAGCGCAACGCGATGGCCGACCGGACGGAAGGAAGCTTCGCGATCGCCTGCGTATGCGCGAACGCGTTCTGGATGAGCGGCCCCGAGCCTGGCATCGCATCCGTGGCGGTGACGCGCACATCGAAGCCGGTTCGCTCGAGCAGGCCGCGCATCGAGATGACCAGACCCTGCGAGAGCAGCAGCATGTCGAAGAGCAGCGCGCCCACCGCCGCGACGCCGAGCACGCCAAGCGACGCGCGCGCCGGCTGCCGCACGAGGCTCCGCCAGGCGAATCCCATGGCGTTCATCGGCGGGCGAGCCTGAGCCCGTTGCGCCGCAGCAGCGCCCACGACGCGACGACGGTGGCGGTCACGCCGAGCGGCACCGCGATGGCGACGCAGAGGGCCGCGACCTCGGGCGTGACGCGGACGAAGATCAGCGCGGTGTCATAGCGCCACTGAAAGAAGCGGTTGATGAGGCCTTCCGACACGAGCGAGAGCACGATCCCGAAGATCGATCCGATGGCCGCAATCAGCACGCCCTCGAGAAACAGCTGCACGAGGATGCGGCGGATGGGCAGGCCGATGAGCCGCAGCACGCCGACGGCCGCGCGCCGCTCGTCGACGAGCATGATCGTCAGCGCCAGCAGGAAGACCGTCGACGCGACAATCGTGACGATGGCGATCGCCAGGTGAAAACGGCGGAGAACGATGAAGGGACCGGTGGATTCCGCCGCGCCCGTCGCCGGCTCCGCCTCGGCACCCGGCATGCGCGCCTGCACGTCGCGCGAGAAGGCGAATGCGTCGTTCGGATCAACGAGCGCGACGTTGATGTGTTCGTTCTCGGACAGCTGCCGTGAGATCAGCACCGACGGAAGGTCGGCGGCGGCGCCGAGCGCGGCGGTCATCAGCATCGCGGCCATGAGGACGAAGACTCCCGTGCGCACGGCGGCGACGCGGCGGTTCATCACACGGAACCACAGAGGCGGAACGAGCGCGAGCCAGAACATCGCGCCGTAGCCGCCAGGCAGACGCGGGGCATGCGGCAGCAGCTCGAGCGACTGAAACCGCTTGGCCGCCTGCAGGTGATGGTCGGAATGCCTGGGCAGGTTGATGAGCAGCCAGTTGCTGATGCGGTTCGGCGAGTCCCACGAATGTTCGGGCTTCACGCGCTCGTACTCGGTCGTCTTCGCCCTGCGGCGCACGAGGCCGTAGTGCTCCA
>QHWQ01000382.1 GCA_003222635.1 Acidobacteriota bacterium | reverse complement strand
GCTCGACGCGCTGACGAGATATCCGATCGTCATCAGCGAGACGATGCTCAGACCGAGCCAGTAGGCGCTGAAGTTGCCGGCGACGAAGCCGGCGAGGATGTTCAGCGAGGCACCGCCTTCCCGTGACGCGGTCACGACCTCTTTCACATGGCTCGATTCAACCGACGTGAACACCTTGACGAGCTCCGGAATGATCGCGCCGGCCAGCGTGCCGCACGTGATGATGATCCCCAGCTTCCACCACAGCGTGCCGTCGCCGAGATCCGGGATGAGGAGGCGCGACACGATGAAGGTGAAGATGACCGAGACGATCGAGGTGAGCCAGACGAGCGTGGTGAGCGGCGCCTCGAAATTCATGCGCGTGACGTTCGCGTAGCGTCCCTTCGACAGGAGGTCGTTGATCAGATAGGACCCGGCGCTGGCGATGATCATCATCACGCGCATCACGAAGATCCAGACGAGCAGCTTCACCTGCGTCTCCGGGGTCTTGACGGCGAGGATGATGAACGTGATGAGCGCGACGCCCGTCACGCCGTAGGTCTCGAAGCCGTCCGCGCTCGGGCCGACCGAGTCGCCCGCGTTGTCGCCCGTGCAATCCGCGATCACGCCTGGGTTGCGCGCATCGTCTTCCTTGATGTTGAAGACGATCTTCATGAGGTCGGAGCCGATGTCGGCGATCTTCGTGAAGATGCCGCCGGCGATGCGCAGCGCCGCGGCGCCGAGCGACTCGCCGATCGCGAAGCCGATGAAGCATGGGCCCGCGTAGTCACCGGGGATGAAGAGCAGGATGAAGAGCATGATCAACAGCTCGACGCTGATGAGCATCATGCCGACGCTCATCCCCGAGCGCAGCGGAATGGCATATACCGGATACGCCTTCCCCTCGAGGCTGGCGAACGCCGTGCGCGAGTTCGCATACGTGTTCACCCGGATGCCGAACCACGCGACGCTGTAGCTGCCCAGAATGCCGACGACGCTGAAGAGCAGGATGATCGGCAGCGTCGTGCCCACCGACTTGCCGGGAATCGGATTCAGCCACCCGTAGTAGCCGGCGATGATCACCGCGATGAAGGCCCACAAGAGCCCGATGAACTTCCCCTGCGTAATCAGATACGTCTTGCAGGTCTCGTAGATCAGGTCCGAGACCTCACCCATCGACGCATGCACGGGAAGGTTCTTCAGCTGCGTGAGGATGATGAGCCCGAACGCGATGCCGAGCGCCGCGACCACCATGCCGCCCATCAGGAGCGTGCGGCCGTTGTAGCCGCCGACGTCCACCAGGGTCAGGTCGGGCAGGACGAGGCTCGCCTCGCCGCCCCCGCCCGCGGCCTCGGCGGCTGGCGGCTGCGCCAATGCGCGCGAAGGCGCAGCCAGCACGCACGCCAGTACTGCCAGCAGCGCGAACAGGCGGCCGGCTCCCTTCAACATTCCAGTCGTCGATCTCATTCGTCCTCTCGCTGTGTAGGGCGCGCCTTTACGGCGCGCCAGATTTGATCTTTCCCGGCAGCGACATCCCGCCGGTCAGGAAAATGCGGATGCCTTCCTCGACGGTCACGTCCGGATAGAAGGCGCTTGCCCGCGGGTAGAGCTTGATGTCACCCAGGTACAAATGGTTGGTCGGCACATAGACCGCAATCAGTTGTTCGGGGCCCTGTCCGCGCTCGACCGTGAATTCCTTGGTGAGGAATCCCATCACGAGACCGCGGCGCTCGTCCTCGACCATCACCACGCGCTTGAAGCCGTACTCGTTGTCCGGCGAGAAGGCCGCGACCAGCTGCCTGACCGGCAAGTAGATCGTCTTGAAGACGGGCACTCGCGTCAGCACCTGCTCCGCGCGTCCGAGGATGCGCCGACCAATCACGTTGGTCGCCACCGCGCCGACTGCCAGCACGAACAGCACCATGATCAGGATGCCGACGCCCGGCGCGGCGCGACCCACCAGCCGCGTGGCCAGCGGGGCCGTGAAGTTGTCAATGATACCGAAGATCCACACCAGGGCGGCAACGCTGATGACCAGCGGGACCGTGACGAAGAAGCCGGCGAGAAAGCGGCGTCTCAGCCACTGCCCGATGCCGTCGTGCGCCACGTCCTATCTCCAGCCCAGCGCCAGCGCCGCGATGACGATCACGCCGAGGACGATGCGATACCACGCAAAGGGCGCAAAGCCCGCGCGGCGGATGAAACCGAGAAACGGGCGCACGACCACGACCGACGCGATGAATGCCGCCACGAATCCAATCGCAATCTCCAGCACGCGCTCCGCGCCCAGCGATCCGCGCACCTCGAGCAGGTCGTGCCCGAACGCCGCGGCCATCGTCGGAATCGCGAGAAAGAAGGAGAACTCAGCGGCCGCGGGACGATCGAGGCCCATCAGCATCCCGCCGACGATCGTCGCGCCGCTGCGCGAGACGCCGGGAACGAGCGCCAGCATCTGGCAGAGGCCGACGCCGAAGGCTCGCGAGATCGGCGTGTGCTCGGCGTTGAGGATGACCGGCTGAGGACGGAAGCGCTCGACAAT
>QHWQ01000081.1 GCA_003222635.1 Acidobacteriota bacterium | reverse complement strand
CTGCCGCCGGTCTGCACCTGCTGCACGCGTCCCTGTGATTGCCCCGGCTGTGGAATGCCGCTCTGCGCGTACACATAGATGCCCGACGAAGCCAGCAACAGAACGATCAATGTCCTTCTCATAGTCGTCACCCTCAGAAGTCCACCTGCACGCCGAGCTTCACCATCCGCGGCGGAAGCACGCCCGTCACGTTCTGCCATGACGGGCCGTACCGCGTCGTCAGTGACACGACGTCATTGGCGTTGGTCAGGTTGAAGATGTTGAACTGCGGTTCGATGCGCGTGTGATTCAGCTCGAAGCGGCGGCTGACGCGGAAGTCCACCTGGTTGCCGCGTCCCTCCGGATAGAACGAGCTCGGGCGAATCAGATCGAGCGTGCGCGTGGCGTTGCCGCCGCCCGACAGATTCCTTCCAAGCGAGCCCGCCACCATCGCGTTGTTGACGACGTAGCTGGCCGTCGTCTGCACGCCGCCGATGTTCTGATACGTGCCGCTGACGCGCACGTCACCCGGCAGCGAGAAGAGTCCCGACAGCCTGTACTGCGTGCCCGCCGCCCACGGCGGCACGATGCTGCAGTTGTCGAGCGGCGTGATCGTCGTGCCGGTAATCGCCGCTTCCGGCAGGTTGCGCAGCACCTCGCAGTTGTTCGTGCTCGTGCGGCCGACGCTCATGCCGCCGATGAGCACGCCCCCCTTCGGCAGGCGGCCGCGCAGGTTCGCCTCGACGCCGTTGTAGTTCTCGCTCTGCTTGCCGAACTCCTTCGCGTTCTTCACGACGTTCTGCACGAGGCCGAACTTCGCCGGCTTGAGGTCGTACAGACCGCCGACCGTCTGCCCTCCGCCGCCGGGCAGACGCGAGTCCGCCGGCGCGACGACGCTGAACGCGTCGTAGTCCGCCGGCGACACGAGGATGTTGTCGGTGACGACGAAGTTGCCGTACGAGGTGCGGAAGTACGCGACTTCGAGGCCGACACCCGTCATCAGCTGATGCGCGACGCCGAACGACGCCTGCCAGTTGTAGGGACGCTTGCCGAAGCCGTGCGTCACATCGTTCGCGTAGGTGGTGCCGGGCACGGTCAGGCCGAAGTTGCGATTCGCCACCGCCTCGCATTCGCCATTGGCATTCAGGTTTGTGAGATCGCAGTCCGGCACGTAGTTGCCGTTGACATCGTTCCAGTTGCGCGCCGTGTTGGTGACCATCTGCAGCACGGGCGCCTGGTTGCGGAAGTTGTTGTCCTGGTTCGAAATGATGTTCACGTAGCGGCCGAGCGAGGCTTTGACCGCCGTCTTGCCGTTGCCGAACAGATCCATCGCGAAGCCGAGCCGCGGGCTCAGATCCTTGTAATTGAGCGCGTTGTCGACCGCGGGGAACGTCGCGCCCTGGGGCAGGAAGCGGCCGCCTTCCAGCGTCATCGCCGGGATGAAGCCGCGGAAGTAGTCGTAGCGCAGCCCGCCGTCGATCGTCGCGCGTCCCATCGTCCACTGCTGCTGGACGTACATCCCCGTGGCGTGCTGGCGCGTCTCGGAGTGGAACGGCGAGATCCACTCGGTGAGCTGCACGGGCGTCGTGCCGCGGAACGTGTACGTCAGGCTGTGATTGATGAAGTGGTTGCGCTCCTGGAACGCCTGCCGGAGGCTGACGCCGATGTTCGTCGTCCGCGAACCGGTGACGTAGGCCATGTTCGCGGTCTCGGTGAAGACGCCGTACGGCAGGTTGCCGCCGGTGCTCGGCGGGTTCGCGTAATCGCGCGCGTGGTGGCCGTAGGTGAAGTTGCGATCGAGATCGGTGATGACGTAGTCGTTCTCGGTCCCTCCCGTCGGCCGCCGCACGACCTTGCCCCAGATCGCCGACGTCCCCGCATCGAACAGCAGCCGGCTCGTGATCGGCGCCGTCCACTTCACCTGCGCTCGCGGCGCCGGCGCGAAGTGATTGTCACCGGCCGCTTCCGGCGCGAGCGTGCCGTTGCGCTGTCCCTGATGGCACTGGCAGTTGTCTTCGTTGCTCAGCAGGAATCCGACCTTGTGCCGCGGCGAGGCCTGCCACGTCAGGCGCACCGACTCGTCGATGTAGAAGTTGTCCTCGTAGCCGGGGCGGCTGAGATCCTGCGCGTAGAACAGCGTGCCGTTCGGGTTCTGCAGCTTGTTGTGATAGAGGCCCGCGAGGTTGCTCGTCGTGAGCCAGCGGCGCGCGCTGACGTAGAACCACACCTTGTTCTTGCGGATCGGTCCGCCCGCGCCGCCTTCGACGTCATACAGCGTCCTGATGTCGGAGCCGGCGGTCGCGCCGCGCGCGCGCAGCGCGGCATCGAGGTTGTCGTTCTGCAGCGCCTTGTTGCCGTAGTTGGACTGGAACATTCCGTGGAAGGTGTTGCCGCCCTCACGCGGAATCGCGTTGATGACGACGCCGCCGCTCTCGGCTGACGCGGAGCTGGCGGTCTGCACGGTCGTCTCGGCGACCGCCGCCGGGTTCATGCTGCTCGCCTTGTTGCCGCCGGAGAAGAACTGGTCGTAGTCCAGTCCGTCGCGCAGCATGATCATGTCGGCGGTGTGGCTGCCGTGGATGCTGAAGGCCTGCGAGTTCTCGCCGCGGATGCCGCCCACATCGCGATCGGCGGCTGCCTGCGTTGCCGCGGGAATCAGCGCCGCGAATGCCGCCGCGTTGCTCGACAGCGGAATCGCGTTGCGCACCTCGCTCGGAATCACCTGCTGCGACTGGCTGGCGGTGTGCACGTCAACGACCGGCGCTTCGCCCGACACCGTGATCGTTTCAGAGATCGATCCCAGCTTCAGCTCCGCGTTGACCGTCGCGGTGAATCCCGCGGGCAGCGCGACGCCTTCGCGCGTGAACGTCGAGAAGCCCTGCAGCACGAACGTCACCGTGTAGGTGCCGGGCCTGAGATCGACGATGCGATACACACCCTGGCTGTCGGTGACAACAGAGCGGGTTTGTTCGATGAGGACCGGACTGCTGGCATCCACCTGGACGCCGGGGAGGACGGCGCCCGAGGCGTCCTTGACGACCCCGGCAATGCTGCTCTGTGCCGATGCGGCAACCGGAAGGAGGAAGAGTGCGAGCGAAACTGCGACCAACCGCGGAACGATTCGACCAGGACCCATCGAAACCTCCGCCTCTATGTCCTGCTGTTACGTCATTTCGTCACTGGAGCCACCGGAGCGGGTTTGGCGAAGCGCGCCGCCTCGACGGCGGCGTTCGGCTGCACGTTCTCGAGCATCACGTGCGCCTGCATGTAGGTCTGCGTCACCTTGCGATCGAAGGGCACCTTCACGCCGGCGACGTCGCGGTAGTCGGCGAAGTCGACCTGCGTCGGGATGAAGCCGACCGGCGTGCGCGTCCAGCGCACGAGCCGCACGAGCATCCCTGCCTGATCGAAGTAGAAGTTGGCGAGCGCCTGCGCGGCGCCCATCCCCTGGACGATGTAGACCTCGTTGCCGTCGATCGCCGTGCGGCCGACGCGCCAGCGCGGGAACGCCTGCTTGATGCCGGCGGGGAACGCCACGGTCGCCTCGAGGCGCGCGCGATCGAGATTGCCTTCCGTCAGCGTCAGCAGCGGCACGGGCTGATCGCCGCCGGCCATCCATCCGCTCTTGCCGTCGAAGACGCGCGTGCTCGCGCCGGTGGCGAGGCGCACGATCATCGTCTGCTGGTTCGGCGCCTTCGCGTAGATCTCGACGGGGCGCTTCTCGAACGCGGTATCGAAACCTTCGTAGGTGCCGCGCGCGACATAGCTCGTGAGCTTGGCGGCGTTCTGCGCGCCGCCGGCCCACTGGATGTACTTGTCCAACAGCTGATCGGCGGTGACGCGCGTCTCCACCGGGAAGTCGCGCGCGTTCGGATCCTCGTACGGCTCGCCGTACTGGATCGAGAGATCGGGCTCGCTGACCGGCGACTGGCTGCCGCGGTGGCAGGTGAAGCAGGTGACGCGCGTGCGGCCGGCGAAGTACTTGTCGTTCAGCTCGCCCATCATCGTCAGCATCTGCCGGGCGCGCTGCATGCGCGGCGTGACCTGCGCGAAGGCGGTCTTGTCGAAGTAGGCGTCCTTCACGTGGCAGAAGGTGCAGTCGTTGCCCATGGCGGACGCGAACATCCCCATTGCCTCGAAAAAGGTGTCCACCGGAATGCCCTTCAGAATCTGCACGCTCTTGAAGACGTCGTCGGTGAGCGGAACTTTGTCGGCAGCCTGCGGCGTCGGCGCCTGCGCGGCGGTGCCGATTTGCACCAGGAGGCACGCGAACGCCGCCAGAATGGCCACGAAAAATCGCCGGTTTGCTGCTCTCGTCATCACTTCGCCTCCTGCGCGCGCGGAGCATACCGTACCAGAGCCCGGCGGTTGCAGTGCAGGTGGCTCGGTGCTACGCTTCAGCCCTTGCCGCGGAGGTATTTGTAATGAAGAGGCTGTTGATGCTCGTTGTTGCTGGCGCGCTCCTCGTGGCGGCCCAGCCCGCCCGTGCGCACCATTCGTTTGCCGCGGAATTCGACGTGAACCAGCCCGTGACGCTGAAGGGCACGCTCACGAAGATGGAGTGGTTCAACCCGCATGGGTGGATCTACATCGACGTGGCCAATCCCGACGGCTCGGTCACGAACTGGGGCATCGAGGCGGGCGCGCCGACGGCGTTGCTGCGCCGCGGGCTGCGGAAGACCGACTTCCCGAACGGTACGAAGGTCGTCGTCGAGGGCTACAAGGCGAAGAGCGGCGCACCGCGCGCCAATGGCAAGACGGTGACGTTCGAGGACGGACGCAACTTCTTCCTCGGCGCCAACGACGCCGACGCCGGCGCTCCGAAATAATCGGTCGTGCGGGGGCGGATCTTCAGGTCCGCCCCCGCGCTATTCCGACCCAGTTATCGTCCGGTGCTATCGTTCAGCCCTCTCCGCGGAGGTGTGGCGATGAGAACGGGATTGGTCTCGATAGTGGCCGCGGCGTTGCTGCTGACAGCGTTCCCCGCGCGGGCGCATCATTCCTTTGCCGCCGAATTCGACGTCAACCAGCCGATCAAATTGACAGGGAAGCTCACCAAGGTCGAGTGGTTCAACCCGCATGGCTGGATCTACCTCGACGTGACCAATCCTGACGGCACAGTGACGAACTGGGGGATCGAAGCGGGAGCGCCCAACGCGCTCACGCGCCGCGGCATCCGCAAGACCGACTTTCCGATCGGAGTCGAGGTGAACGTCGAGGGTTACCGCGCCAAGGGAGGCGTGCCGAAAGTCAACGGGACGACGTTGACCTTCAAGGATGGGCGCAATTTCTTCCTCGGCGCGTCGGAAGATCAGAAGACTCCGGCGAGTCCCGGCGGCACCGAGACACCGCAGCAGTAGCCGTTCTCGATTTCATTTCGGTCCCAGCTCGCCGCGCCTGGCCTGCTCCTGCAGGTCGTACGTGTAGCACTCGTACTCGAGCACACGCACGTTCGGCTCCCTGCGGCGGTACAGCATCAGACTGATCTTCCACGGCCTCGTGAACACCTGGGGATCTTCGATGGTGGCTTCGTAGCGGATGTGATCCGGCGTGACGAGCGTGTAGCGCTCCACGACATGCAGGTCCGCGCTGTGAAAATTGCCGGCCCGGTCGAACCACGTGTTGTCGGTGAAGTACTTCACATCGACCACGAGCGTATCGCCCTCCCAGCGGCCGCGTGAATCGCCCATGAAATATTCGAGCGGACCAGGCGGGTGCTCGCTGTTCATGAAGATGTGGCGTGTCGTGTGCGCGTATTCGCCGAGGACAGCGATGTAGGCCGGCGACTGCACGATCTGAAACGGGTACGGCGCGTACATCGTGCGGGGCACGCCGAGCAGCCAGCATTTCGACTCTGTATCCTCAGTCGCCTGCTTGCTGAAGTTCTCCTGCTTCGTGGCAAACATCCCCGGCTTGTATGGAATCTCGTTCCCTTCGACGACGCCCTGGCCCGCGGGCACGCCGAGGCGCGCCGAATGATCCTGCAGATCCCAGTCCGCCGTACTGAGGGTTTGCCACACGCCGTTCAAATCGGGCTTGCCGTCCCACGCGCGCGGCAGCGCCGCATCACGCGCCGCGGTCGTCTGGGCCGACACCGGACACGCGATAAAGACAGAGAGCGCCGCCGCCGCAAGCCTCATTGTCGCGGCAGGCCAGTCCAGATCTTGTGGTCCTGCAGCATGACCGGCAGGTCGCGATCGGTCTCGAAGCATGGCTCCTCCAGCACCTCGTGCCCTTGCTCGAACCGGATGATGGGCATCGCCATGGTCCACGGCTGCCGGAACACCTTCGGATCGGTAAGCGTCGTCTCGTAGAGGATCGTGTTCGCGTCTACGAGGGTGAACCGTTCGGTCACGTGCAGCGCGTCGCTGTGGAAGTGTCCCGAGATACTGAGCCAGGTGCTGTCCGTCAGGTTCGTCGTATCGACGACAAGCGTGTTGCTCTCCCAGTGGCCTCGTGAATCGCCCATCAAGAGGCGAATCGAGTCGCCGATATGCGGACTGTTATCGGTGGGAATCACGCGGTACTGGTGAGCGAATTCGCCGGCCATCGCAAAGACTTTCGGACCCTGGATGATCGCGATGCCGCGCGGAGCGAACGTCTGACGCGGTACGCCCGTGATGTAGCAGGAGCCGAGCGGATCGATGTAGTGATCCCAGTTGTCCTGGCGCTGGTTCGCCCACTGCGGCAGGTACGGCACCTTGCCATCGGGGGGATCGACGATGAGCGTCACCTGCGGACCCAGAAACTGGCTGCCGGCGAAGTCCTCGATGTTCTGGCTGCCGTTGGCCGTGAAGGGATTCCACGCGCCGTTCATGTTCGGCGTGCCGTCGGGATTACGCGGAGGGTTGAATGCCGCCGCCTTGGCCTTCGCGCAAGGCCAGAACTCGCGCGAGATCGACGGGCAGCCCCCAGCCGGCGGTCGTTGCGGCACTCGAGGACCGCCGCCTTCCTGAGCGATGACAGTCGCGCCCACAATGCATGCGAGCGCAATCGCAAGAATCAGCATGAGAGGCAGACGCATAAACATGCTCGTCACCTCGTCGATCTTCGTGGTCACTCGACAGGCTCGACTCGAATGAGCGAGGCCCCAAGGTTATTCCCCACCCAGAAGACCGGCGGGTTGCTGCCGTTGTCCACGTTCACGCGACGGATGTTGGTCATCCGCGGCAGCAGGTACTCGACGACCTCGCCGGACCTGGTGTTCACGCGCACGACGCGATCGTTGTTCATGCCGCCGCCCCACGCGAATCCCGCGCGATCGGCGATGGCGTCATAGACGTTCGTCCACGGCGTCGGCACCGCGAACTCCTGGAACTTCTCGGTCTTCGTGTCGAACATGCCGATCTTGTTGCCGCGGAACTCCGCGAACCAGAGGCGGTCCTGCGCGTCCATGTGGCCGCGGCGCGGCCCCGCGTTCGGCGTCGGCGTGGCGAACGGCGTCACCTGCTTGGTCTTGCCGTCGATCCTGATGATGTAGGTGCCGTTCAGGTTCATGCCGTAGAAGTTGTTCTTCGAATCCGAGGAGACGCCGTAGGAGCTGAGCACCTTGACAAGCGCCTTGTCCTGCACGCCGATGCCGTAGTCAACCGTCTTCCACTCACCGGTCTTCACGTCCACCTGATACTCGTCGTCACCGCCGATCCACACCTGGCCGTCGACGTCCGAGTTGATCGGCATCACCATGGCGATGCGCGCCTCGTCACGGTCCTTGAAGTTCGGCGAGCCCCACGTCTGAAAACGTTTCGTTGCGCGATCGAACTTCGCGAGGCTCCCCTGATACATCGTGCCCATCCAGATGTTTTCCTGCTTGTCGAGCACCAGATCCAGCGAGCCGAGCGGCGCGCCGGGCTTCGTGATGGGCAGCGGGTACTCAGTGACCTTGCCGGTCTTCGGATCGAGCATGCCGAGCATGTGGGTGCCGAAGTCGCCGTACCAGATCATCCCGTGCGAGTCGGCGGCCGCGTCGTGCGGCAGCGTTTCCTTTCGCGGCAGATCGTATTCCGTGATGATGACGCGCGTCGCCTTCCCGGTCGGACGCGGATACGTCTTCAGCGGATAGGTCCACGTCGTGCGGCCTTCGCTGAGGTTGATCGACGCGAGGTACTTCGCCGCGGCGCCGACGCGATCCTTCATCACCGGATCCTCGCCCTCGCGGCCGCTCATGCTCTGCTGCATGATGGGATTGGTTCCACCGCCGCCATGCTCGTGGGGCCGCAACTGCGGGCGCTCGGGCGTCGAGCCCTGCGCATAGCGTCCCATCCGGTCGAGCACCTTCATCCACTCCTCCGCGTCGTGCGTGCTGCGCGCGACGCGTTCGAGCGTGTGACACTGCGTGCAATTGAGCAGGCCGTTCTTCATCTCCGTCGTGCCCGGCCAGCTGATGAACCATTCGCCGTTGGTGAGCTGCGCGGCGAGGTCCTTCGTCTTGCCAAGCTTCAGATCGAGCTGCGCTGGACGTCCCGCGGCAACATCCACTGTTGACGGCCCTTCGAGGTCGTATCCCGTCGCGCGGATCCGAATCGTGTAGCTGCCGGGCTCGAGGCGGTTGGCCGGGAACGCATAGCGCCCCTGCGCGTCGCTCATGACGCTGAGCGTCATCGTCGATCCCGCACGTTTGGCGCTGACGACCACCCCTTCCATCGGGCCTTCAGCCTGCGACAAGACGATGCCGGTCAACGCGGGGCCGGACTGCGCGAACACCAGTACGGCCGCGGAAATTGCGAGGGAAATCGTGAAGAGGCTCTTGCAGATCACCGGCGTCCTCCTGTGAAGGCCCACATGATAGGTCACACTATATAATCCCCGCACCGGAAAAACGNNNGCGGACCTCATTCTTACCAACGGAAAAATCATCACCGTCAACGACACCTTCCAGATTGCGCAGGCGGTCGCGGTGAAAGGCGCGCGCATCATCGCGGTCGGCAGCAACGCCGACATCAATAAGCTTGCGGGGCCCAGCACGCAGCGCATCGACTTGAAGGGCAAGTCGATGGTGCCCGGCTTCATCGACAACCACGCGCACTTCCAGGAGGAAGGCGCCTACTGGACGATGGAGCTGCGCTTCGACGGCATGGACACGCGCAAGAAGGTGCTCGACGCGATTGCCGCGAAGGCGAAGGCGACACCGAACGGCGGATGGGTCTACAACCTCGGCGGCTGGTCGCCCGCGCAGTTCTCGGATGACAAGCGCGAGTTCACACGCGAGGAGCTCGACAAGGTCGCGCCGAACAATCCCGTCTTCCTGCAGTTCACGCGCTGGGCGCAGTACCTCAATAGCAAGGCGATCGAGCAGCTCGGTCTCGACAAGATGACCGAGCCGTGGATCGAGCGCGACGCCAGCGGCCGTCCGACCGGCATCACGCGCGTCGCGGGCCGCAACATCCTCTTCAACAAAGCGGGCTTTCTGAAGACCGAGAACGGCGGCAAGGCCGAACTGCCGGCGGATGTCATCGAGAGAAACCAGAAGGCGATGCTGAAGGATTTCGCGATCGCGGGTCTGACAGCCTCGGGCGGACAGTGCCTGTGGGATGACCTCTATCGCAAGTTCCAGCGCGAAGGGACCGCCAGCATGCGCTTCTTCTGCTTCCGCACGGTGACGGCGGGCGGACGCGGCGCGGGCGTCTTCGAGCGGCAGCTCGCCGAGGTCCCGATGCTTCGCTATCACGACGGCGACGAGTGGATGGACAACGCCAACTATGGCGAGCGGTTCCCCGGTGGCGGCGGCGGCGACGTGCTGGCGCCCGGCCCCGAGCCGATCGCGCCGCAGGCCGCGTGGGATCAGTGGGGACAGTTCGGGCTCGCCGTGGCGAAGGCCGGCATCCCCGCGCAGCTCCACACCGTCACGGAAAAAGCGATCGACGCGCAGCTCGATCAGACCGAGAAGATCGCCAGGCAGGTCGATATCCGTCCCCTGCGCTGGGCGTTCATGCACATGGAAGCCGTGACGCCGGAACAGGTCGAGCGCATGAAGAAGCTGAACATGTTCCTCGCCATCAACCCGCGGGAGACGGTGTCGGGCGGACTGCTCCATCAGATACAGGGTGACAAGGCGTTCGGCATGCCGCCGCTGAAAGAGATCCAGGACAGCGGCATCATGTGGGGCCTCGGGACCGACGCTTTCGAAGTGAACCAGTTCCGCCCGTTCCAGACGCTGTACTGGGCCGTGACCGGCAAGATGGTCGGCGGCACGGTCGTCAACACGCACACCATCTCGCGTGAGCACGCGCTCATCGCGCACACGCGCAGCAACGCGTATCTCTTCTTCCGCGAGAACGACCTCGGCTCGATCCAGCCGGGCCGCTACGCGGATCTCGTCGTCACCGACAAGGATTACCTGACGGTGCCCGCCGAGCAGATCAAGGACATCAAGTCCGTGCTGACGATCGTCGGCGGCCGCATCGTGTATGACGCGTCGAAGGACGCGCCTTCGACTTCCACGAGGTAAACATGAACACGTCCAGAACCCTGATTGCCGTTCTTCTCTTCCTGAGCCTCGCGGCGGCGAAGCTGCCCGCGCAGGGGCAGGGCGGCCGCAGCGGTCCGCCTCCGCAGGTCGTCGACAAGGCGACGCCGGAGGTGATGAACGCTGACCCGCAGATCGAGGACCGCACGCAGGATCGCGTGGGCTTCCCCGCGCACAAGATCATCGGCAACCTCTATTACATCGGCACGGTGACGCTGTCGTCGTACCTGATCACGACGCCGCAGGGGAACATTGTCATCAACAGCGACTACGAAGAGACGCTGCCGCTGATGAAGAAGGCGATCGAGTCGCTCGGCTTCAAGATGGAGGACACGAAGATCCTGCTGGCGAGCCACGCGCATCCGGATCATCAGACCGGCGACGCGATGTTCAAGCAGATGACCGGTGCGCAGACGATCTTCATGGCGGAGGATGTGCCGGCGCTGCAGAACATGAAGCCGGGCGGCAAGGAGCATCCGATCGACAAGATCATCCACGACGGCGATAAGGTCGAGCTGGGTGGGATGACGCTCACCGCGCACCTGACGCCCGGCCATACGCTGGGCACCACGACCTGGACGTTCCCGGTTCGCGACGGCGGACGTACATATAACGTCGTGATCGTCGGCGCCGGCCTGCCGGATGACGCACGGATCGTCTACAACCAGGGGAATCCGAAGGCGGCTGAACAGTGGGCGGACACGATTGCGACGCTGGAAAAGCTGCCGTGCGACGTGTTCCTCGGCGCGCACAGCTGGTTCTTCAACCTGACGGGCAAGTACAAGAAGCTGCAGGCGAACCCGAAGCAGAATCCGTACATCGACCCGGCCGGCTACAAGAAGTTCGTCGCCGACATGAAGACGACGCGGGAGAAGCTGATCAAGGAGCAGACGGCCGCGGGTCCCCCACCGCCGCGCGGCGGCGGCGCCGGGCGGGGCGGCAACTAGCCTGATGCGAGCGCGCGGAGTACCACTCCGCGCGGCTCATCTCACCTGCACCCGGACCGAATCGATCCCTTCGAAGGCGGACCCATCCCGCAGAAGCCCGCGGACGGAGAGCGCGGCCGATGGTGCTGCCACGAGGCCCTGCAGATCCGCCGTCTGGAATTTCGCGATGAGGGTGTCGCCTGCCATTGTCGTCCTCGCAACGGCCGCGCCCTGCAGCGTCACACTCGTGACGTCGATTGCTTCTGTCGAGTAGGGCGCTCCGATCTTGATGAATGCCGTGACAACCCCGCGCGAGCCGACGGTAATGGTTTCGGGCTCGATACGGATGCTCGCCGGCACGATCACGCGGTAGGGCGGCTCGCTGGTAAACGGCGACACGACGGGGCTCATCCCCATGTCGCGCCGCGGCCACGTCCACGCAGGGGACCACTGCAGCGCGTTTGCGGTCTCAACGCGCAGCGTCACCGGCGCGGCGGGGTGATCGATCTGCACCGCGGTGGCGTCGTCGACGTTGGCGAGCCATTCCGTGTGGTTGTAGTCGGCGAAGACGCGCGGCTTGAATCGCGGCGACCCGAGCAGCAGCGGCGACTTGGTCGATTTCAAGGCAGCCTCGAAGACGTAGGTGCGGCCGACTTCCATCCGGCTGACGTCGGCATTCCACTCTGCGCTCGTCCCGTCCGTCCACTCGTTCCAGCCATCCACACGCTGCTGCGACACGAACTCACTGGTCACCAGGTCGTAGCCGCCATAGGCAACGCGCAGGTTGCCCGTGCCGACGAAGAACATGTTGACTGGCGGCGTACCTGGTCCGAATGTCATCGGCTCCTGCAGCGTGAGCTCGATAGTGATCGTCTGCAGCGTTTCAGGACCCGTCAGGATCTCGGGAGTCACCTTGCGAACGAGCGAAATCTTC
This sequence comes from Acidobacteriota bacterium, assembly GCA_003222635.1. Taxonomy (GTDB): domain Bacteria; phylum Acidobacteriota; class Vicinamibacteria; order Vicinamibacterales; family UBA2999; genus Gp6-AA40. Next base: position 1,309 of record QHWQ01000081.1, on the reverse strand, counting down.
GGAAGCTCCGTGTGGACGTTTGCGCGATCGGCTGCCGACGCCGTCTCGCTGAGCCAGTACCCATCCGGCAGCTGTCGCGGCGCGTAGCCGGGCACCAGAAGATCAAGGAAACGAAACGTGTAGACGTTCGTTCCCGGCGCGTGCTCCGGCGGAGACGGCCAGAAGCCGGTCAACGGGACGTCGCTCGTGACGTGAAACTCCGGCGATACGACCGGAGCATGCGTCGCGTCTGGTGCGTTGGCGAAGTTGAAGAGCCAGTTGTCGGACCATTGCAGCGGCTCGTACGGAATCCGATCACTATCGGTGCTGTACGAACTCATGGTCGTGAGTTCCGCGTACACGGAATTGGGGATCATCTGGGCAGCGACCGGCATTGAACCAGCCGCCAGCAGCATGGCACCTGTATACAAGCATCGACTGGCGCGTTTCATGTTTCCTCCCTGGGCGGAACCGCCCTGCGGGAGAAAACGTCGGACAGCGTCACTTCATACGACGGCTCGTTGCGGCTGCGTTCGTCAGCCGTCGCCGTAAGACACGCGCGCCAACTACGTTGTACTTCGCGCCTGCTTTCTTCGCGCGCGCGAACACCTTGTCGACGCGCTTTTTCGAGCCACTTCAGCGCGCGCGCAAGGTTCTCGTAATAGAGATGACGTCGCTGCGAGAGTGGCGATCGAATCTCGCATGCGCGCGGTCGAGCAGCGCCCGGAGGTGCGACGCCACGGCTATCGAGTCAGCAGGAACCGCTGCACGCGTTCGCCGTTGAACACCTCACCGGTATAGAGATTCCCCTTCGAGTCGGTGGCGATCATGTGCAGGCCGAAGAACTGGCCGCCGTTTTCGCCCATGCTGCCAAGCTGTCCGACCGTCATTCCGCTCTGCCGATCGATGAACCAGACGTGGTTGTTGTTGATGTCGCAGACGTAGAGGAAGCGCTGCTCCTTGTCCGGTGAGAACATCACGCCGCCAGCGGAGCCGCCAGCGGTAAAGGTCGCGACGGGAATCTCCTTCACGAACTTCCCCTGCTTGTCGGTGACGTGGATGCGGTTGCCCGCGCGATCGGCGGCGTAGACCAGACCGTCATTCGAGATGTTCAGCGTGAGATGTCCGCGGAACTCCTTCGCGAACGGACCGCCCGGGTTGTAGACGCGCGCCGCCGGCGACGGATCGATCTCCGACAGCTTGTGGCCGTACGCCGCCCATCCGCGCTTGAACGCGAAGGTATCGAGGTCGAAGACCATCACGCGCCCGCCGAATGAACTGTCGGCCGCATAGAGCTCGCGCGCGGGCTCGTCGAGGCGCACCTCTTCGA
>QHWQ01000393.1 GCA_003222635.1 Acidobacteriota bacterium | reverse complement strand
CAGCGTCGGCTCACGCTGGTTTTCATGCACCGTTCATCTCGGAGGACAGATCATGCTTGCAGCCCGCAGACCGCTCATCGTTGCAGCCGTTCTGGGTTTCGTCGCTCTCGCGGCCGCGGCGTCTGCCCAGCAGGGTGGAGTCAGCGCCATCGCCGGAATCGTGAGAGACACCTCGGGCGCGCTGCTGCCCGGCGCCACTGTCCAGGCGACGAGCCCGGTACTTATCGAGAAAGTGCGCGAGGTGGTCACTGACGAACAGGGTCAGTACAAGATCGTGAACCTGCCGCCCGGCACCTACAGCGTCACCGTGTCCCTGCCCGGCTTCAAGAGCGTGCAGCGGACCGGCATCGAGCTGACGACCAATTTCACCGCACCGGTCAATGCGCAGCTGGAAGTTGGCTCGGTCGAGGAAACGCTGACCGTGTCTGGCACGGCTCCGGTCGTTGATGTCCAGAACGCGGCGACCCGCAACATCATCTCGGCGAGGGTGCTCGATACGATTCCGACCGGGAAGACCATGTTGACCATCATTGCCCTCACGCCAGGGATGGCGGGGAACACGGCCGGCCAGGATGTCGGCGGCTCCAAGGGCGACCTGATGCCGTTCTTCTCGTTTCACGGGAGCGCCCAGGGCGACTCGAAACTCGAGGTGAACGGGTTCAACGTGAACAATGCCGCAGCCTCTGGTCGGGGCTTCGTCCCCAGTCCGCAGAACACCCAGGAGATCGCGGTCGAACTCGGCGGCGGATCGGCCGAACAGCCCTCGGGCGGCATTCAGTTCAACTACATCTCCAAGGCGGGCGGCAATGTCTCGAGGGGAGACGTGACCGGCTCCTTCACCAATCAGAAACTGCAAAGCAACAATTTCAACGACACGCTCGCGTCGCGAGGGATGACAGCCTCGACGATCAACCGGCTCGACAAGGTCGGGGACATTGGTTTCGGCTTCGGCGGGGCGCTCGTCCAGGACAAGCTCTGGTACTTCGGCTCCTACCGGTACTGGGCTGCCGGCACCTACGTCGCCGGACAGTACTTCAACAAGCTCCAGAACTCGCTCCTCTATCAGCCCGATCTCAGCCGGCCGGTGATTAACGATTTCTGGGGCAACAACGCCTCGCTCCGCATGACGTGGCAGGCCACCGCCAGGAACCAGTTCTCCTTCCACTATGAGTGGGAGAAACGGTGCGATTGCACCCACCTCATGGGAAACAACGCGATCTTCCAGGGCCTCTCCGCGGGCGAAGCCACGGATCATCAGATCTTCCTGCCGGTCGACATCCTTCAGACGGAATGGACGTTTCCGGTCAACAACAAGCTGCTGTTCAACGGCGGCATCCAATTTTCTCGACCCACGTGGTCCACGTTCCCCCAGCCGGGTCTGTGGCCCGGCGCGGTGTCCATCACGGAAGACACGACAGGGCAACGGTGGGGTGCCGAACCAGGGATCAACTCGTACCTGACGCCGTCGACCCGCCACAAGATGGAACCACGACTGTCGATGACCTATGTCACCGGGTCCCATGCGTTCAAGACCGGCTTCAATCTGACGCACGAGTGGGGTCAGCTGCAAACCACCATTGTCCCGAACGACGTGAACTACACCTTTCACCTTGGCTTGCCGGTGACGATCACGCAGTTTGGGACGCCGCTCACCGTCCGGGACAACATGAAAGCGGATCTCGGGGTGTACGGCCAGGATCAGTGGACGCACAAGCGCCTGACGCTGAACGCGGGGCTGCGCTTCGACTACATCAAGGACGATGTGCCCGCGCAGCATCTCCCGCCGACGCGGTTTCGTCTGAACGCGGTGGATACCCCCGCGCTCGACTGCTCGCCGTGCCAGTCGGATTTCAGTCCCCGGGTGAGCGTTGCCTACGATCTGTTCGGAACGGGGAAGACCGCGCTCAAGTTCGCCGTCGGCCGCTACATGCTGGCGCGCGGCAATTCAGGCGTCTACAACCCGGCGAACTTCGTTGTCACCAATGCCTCTCGGCAGTGGAACGACGCGAACGGCAATTTCGTGCCCGACTGCGACCTCACCATGATCACCGCCAACGGCGAGTGCGCGGCGCTCAACAACAACAGGTTCGGCACGATTAACGTCACCACCACTATCGCGGACAATGCGCGGCTCGACTACAGACGGAACAACGTGCAGTTCTCCGGCGGTGTTCAGCACCAACTGCTGCCGGGGACGTCCGTGAACGTCTCCTACTACCGGACCACCTGGAACCAGTTCACGGTCACGGACAATCTGTTGACGACGCCTGCTGACTACAACTCGTACTGCGTCCCGCTGCCGTCGGATGCACGACTGCCCGGCGGGGGTGGCAACCAGTTGTGCGGGCTGTATGCCGTCAGCGCGGCCAAGTTCGGACAGAACCAGGGCCTGGTGGCGCGCACGTCGGACTACGGCGGCGAACAAACCGACGTGTTCGACGGCGTGGATGTGATCCTCAACGCCCGGTTGCCTCGCGGGGGCTTCCTCACGGGAGGCACGAGCACCGGCCGGGAGGTCTTTGACAATTGCTTCGCCGCGCAGCAGCCGGACCTCACGGCAACCGCCTTTACCAATCCGTCGGTCGCGGCGCCCACGCTCGCGAACAACCCCTCAGGATTCTGCCGGGTGTCGCCGCCGTTCCAGACGCAACTGAAGCTCCAGG
>QHWQ01000392.1 GCA_003222635.1 Acidobacteriota bacterium | reverse complement strand
TCGTCGACGCGACCGATTCGCTGAGCCGGAAGCGGACCGCCGAGATGCTGCGCAGGCTGCGCTGGCTGAAGCACCAGGTGCAGATGCTGAAGGTGCGCCTCGGCGAGGAAGGAGAGGCGGAGCTGCGCCCCCGCACGCTGCGCAGGCGACACAAGTAGGAATCGACCTGGATCACGCGACCTCGCCGTTTGTCGGCCGTTCGATCTCCAACCCGTACCGCAGGCGTTTCAGATAGAGGCCCTTGCGCGAGACGCCAAGCAGCTTCGCGGCTTCGTCGACGCCGCTGGTTCTGGCGAGCGCGGCCTGGACCATCGCGCGCTCGAGGTGCTGGACGGCGGCGCCGAAGGGCTGATCGATGCGGACCACGATCTCATTCGCATCAAGCGTCCGTTCGTCGGCGGGTAGCGTGCGGCGCGACGCCGCGATGTCGGCGCAGAGGTGCTCGGGCATCAGGACCGCGCCCGGGTCGGCGAGCGCGGCGAGCCGGCGCATCTCGTTGGCGAGCTGGCGCACGTTGCCCGGCCATCGATAGAGGACCAGATATTCCATCGTCTCTTCCGACAGACGCAGCTCGCCCTTGTTCATCTCCTTGGCGTACTTCTGCAGGTAGTGATTCGCGAGCGCCGGGATCTCGACACGCCGGTCGCGCAGCGGCGGAATGTGCAGGCGGACGATGTTGAGGCGGTAGAAGAGGTCTTCGCGGAAGCGTCCCTGGCTGACGAGCGCATCGACGTCGGCGTTGGTGGCGGCGATGACGCGCACGTCGACGCGTTGCGGGTGCGTTTCGCCGATGGGATGCACTTCGCCGGACTCGAGGAAGCGGAGCAGCTTCGGCTGGATGTCGAGGGTGCTCTCGCCGATTTCGTCGAGGAAGAGCGTGCCGCCGCCGGCGGCGCGGATGACGCCGGCGAAGTTCTCCGACGCGCCGGTGAAGGCGCCCTTGCGGTGGCCGAAGAGCTGCGAGTCGAGCATGTCGCGGGGCGTGGCGGTGCAGTTGAAGGGCAGAAAGGTCTTGGCCGCGCGCGGCGAATAGCTGTGAATCAGGCGCGCGATCACTTCCTTGCCGGTGCCGGTCTCGCCGGTGAGCAGGACGGGAATATTCGCGGCCGCAACGCGTTTCGCCATGTCGATCAGCGTCTGCATCTCTTCGGCGAGGAACAGTGCGTCTCCGTGCTCTTCGAGCGGATCGGACGGCCACATCGCGGCGCGACTGCGCTCCTCGCGCCGTGCCTTCTCGAGCGCAACCGCCGCCCGACCTATTCGGAAGATATCTGCCAGGATAACCGCTCTAGTTGGTGAAGCGGGCACTTCGCATGAGAGCACGACCGACTTGCCGGCGTGAGTTCCATCACCGAGACGCAGCGTCAGTCTCCTCGCTTTGCGATCGATGCCGTCTTGAGGGTTGTCTACCGTTTCGGCCACGGAAATGCCCGTAAAACCACCTGCTTGGAGTAGATTGACCAGTTCGGCAGCGAGGAGACGTGGGTTGTAAGCGAGATCGAACGCGGCGCCAATCGAATTAATGACGACCGCAACGCTTTCAAAATCCGCCGAGGGGGCTATAGCGGAAACCGTTGGCGCAGGCACGCCGTCGTCGATTTCGGAGCGGACAGACACCATTCCTTGATCGGACCAAATTCGCGTTCCTCGTTCGTGCATCTGCATCGCCACGCGCATCGTGTCGTCGGCGACGATGGTTGCTAGCGTGTAGTGAAATTGCCCTTGAAATTCAGCGGTTTGCCGAATGCCCTGTAGATCGGATTGCAGAAGATGGCGAACACACTCCGTTGTGCGTCGGAGACGGTGCAGCGCCTGTGCATTAAGCAATTGAACGAGGGCATTGAACGAGCGATCTTGCTGTTCTGCGAAGCGCCGTTCGACCGCGGTGAGCCAGTTGTTCGCTTCATCAAATTTCCGCAGCCGCAAGAGTAGCTTTGCCTTCGTAACCGCGGTCCATCTCTTCTGATATTCGGCATAGCTGAACGAGTCACCGAATATATTTAAGGCCTCTAAGATTTCTTCACACTGGTCTAGTTTGGACACGGCCAGATAGACCCGGGCGAGGAAGTCGGAGGCGTCGGCGTTCAGCTCACCCGTCGTGTTGAGTACTACTCGCTGCAATCTGGATTCTGCTTGTTCGTAGCGCCCGGTGATCAATTGGAGATAGCCGCGGTCCAGTTCGGCGCCATTTCGCATCCGGCGGCTTCCGTTCACCTCCGCGCAATCGATTGTCGTTCGAAAGTAGTCATCAGCCTTCTCGAACTCACATCGAAAAGCAGAAATGCAGCCCTTGCAATTGCGACAGCTTCCCAGAACCCATGCATTGGGCTCGGTCTCCAGTAGGGCCTCCGCAATGTCGCAGTGACGCCACGCCTCATCGAAGTGGCCCCGGCTGCCTTCCAAGGTCGCGACGGAGGTGTGTAAGTAGGCTGTTAATGCTGGAATACCCGCGCGAGTAACAGCTCTTCGCGCGCGCGGCAAGATGATGTTCAAGGCATCCACGGGGCGTGCATCCACGGCGAAACGAAGGAGATGAAGGTGTGCCCAGGCGATCCATTCAAGGCTCTTTGCGTCTTGCGCAGCATTGAGGGCCAGATTCAGATATCTCCACGCGCTGTCCGAATCGCCGGATCGCCAAGCAATCAAACCGCGGGTTGCTTCGAGATGAAAGCGAACGCGCTCATTCTTTTGTCGCGATGTTTCGTTCTCGAGC
>QHWQ01000080.1 GCA_003222635.1 Acidobacteriota bacterium | reverse complement strand
TACGGCGGCAACAAAGCGCCTGAGCTGATCACGTGCATGCACGAGGAATCCGCCGTCGCGATGGCGCATGGCTACTTCAAGGCCGAAGGCAAGCCGATGCTCGTGGCCGCGCACGGCACGGTCGGCCTGCAGCACGCGTCGATGGCGCTCTACAACGCGTGGTGCGATCGCGTGCCGGTGTACCTGGTGATCGGCAACTACAACGATGCCGCCGTGCGGCGGCCGGCCGAGTGGTACCACGGCGTGCAGGACGCGGCGCTGATGGTTCGCGACTTCACCAAGTGGGACGACACGCCGTGGTCCCTCACCCACTTCGCGGAGTCCGCGGTGCGCGCGTACAACATCGCAGTTACACCACCGACGGCGCCGGTCGTGCTCGTGCTCGACGGCATCCTGCAGGAGCAGGGGGTCGACATCAACAAGCTCCCAGCGATTCCAAAGACGCCCGTCCCGACGGCGCCACAGGGAGATACGGCCTCGGTCGAACAAGCCGCACGCATGCTCGTCGCCGCCGAGAACCCGGTACTCGTCGTCGATCGGCTCGCACGCACGGCCAACGGGATGAAGCTGCTCGTCGAGCTCGCCGAAACGCTCGGCGCAGGCGTCATCGATCAAACCAGCCGGATGAATTTCCCGACGCGCCATCCGCTCAACCAGAGCCTGCGCGCCGCAGCCGCCGTCGGCGACGCGGACGTGATTGTCGGCCTCGAGGTTGCCGACTTCTGGGCAAGCGTCAACGCGCTGCGCGATCAGCTCCACCGCTCGACCCGCTCGATCACGAAGCCTGGCGCGAAGATGATCACCATCACCACCGGTGACCTC
>QHWQ01000079.1 GCA_003222635.1 Acidobacteriota bacterium | reverse complement strand
CGCCAACTACCAGGACTTCCGGCGCCTGCAGGATGTGGATCTCGCGATTGCCGCCGACGGCGAGACGACGCTGCCGTCGCTCATCGAGGCGGTGAAGCGGCTCGCCACCGCGGATCGCACGCGCGTCTTCCAGGAGCGCAGCGCGAAGCTCGCGGATGCGAGCCGCGGCGCCGCTGACCGCGCGCGCGTCAATGCGAGCTACGGCTGGAACGCAAGCCCGGTGAGCACCGCGCGCCTCTCCGCGGAGCTGTGGGCGCAGATCAAGAACGAAGACTGGTCGCTGGTCTCGAGCTACTACACGAGCGATCTCGGCGGCTGGCCACGGCGTCTGTGGAACTTCGACAAGCCGTATCAGTGGCTGGGCCATGCGGGAGGCGGCGGCATCGGCTACGGCGCGCCGGCGTCCGTCGGCGGCGCGCTCGCGAACAAGAAGCATGGCCGCCTCTCGATCGCCATTCAGACCGACGGCGACCTGATGTACGCGCCGGGCGTGCTCTGGACCGCCGCGCATCATCGCATCCCGCTGCTGAGCGTGATGAACAACAACCGCGCCTACCACATGGAGCTGATGCACGTGCAGCGGATGTGCAATGCGCGCAACCGCAGCGTCGATCGCGGCGCCATCGGGAGCCAGATCACCGATCCGAACATCGACTACGCGAAGATGGCGGTCAGCATGGGCGTCTATGCGGAAGGCCCGATCGACAACCCCGCCGACCTTGGTCCGGCGTTCAAACGCGCGATTGCCGTCGTCAAGCGTGGTGAGCCCGCGCTCGTCGATGTCGTCACGCAGGTGCGATAGTGAAAGGGAAATGGCGATGATGACAGGCCACAGAGTCACAGAGTCACAGAGAAAAATCAGGGATCTCTGTGTCTCTATGTCTCCGTGGCTCGTCGCCGTCGTCGTCGCCGTGATTGTCGTAGCGACGATGGTGACGGCTGTTGCGCAAACGCGTCCCACGCCGCAGGCCCCGCCGCGGCGGACCGCACCGCAGCCACGGCCCGCATCTCCTCCGAAACGCGGCGCGCCTGAACCTGCCGAGACGAAAGCTCCACCTGCACCCGCACCTTCACCTGCACAGGCAAAGGCCGCGACGGATGCGACCCCCTCGGATGCGGGCGCCACCCTCTACAAGAAGAACGGCTGCTACGAGTGCCACGTCAACGACGCGCAGGGCGGACCGCAGGGACCGCGCCTCGGGCCCAATCCGATTCCCTTCCCGCGCTTCGTGGCGTATGTGAGGAACCCGGCGGGCGACATGCCGCCGTTCACGGCAAAGGTGATCTCCGACGATGATTTGTCGAAGATCTACACATTCCTGCAATCGCGGCCGACGCCGCCGCCCGTCAAGGACATTCCGCTGCTGGCGCCCTGAGACGTTAGTCTCATCGACCCGGCCGTCCCTCCACGCGTATCGTCGAAACATCAGATGCGGCGACCCGCTCTCCGGGGGGACGTGTTCGTGCCGCACGACCGGCGACGTTAATTACACAGGGCGAGACCGATGACCGCGAAGCCAGATGACGTGTTTGTAATCATTCGATGGCCGGCCGACGCCGGCCTGCCCCGCTATACCTTCGCCACGGGTCCGCACGCAGCGGAAATTCAGGTGCCGATCGAGCGCATCCAGACGTGCGCCTCCCTGGAGTCGGCCATTGCCATCACGGAACGGCTGAACGCCGGGAGGGACGCCCAGGACGCCCCGGCCTGACGTCAGCGCGCCGCGCGCGCGACGTCGACGATGGCGGCGGCAACCGCCTCGGGCTTTTCTCGTGGGACGAAGTGCCCCGCGCCCGGCACGACGCGGCGCGCAATCCGTGACGTGAAGACGGCTCGCTCGCCGGGCGAATCCGCCGCCGGCGGCCCACCCACTCCATCATCGGCGCCGAAGAGAACGATCGACGGAACCTCGATCTTGGGACGCATCGCCAGCCGGCGCTCGACCTCAGCGAACCGCGGCTCGCCTGCGGCGCCGAGATTGCGGTGGCGATACGAGTGAATGACGCAGTCGACGAAGTCGGGGTTATCGAACGACGGCGCGGTGCGATTGAATGTCTCCTCGCTGAAGTGCCATGTCGGGGACCAGAGCTCCCACAGCAGATGACAGAGCGGGCGGCGATTGGCCGCGAGGCCGACGCGCCCGCGCTCGGTGTTGAAGTACCACTGATACCAGAGCGCGCGCTCGCGTTCGGGCGGCAGCGGCTGCGGCGCTGAGATCGTGTCCTGGATGGTGTAGCCGCCGATGAGCACCGCGCCCGCCACTCTGTCGGGATGCAGCGCCGCCGCGATGCACGACGCGCGGCACCCCCAGTCGAACCCGGCGACGATGAATCGCTGCAGGCGAAGCGCGTCCGCGAAATCGATGACGTCCTGTCCGATGGCGGCCTGCTCCGCCATCCGCGCCGCGGACGGATCCCGGAACCGCGTTGCGCCATGGCCGCGCACGTACGGCACCAGCACGCGGTGACCCTGGCCGACAAGCGGCGGCACCACGCCGTCCCACGCACGGACGTCGTCGGGGAATCCGTGAAGGAGGATGATCGGAAAACCCTGCGGACTGCCGCTCTCCTCGAAGCCGATGGTCAGAACTGGAGTCTGGATGGAGCGGATGGCCGGCGCCGTGGAGGGCTGCCGGCCCATGAACGCCGCCGCGACCGTGAACTGCAGGAAGTCGCGGCGGCTTTGATCCATCAGCGATTGGAGGCGCTCTGCTGCTGCAGCTTGCTGCCGGGCGCCGGCGGCATCGGACGCGATGACACGTACGCGGTGATGTAGACCATGTCCTCGTTGGTCAGCTTCGCCACCACCGGCTTCATCAGTTCGGCCCACTCGCCGTGCCGCGCACCCACCTGGATGTCGTACATCTGCCGCGCGAGGTAGCTCGGTGAACGGCCGGCGATGCCCGGCACCGGGCCGTTGCCGCGCAGATCCGCGCCGTGACAGGTGGTGCACGCAACGGTCTTCCCGTTGCCGCCCGTCGTCACCAGCGCTTCACCCTTCTTGACCGCGCCCGGCGGAACATACGCGATGAACCCCGAGCGCGGGTTGCGCAGCGGCTCGGTCTGCTCGTCGTCTTCGGGCGTTTCGATCACGCGCATCCCGATCGGTTCCACCCCGGCGCCCTTCTCCTTGAAGAAGATCGACCCCTCGGCCTCGGTCTTCGGAATCGTCTTCGCTTCGACGACGCGGATCCACTGCGTCCAGGGCGTGGACGAGAAGTACTCGGCGGCCGACTGCATCTCCTCGGGCGTCAGGTTCTTCGCGAACGTGATCATCTGATTGACGTTCACCTTGCGCGGGTCACCCGGCTTGCGCAGCCCGTTCTTGAAATCATTCAACGTCTGGACGATGTACGACACCGGCAGGCCGGCGACACCGCCGTTGCTCGAACGGCCCTTGCCGTTCGGGTAGTGGCAGTACGAGCACGAGCGCACTGCCGGCTGGCGGCCGACGGCCACGATGGAAGGCATCGCGGGATGGTCCTCGGGGAACCAGTCCGCCGGTCCCCGCAGATCCACAACCTGCGCGATGGTGAACGCGCGCGTCGTGCCCGCGATGTGGTGCACCGACGTGTCTTCCGGCGGCGCGGGCGGACGGGGCGCGCCCGGCGGAGGCGGCGGCGTAATCGCGTACGCCCAGGCCGGATAGTTCGGGCCGGAGGGCGCAGGAGCCGCGGCCGCGTCACCGCCCCCGCGCTGCGCCGCGACCACAGCAACAGCCAGTGCGCTGATTGCCGCGATTGAGAACAATGTCTTCGTCATTTTTTCACCGCCTCAGCTTGGGTCGTGTTGTAGTCGGCAAGTTTACTGGCCTACGTAATTCAAGCCAAGCGTCTTTCCATTCGGCAGCAGTACGGAGATGACACGTCCGACGGGCTGCCCGCTCTTGACCGGCTCGAGCGTCACGGTGACCTGATCTCCCGCCTTGAACGTCCGTTTGCTCCAGCCTCGCTCGACCATGTCGGCGGCGTTGCTGGTCTCGACCACCCAGTTGACGACCTTGCCGCTTTGATCCTTGACGTCGAATTTCAGCCAGCAGTGCGGGTTGGACCAATCCCACTCGGTGACGGTTCCTGTCAGCTCCAGTCTTTTGCCTGCATCGAAGGCGGCATTGCCGTGATGAGCGAACACGGGCGTCGACACCACCACGCCGGCCAGCAGCACCCATAGGAAGGTCTTCATGCGCTTCTCCTCAGAAGATCAGTTCGTAGCGAACTACTTTTTGACGATACCGCTTGCCGGATCGCCGAAATCCTTGCTGTACGACTCCATGTCGGACGGCGCGCAGAGCATTTCGATGATGTCGTAATCGGCCGATTGCAGTTTCATCGGGAATTTGTCCATGGCCACCCACGGCCTGGTGAAGTACTTGGGATCCTCCACCATCACCGTGATCTCCATTCGATCCGAATTGACCCGGTGAAACCGTTCCTCGATCTTCATCTGATCGCTCATCGGCCGTCCGGTCTCGTCCAGCCATACTCGTGGCTCTCCGAGCAGGCCAATCGTGTTGACCACAAACGTGGTGTCGTCCGCCCACTTGCCGACGGAATATCCGTACCACCGGTCATCCGGGAGCTCCTTGGGGAAATCGCGTCCGTCGGTCCAGATGACACGGTACCGCTTGTCATACTGGTACAGGATGACGACCTGTTTTGGATTCTGAAGAATTTCCGTGTGCCGCAGTTGATAAAAATCGGCGCGCGGAAAGCCGAGCGGATCGCAGTGATTCCGGGGATCGTTGCTGAGCGAGGGGGGCACGTTGCGGTAGCCGAAGAGTGCCTTGTGGCTGTCATAGACGGCCTTGCCTGCGGGCGTGAACGGCGGCTCGTGTACACCGTCGCTGGGCATGGAAACAGGACCGTTGGCCTGAATGCCCGCGCCTGGACCGTTGGCCGGCTCCCAGGTACCGGAAAGATCGCGAACCGGAGCTGGTCCGGGAACCTTTCCTCCCGCAAGCGGGTTCTTGATCGGGTTCCCCCAGCCATCAACGACCGTCAAATCTGCCGTGGACTGAACTCCGCGTCCTCCGCCACCGCCGCCGCGCGCCTGGCCGCCGGCGCCACCCTGCCGCTGCCCTCTGCCTCCCTGAGCGAGTCCAACAGCTGAAGCCACGACGATCGCCATCACTATCAGGTGCCATCGCTTCATTGGAGCGTGCCTTTCCCTAGAAGTCATATTTGATCCCGAACTGCATGATCCGCGGCGCGCCGGCCTGCGTCGTGATGCGCCCGAACGTCCCCGCGTTGAAGTTCGTCAGCGGATTGCCCCAGTTGAAGTGATTCAGCAGGTTGAACGATTCCAGCCGGAGCTCCACTCTCCGCGTCGCGCCGAGCGCGATCAGCCTTGAGATCGCCAGGTCGATGTTCCAGTACGCCGGACCGACGACGGCATTGCGCGGCAGGTTGCCGAGCTCGCCGGCCGCCGGCTGCGCGAAGGCCGCCGCGTTGAACCAGTTGGTGAGCGTCTTCCTGTAAAAGTCGTCGCTCACCTGGTTCGGCCGCTGCTGGTTGTTCCCCGTCGCCCCGATGCCGGTCAAGGCGTTGTCGCGTCCCGAGGTGACGTTCAGGCGGTCGCCTGACCGCGCCGACAGAATGCTCGACGCGCGCCAGTGCGACACGATCGTCCGCACGACGCCCGAACCGACCTCCGGCGTCTCGTATCCAGCGGTCAGGGTGGCGAGGTGCCGCCGATCCTGATCACAGTACCCCGAGTCGAACGAGGGATCGTCCGGCTTCAGATATCCCGCGCTCTGCTGATTGAACGTGTTCGCCGTCGGCGTCCCCTTGCAGACGCCCAGCGTGTAGTTCCCGTTGAGGCTCAGGCCGTTGGGCGCGCGGCGCACCGCCGCGAACTTCACGCCCTTGTAGTGCTGGTAGCCGATCGCGGTGTTCTCGTCGAGCGCGCCGATGAACGCCGCCTGCGCCGGATTGACCTGGTAGAGCGCACGCCGCTGATTCAGGTTCGCGGTCGTCGAGCACACGGGATACGCGACGCCGTTGATCGTGCAGGGGGCGAGGCCCATGAAGACGCCGGGATTGAGCGCCTTCTGCGCCCAGAGCCGATCCGAGTGGCTGCCCAGATACGCGACGGAGACGCCCCACTCCGTGCCGAGCTGCTGTTCGGCCGTCACGTTCCACGACTGGATCCGCGGCGAGTTGATGCCGGGATCCATCGTCCCGAAGGTGCCGAACGGCACGTAGTCGGTGTTCGCGTTGGTGACGATGGGATGCGGATCTTTCCCCTGATAGGGGTCGTCGAATGGCACCGATGTCAGGAGCGACCGGTTGCCGAACGGCGGCGCGTTGGCGTCGATGTTGTGATATTCGCCTGCCATGAAGTCGTACGCCATCGCGTACGACGTGCGGATCGCGAGGCGTCCGTCGCCGTGCACGTCCCACGCGGCGCCGCCGCGCGGCGACAGGTTCCACCACTGCTTGTTCATCCCCGTCTTCGCGTTCGCCGGAAACCCCGCGTCTCCCGCGTAGAGCAATCCCGCAGGCGCCTTGAGGAACACCGTGCTCTTCACGTTGTTCAGGAAGTTGCTCATGTTGAACACGGAGATGACGCCGTTGCGCACGTCCTGTCCGAAGTACGGCTCCCACCGCATGCCGTAGTTGACCGTGACGCGGCTGCTCAACCGCCACGAATCCTGTCCGTACAGTCCGACGTACCAGTTGTCCACCGGCAGCTTGCCGAGGCCGCCATGCTCGACGCTGGTCAGCCGGCCCGTCAGGAAATCCGCCAGCCCGAGGCCCGTCGTCGACCCGTCGAAGATCCAGTTGCCGTTGGCGCGCGACGTGGACGTGTAGTCGCCCGTCCAGTACTGCAGGTTGCCGCCGATGCCGAACTGATGAGCGCCCTTGACGATGGTGAGGTCGTCGGCCGCCTGGTAGGTGTCGTTGATGAACAGCGCCTTCGTGTTGGTGCCGGTGTACAGCCTGAATCCGCCGGTGACCGTCAGCGACATGTATCCGGGCAGGTAGCTGTAAATGTTCGCGCCGATGTCGCGCGGCGAGAAGAACTTGTTCTGGTAGTTGTCGACCTTCGCCTTGTTCACCGCGAAGCGCGCCGCGTTGACCACCGACGAATTGAAGACGGTCGTTTGTCCCACGGTGAGCGAGTGCACGAGGTCGTTCGAGCCGGGGAAGTCGGTCTTGAGGAGGTTATCCGAGTCCCCGGAGTAGCCGGGCGGCTGGATGATCTGTGTCGCCATGTAGCGGCCGAAGAACGAGAGCTTCGTGCTCATCTGGTAGTCGAGCCTGACGAGCGGCTGGCGATCGTCGCGGTCGCCCGCGACGCCGAAGTTGATGAGGCCGCACGGATCGGTCGTCGTCGGCAGCCGCTTCGCGACGTTCAGCGCCGCGGGGCTGAACTGCAACGGGCTCACCTGGTTGTTGACGAACGGCGCCCGCAGCGCAGCACCGTCCCTTGATAGGCGCCGAAGAAAAACAATTTGTCCTTCACGATCGGCCCGCCCAGCGTGCCGCCGAACTGGCTCCGCTTCAGGCCATCGTCCTGCGGCTTGCCGTCAGGATCTTTGGCCGCAAACGGGCTGATGGCGTTGAAGCGATGGTCGCGCAGGAACTCGAACGCGTTCCCGGAGAAGCGATTCGTGCCGGACTTCGTAATCGCGTTCACCGCGGCGCCGGAGTGGACGCCGTTCTGCGCGGAGAGGCCGCTCGTGGCGACCCGAAACTCCTGCAGCGCATCGGGGAACGGCAGCGGGAGGTTCGTGTTCTGCTGCGGGTTGTTGTGCACGGCGCCGTCGAGCGTGTAGCCGACGCCGGTCGGCAGCCCGCCCGCGACCGAGATGTTCACGCCGCCGGGGAACCCGCGGCTGCTGACCGAACCGGTCTGTACCGCCGCGCCTGAGATCACGAGGAGGTCGGTGACCTGACGGCCCTGCAGCGGCAGCTCGACGATCCGCTCCTGCTCGACGACGTTGCTGATGCCCGCGCTGCGGACATCCACGAGCGGCGCGGCGGCTTCGACGGTCACCGCTTCCTCGAGCGCGCCGAGCGCAAGCACCGCGTTGATGGTCGGCGTCGCGCCGACCTGCAGGACGATGCCGGTCTGCACGTAGGTGCGGAACCCCTGCAGCATCACCTCGAGCCGGTACGGGCCCGTCGGCAGGTTGGAAATGAGATACGTCCCGGTGGATTCGGTGACGACCGTGCGGACAAGACCGGTCGCGGTCTGTGTGACGGTGACCGTCGCACCCGGCAGCACCGCGCCGCTTTCGTCGGTGACGCGGCCGTTCAATTCAGCGGTAGCGATCTGCGCCCAGGCGGAAGGCGTCGGAAGCAGACCGGGAAATAGAAAAACCAACAGAAAAACGAACCAGGCTCGTGTGACTCCCCGCATGGCTTCCCGCCTCTCTCTTTTTCGGGGATTGTATCCTCACTTTTGAAATCAGGCGGGATTCGTGCTGAAATCTCGCGTCATGGCACGGGGAGCAACGGGCCTAACGGTAAACGTGTGTGCGGCGCTGGCGTTAGGCGCTGCGGCGTTCGCACAGGCGCAAGCCCCTCCTTCGCCCGCCGACGGAGTCGTGCTGGCGGAGCAGTACTTCAAGAACGTTCAGGCCCTGCGGGGCATCCCGGTTGACGAGTTCATGGACACGATGGGGATGTTTGCCGCGGCCACTGGAATGAACTGCGTCGATTGCCATGTGTCGGACGCGGGCGGCGACTGGACGAAGTACGCCGATGACACCCCGTTCAAACGAACCACCCGCAGGATGGTGGCCATGGTGAATACCCTCAATGAGGGCTCCTTTGGCGGACGCCGGCTGGTGACCTGCTTCACGTGCCATCGCGGTTTGAAAGTTCCCGCCACGCTGCCCAACCTGGATCTGCAATATGGCGAGCCGCCGCCGGTGGACCCGGACCAGATTGCGCGATCCACGCCGGGCGCACCGACGCCCGATCAGATTCTGGACAAGTATCTGCAGGCCCTCGGCGGGACACAGCGAGTGGCTGCAATCACCAGCATCACCGGCAAAGGGTCCTACCGCGCCTACGACGATTTCCAATTGTCGCCGCTCGATCTCTACGCAAAGGCTCCCGATCAACGCACGACGATCCAGCATTCGCCGTACGGGGATATGACCATCACGTACGACGGCAAGAACGCGTGGATGGCGGCACCACGGGATATTCGGCCCTTTCCGGTAGTTCAGTACAGCGGAGGAAACCTGGACGGCGCGCGCGTCGATGCCATTCTGGAGTTCCCTGGACGGCTCAAACAGGCGCTCACCAATTGGAGAGTCGGCCCGGAGAGCTCGGTGAACGTTCAGGATGTGCAGATCGTTCAGGCCACCACGCCGAGTGGCTTTCTGGTGAAACTGTATTTCGACAGCAAGACGGGCCTCCTGCTGCGTTCGGTACGTTATTCCGATTCGCCGGTGGGCAAGGTGCCGGTGCGCGTCGATTATTCGGACTATCGGGCGGTTTCCGGCGTCAAGGTCCCGTTCAAGCGCGTGGCCACATGGACCGACGGCCGGACCGTTTTTCAGCTGGATTCGGTGCAGGTGAATACGGCGGTGGATGCGTCCAGGTTCGTCAAGCCCAAACCTCCGGCGCCAGCGAAACCCTGAGGGCCGGCGCGTTGACCGCTCGTTCCGGCGAGCTTATACTCGCGACCCCGGGCTTTCGCGTTCAAATTGGAGCATGGTCTATGAAAAGGCTATTTCAGGCGAGTTTGCTGCTGTTGGTTCTCGTTGCGAGTTCAACCTCATTGCTCGCGCACCACGGGAATGCGTCGTACGAGAACAAGACGGTCACCATCAAGGGAAAAGTCACACAGTGGCTATGGACGAATCCGCATTCGTTCCTGATGGTCGACGTGACCGATGAGAACGGTAAAGTCGTGCACTGGATCTGCGAAAACAACGCTCCATCCACGCTCGTCAATTTTGGTTTCACCGCCAAGACGTTCAAAGCCGGGGATGACGTGACGGTCGTGATGTCGGCCGTGGCCAAGAACGGCACGCCGGCCGGCCGTATCACCAGGGTCATCCTCGCCGACGGCTTTGTCATGAATTCCGAGGTGAGGTGATGCCGGGACGCTTTGTTGCCTCAGCGATAGCCATTGCGGCGTTGACGCTTTCTTCCGTGACGCACGCTCAAGCACCTGCTGGGCGACAGGGCGGACAGGGCAGAGGCGGCCAGGCGGGCGGCCAGGGGCGCGGCGGCCAGGGGCGCGGCGCAGCAGTGCCTGCTCCGAACGGACAGAACGAGAACATCCACGTCGATGGTTGGAACCGGAAGCAAGAGTCCCTGGAGGCAACTGGAAAGAAGCCAGGACCTGCTCCGGTTCGTGACCTGTCCGGGATTTGGGAGCCGGCGCCGCGCTATCGCGATGGAGTGTTTGCGAGCGGCCCCAGGGACATGCCCTCGGACAAAGCCCATGAGGCCACGATGCCGTACACCCCGCTGGGAAAGCAGACGATGGATTCCCATAAGGCGGGGTTCGGAGTCAACATCGCGCCGATTGCGGAGATCAACGATCCGTTCGACACCTGCGACCCGATCGGGTTCCCGCGCATCATCCTCTTCAACCTGAGGGCCGTGCAGATCGTGCAAACCCCGAAACAGGTCCTGATGCTCTATCAGAATACGAGGACGTTCCGCACAATCTGGACGGACCGAGAGCTCCCAAAAGCTGCGGAGATTACCGAGCCGCGATGGTTCGGCTATTCAGTGGGCAAGTGGACGGACCCGACGACGCTGGTGGTCACCACTACCGGATTGGACGAGAGCACCTGGGTCGACAACACGGGCCGGCCGCACAGCGATCAACTGGTGGTGGAGGAAACCTACCACCGCGTGGACGAGCTCAATATCGACCTGACCGTCAAGATCACGGACCCGGTGATGTATACACAACCGTGGTACCCGCTGAAGAATTTCCGCCTAGGCATGAATTCGCCGGACTTCGATATTCGAGAGATGATTTGCTCGGTGTCACAACAGGCGTTGTTCAACCAGTTGTTGAAGAATACGACGGACTCGGGCGCGGAAAAGAAATAGGGACGTCGAGCATCAGTCCCACTGATGCTCGACGCCGTCCCCGCGCGCCTTGTCGCCGTGCATCGGCGTCACGAATCCGAGGAGGCAGCCGGGAGATCCGTCGCGCAGCAGGTGGCAGCGCGCCTTGATCCTGTCGCCCACCTTCACGTCCTCCTTGCCGACTCCGTTGCGGAAAATCCCCTGCGGCCCGGTCGCCTCGAGCGCCCAGATGGCTGGTTCGCCACCCTTGGCGTCCTTCACTTCGATGTAGACCCAGGAGTGCGGGAGCAGGTAGTGGATTTCGGTGACGGTCCCCTCCATCTCCGTCCACTGCGTCACTTCGTACGCGTTGTGCGAGTGATGCGCCCAGGCGGGCAGCGCCACCGCGAACAGGCCGACAGTCGCGAGTCCGAGGAACTTTGTCATCTCTACCGTCCTTGCGCTGCCAGCGGCGGCTTCGGATAGCCGTTGGAATACATCATCAAGCCGGAGTACTGGTAGCGCACCGGCTTGTAGCTCTCGTCGAGCATCCGCAGCGAGATCTGGAACCAGTTCGCTGCGGGCGCGTTTTTCGGCACCACGGTCTCGATGATGTAGAGGCGATTCTCGTACATGTGAATGGCCGCATAGGTGCGCGATTCGTCCGGGTTGATGGTGTGGACCTCGTGCCCTTCGATGACGTCGACGTTGTAGTGCGCCAGGTAGGTCACCTTCGCGGCGCGCTGGATGATGTTCCACGTCGCCCACATCATCGCGCCGCGGATGTCCTTCACCGTCTCGTCCTGGCAGGTGTCGCCGATCAGATCGCGCCGCTGCTGCGGCGTCAGCTTCGGGTTGTCGGCGCCGGCGTCGTGGATGCACTTCGCGTTGCGCGTTGCGTGCATCTTCGGCACGTCGCGGTAGTCGACGACCGTCACCTTGTAGTGATTGCGCCCCTGGTCCGCCGTGTAGACGCGCGCGGGCAGCGGCGCCAGCCGGTACTCGTCCGGATACGTCGTCTCCTCGATCTTCGGCTGCCCCGAGAAGTTGATGCTGAAGTAATCGAGCTTGCTGACATAGTCGGTGATCGACTCCTGCGCGAAGGCGGGAGCCGCGACCAGCACCAGGAATGCCGAAAGCAGGCGCGTCATGATGTCAACCTTCCTTGCGCGGCCAGACGTGCGCGCGCGCACTCGAGCATGATGTCCATGTAGCGATCGGCCTTGTTCTTCGCGAGCAGCAGCGGATGGCTGCCCGCCGGGTACGTGTCGCGGATCGATTCCATCAGCATCAGGCTGTTCATCAGGATGTCGGGGTGGCTGCCGAGGAAGGTCTCGACGTTCAGCTTCTTCAGCTCGTCGTTGAAGACGTGCTTGAACGCGTCGAGCGAGTCCTGCGTCGGCATCTGCGTGCCGCTCATGATCGCCACGTTGTGCGTGCGCCCGCCGAACTTCGCGGGGACGACCATGCCGATCGTCCCGGGCGTGTGTCCGGGAAGACGAATGAGCGTGACGGTGGTATCGCCGAGCGTCAGCTTCTGGCCGTCGGTCACGTCCATTTCCGGCATCAGGCCGGGCGCCGCGTTGCCGCGTCCGCCGCGCTGAATCGCCGCCCAGTCGGGCATCGCCGCCAGCACCTTGGCGTGGTACTTCATCTGCAGATAGTTTGCGCCGCCGAAGTGATCGGCGTGCCCGTGGCCGATGAGGATGTATTTGATCTGCGCGGGATCGAAGCCGGCCTTCTGCATCTCGGGCTCGATGACGTTCATCGCGTCCGCCGTGCTGTTCAGCGTGTCGAACAGGATGATGCCGGCGCTCGTCGGCACCACCCAGGCGCCGACGTCGTTGAAGCCGATGTAGGTGAGGTTGTCGAACAGCTTGATCGGCCCTTCCTGCACGGTGGGCAGGCGCGGCAGCCCCTGCGCCTGGCGCGCGAGCGCCACGCGCTGCGGGCCGGTGTTGGTGCAGAACCATTTCGCGGTGTCCGCCATGTCGGAGCCGCCGATCTTCGTCGCGGCGGCGACATGCGCCTGCGCCTCTTTCGAGTTGGCGAACTGCTCGGCGCTCGGGAAGTTGTCTTCAGCGGGCGCGCCGCCGGCGCGTCCGCCACGCCCCTGCGCCTGCTGCTGCGCGAAGAGCGTGAACTGCGATGCGGCGACGACCGCGGCAGCCAGTGCAAGTGTGCGCGTCATTTCGCCCCCGTCGCCGGATCCATGGTTGCCAGATACGCGCAGATCGCAAGGATGTCGGCGTCGTCGAGGTTCCTCACGACGGGCGCCATCAGCTTCGACGTCATGCCGTTGCGGCTGCCATCCTTGAAGAGATACAGCTCGCGCGCCAGATAGATCGGGTGCTGCCCGGCGATACGCGGCGCGGCGATGCCCGTCTTGCCGATGCTGGCCAGGCCATTGAGGCCCGGGCCATGACACGTGCCACACGCCGCGGTCTTCTTGTCGGCGCCGCCGGTCTCGACCAGCTCTTTGCCGCGCGCCAGCGTGCCGGGCGGCGCGTAGGAGACGAACTTCGTATTCGGATCGCGCATCCGCGCGACGTTCACGTCCTCGGGCACGGTGATGATGCGGCTGCCGATCGGCTCGGTGCCGCCCTTCGGATCGGCGAAACGCATGCGCCCCTGCGCAACGATCGTCTTCGGCACCGTGTCCTGCTCGACGACGCGTTGGTTGCTGCGCGGCTTGAGCGACGCGAACCACATCGTGGCCTCATCGATCTCCTGATCGGACATCTCCTTCGCGATGCCGTTCATGCGCGCGATGTCGATGCGCATGCCGCTCTTGAAGTCCATCATCTGC
>QHWQ01000078.1 GCA_003222635.1 Acidobacteriota bacterium | reverse complement strand
GACGCCCAGGAGATCCGCGATCGCTTCGAGCTTCATCCCGCGGTAGCGCGCGAGGACGATCAGTTCGCGCTTGTCCTCGCGCAGCAGCATCAGCGCGCGCTGCAGCCGCGCCACCTCCCGGTCGCGCGCGATCGTCTCGAAGGCGAGCGGCGCGTGCGACGCGTGTTCCTCGGCCTCGTCGATCGCTGCATCGGCCGTGCGGCTCTTGAAGTAATCGGCGCGCACGTTGCGCGCAATCCGATACAGCCAGGTCTCGAAGCGCCCCTCGTCACGCCACGTCGCGCGGTATTTCAGCACGCGGACGAACACGTCCTGCACGAGGTCCTCGGCCGCGGCGGCGTTGCCCGTCATCCGGGCGAGAAAGTCGAACAGCGGGCGGTGGTACCGCTCGAAAAGGACCCCAAGCTTGGAGACGTCGCCCTGGCGCACCGCATCCATGAGTGTCTCGTCCGTCACAATTCCGTCGTTGTTTGAAAACCGCGGCACCGGGAAAAGGTTACGCGGACCCGAAGGGTCCGCGACGCTTCGCCCGGTCCAGCTGGTCTGGTTCTTGAAGTTCGGGGAAAAGCGTGCGGAAACTCGTAGGGATTAACCAGGACATCTCGAGCGCGCCGGTCGATCCCCAGGCTACCCGATTCCTGATGCCGCGAAGTCGCAGCCGAACGACATCGAAGGCGGCGTGCCCGGCGGCGGTGCCGATGGCGATCGCCATCTGTTGATCGTCGATCGCGATCGATGGGTGCTCTTCGAGCTGTTCGCGGCCAGGGCTGGCGCTGATCAGCGCGCGGCCTTCTGCTCCTGCAGCATCGTGTAGCACTCGTACTCGAGCAGCTGGATGTTCGGTTCGGTCCGGCGGTACAGCGGCATGCTCATCTTCCATGGCCGCGTGAAGACCTTCGGATCCTCGATCGTCGCCTCGTACTGGATGTGATTGCGGTCCGTCGGCGTGTAGCGCTCGACGACGTGCAGGTCCTCGGTGTGGAAATTCCCCGCACGGTCGAACCACGTCTGATCCGTGAAGTGAATCACGTCGACGACGAGCGTGTTGCCGTCCCAGCGTGCGCGCGAGTCGCCCATGAACCAGTTGTCGATCGGCCCCTTGGGATGCGGCGTGCCGTCCACGTAGATGTGGCGCGTGATGTGGTTGTACTCGTAGAGCACCGCGATGTAGGTCGCCGTCTGCACGATCTGAAACGGGTAGGGCATGTAGGTGACGCGCGGGACGCCCGGCTCGTAGCATTTCGTCTCGGGGTCCGCGGTGCGGCGGTTCGCGTAGTTCTCCTTTTTCTTCGCCAGCGCCTCGGGCGTGTACGGAATCTCGTTGCCCTCGACGACTCCTTGCCCGGCGGGAACGCCGAGAGAGGCGGCGTGATCCTGGATGTCCCAGGCGGCGGTGTTGAGCACCTGCCAGATGCCGGATAGGTCCGGCTTGCCGTCGGCGGTTCGCGGAATCGCCGCTTGTCCCTGAGCCCGAGCTGGGCAGGTCAGGAGTCCGAGGAGCAGCGCGGTAATACCGGCGAGCTTCGTCATCCGGGCACATCTTACTGAAACCGCCGGCCCGCCGCGCCCGTATTGCGCCACATGGGCAGAATTTTCGTGTGCGTTCTGGTCGCGCTCGTCAGCACGGGCTGCGAAATCTATGCGGGGACGCCCGCCGAGGGGCGGTTCGACCGCACGCTGAACGTGAGCGGTCCGGTCAATGTCGAGATTCGCACCCGGTCCGGTGGCATTCGCGTCTACACCGGCCCGGCCAACACGGTCCGCGTAGTCGGGCGCATCCGTGCCGGCGGCTGGTTCGATGAGGACGGCGAGCGGCAGGTGAAGGCGATCGAAGCCAACCCGCCCATCCGTCAGGACGCCGGGACGATTCGCATCGGCGATTCGAGCGACAACGGCATCCCTCAGCGCGTCAGCATCGGCTACGAGATCACCGTTCCTGATACCGCGCACGTCGATGCCACGGCCGGATCGGGCGGCATTCGCGTCGAGGGGCCGGACGCCGACGTGCGCGCGATCGCGGGGTCCGGAGGCATCCGGTTGACCGGCGTCCGCGGTCCGGTGGTTGCGCGCGTCGGCAGCGGCGGCATCCGGATCGAGGGGAAGCCGGTGGCGGGCTGGGACCTGCGTACTGGTTCGGGCGGAATCCGAATGACGGTCGCCGACAACACGCCGTTCACGCTGGATGCGCAGGTCGGATCGGGCGGCATTCACAGCGACCAGCCCGTGGCCGCAGACGTGCAGACCAGAAACCGGCTGCAGGGGAGCGTGCGCGGCGGCGGCGCCCGCGTTCAGGTGGAGACCGGGTCGGGCGGCATCCGCATCGACTGACCGCTCGACTCGCTGCGCTCGCTCGGGGCAGGTCGACGCCTCAGCTCGTTTCCTCGGGGCCGTCGGGTGCGACCGACGACAGCAGCTTGTCCTTGAGCGGTTTCGCGACGCGCGCCTTGACGACGGTCTTTGCCGGGATCGTGATCGCGTCGCCGGTCGCCGGGTTGCGCCCCGTGCGCGCCGCGCGTTCGCGCCGTACGAGCTTCACCATGCCGGGAAGCTCGAACTCTCCCGCGCGTTTGAGCTCGCGCTCGGCCACCACCGAGAGCTCGTCGAAGAATTCACGCGCCGTGGTGCGCTTCATCTCGAAGCGCTCCGCGAAGTGCGTGTAGAGCTCGTTCTTACCGAGACGTTTCGAAATCTTCGCCACGTTGGTTGTTCCTGTCGATAGTGGCCCGGAGTCTATCGGTTGGCCCCACGCTGGTCAATCGCTTCCCGGCGGTGTAGAACATCGGCATATGCCGATGTCCGATTATGTCCGCCGTGTGCGCGCAAAAATGGGCAACGAGTTCCTGCTGATGCCGTCGGTCACCGCGCTGGTGTTCGACGAGCAGCGGCGCGTGCTGCTCGTCCGCCCGTCGCACCGCGACAACGTGTGGGTCGCGCCCGGCGGTGCCGTGGATCCCGACGAGCAGCCGCAGGATGCGGTCGTCCGCGAGGTCTGGGAGGAGACCGGTCTGCTCGTCGAGCCGACCGAGCTGCGCGGCGTGTTCGGCGGCCCCGAGTACCGCGTGTGGTACGCCAACGGCGACGAGGTCGGCTACATGATGGCGGTCTACGAATGCCGCGCGACGGGCGGCGCCTTGAAGGCCGACGGGGACGAGATTGGCGAAGCGCGCTACTTTTCGGCCGGCGAGCTCCGATCGATCACCTTGTCGCGCTGGGCGCGAATCATCGTTCCCGAAATGATGGCCGTCCGCGGTCCAGTGCTGCCGCGAGTGACCTGGCGACCCAGCACAAATCACTGATCACGAATCACAAATTCAACGGTATCGCCGACGGCGATGTCGCCACCTGCAATCACTTCGGCGAATGCGCCGCCGCCCCAGCGCTCGCGCATGGCGGCCTGCAACCCCGGCAGCGCCTCATCCATCCGCTCGCATGGCAGGACCTCTCCATGGATGAGGAGCCGTGTCGTGCCGATGCGCAGCGTCTTGCCGCGGCTGTCGAATAGATCGAGCGCGTCGATGACGAGATTGGCGCGCCGCACGTCGGTCTCGAGATCGCCGCCCAGCCGATCCATCAGCTCCTGCCACCGTTCCAGATCGACGATTGTCACCTGCCGCTTCCCGCCCTGGTTCGCGTTGCCCGCGATGCCGCGGCCGGCGACGAGCGTGGCCCGGGTGGCGGGATCCATCTTTCCGCGATGGGCGCGTTTGATCCAGATCTGGTGCAGCACAGCCATCGGCCTTGAGCTTATATCGGGCATTCGCTTTGAGTACATCCCCATCCGCTGAGCCATGCCCGATCGGACGAGCCGCACCCATCTCCGGATTGCCGCTATGGGCGACCTGCATGTCTCGAAGAGTTCCCACGGCACCTTTCAGCCGCTGTTCAGCCAGATCAGCGAGTCCGCGGACGTGCTGCTGTTGTGCGGCGACTTCACCGATTACGGTTTGCCCGACGAGGCGCGCGTGCTCGCGCGCGAGCTGACCGCGTCGATGAAGATTCCGGTCATCGCCGTGCTCGGCAACCACGATTATGAAGGCGGCAAGCCGGACGAGATCCGTCACATCCTCAGCGACAGCGGCGTCGCCGTCCTCGATGGCGAAGCCACCGAGGTGCACGGCGTCGGCTTCGCCGGCGTGAAGGGATTTGCCGGCGGCTTCGGCCGCGGCGCGCTCGGACCGTGGGGCGAGCGGGCGATCAAGGCGTTCGTGCAGGAAGCGGTCGACGAAGCGCTGAAGCTGGAGGCGGCGCTCGCGCGGCTGCGCACGCAGAAGCGCGTCGCGCTGCTGCATTACTCGCCGATTCGCGGCACCGTCGAAGGGGAGCCGCCCGAGATCTTTGCGTATCTCGGCTCGAGCCGGCTCGAGGAGCCGATCAACCGGTACCGCGTCACCGCGGTCTTCCATGGGCATGCGCATCGCGGCACGCCCGAAGGCCGGACCTCCACCGGGGTTCCGGTGCACAACGTCGCGATGCCGCTGCTGACGCGCGTCAATCCCGATCGTCCGCCATTTCTCATCGTCGAAGTACCGCTGCACGAGTGCGACTCCGTCACGCCGGTGGCAGAGCCGCGGCGCGAACCTCTTGTCAAGTCGGCCTGATTCCTGCACGACAGGCGACGGAATTGTTGTGCGTGATTGAGACAAACACCCCGCTGCTGACGTCGCCCGATACCGCGCAGCTGTACCGCGACGCGCTCGAGATGCTGAATCGGTGCGGCGTGCCGTACCTGGTCGGCGGCACCTACGCCTTCCAGTACTACGCGGGCATCGCGCGCACGACGAAGGATTTCGACATCTTCGTACGGCCGCGCGACGTGCGCCGTGTCCTCGACGTGCTCGTACGCTGCGGTTTCAAGACCGAGATGGCATTCCATCACTGGCTCGCCAAGGCGCACCACGGCGAGAAGTTCATCGACGTGATTTTCTGCTCCGGAAACGGCGTCGCCGAAGTCGAGGACGACTGGTTCGCGCACGCGGTGGACGAGACCGTCCTCGGCACGCCCGTCAAGCTGGTGCCCGCGGAGGAGATGATTTGGAGCAAGGCGCTCATCATGGAGCGGGAGCGCTATGACGGCGCCGATGTGGCGCACATGCTGCGGCACTGCGCCGGTTTGCTGAACTGGGAGCGCCTCGTGCGCCGCTTCGGACCGCACTGGCGTGTGATGCTCAGCCATCTGGTGCTGTTTGGCTTCATCTATCCAGGCGAACGCTCGCTGATTCCGTCCGCGGTGCTCAGAGAGTTGTTGGGACGCGTGCAGGCCGAGCTGGAGGTGCCGACTCGCGACAGCAAAGTCTGCCAGGGCACGCTGCTCTCACGCGCGCAGTATCTGGTTGATATCGACGACTGGGGCTATGAGGATGCGCGTCTCTCGCCGCGCGGCTCGATGACGCCCGAACAGATCGCGGAGTGGACTGCGGGCATCGACAAATCACATTAGCGATTTGTGATTTGTGATTTGCGATTACCACCCGCCAGGAGACGTCCCGTCGCCGGCGACCATGATTTCCTGTTCGGCCTGTGAACGCACCGAGCTGTTGGACATCACCTGCGCGCGCAGCGTGTAGCCGCCCGCCGACAGGTTCTTGAATTCGACGGTGTGCAGGCGCTGCTCCTTTGCGCCTTCCAGCTCCATTTCGGTCGCGCGGAACATGTTGTCGCCATCGGCCTCGACGCGCAGCCGGCGGTTCTCGGAGTTCGGTTCAACGGCGACGACAAGCTGCACGGTGGCTGGTTCCGCGAAGAAGCGTCCGTTGATTCTGATCTCGACGTTGTCTTTCGCGGAGCCCACGCCGCCCGTGAGCGCGATGAGCGGGATGATGAGTGCGAGCGAGCGAATGATGTTTCGAGCCACGATCTCAACCTCTGACCGTGGCTCAGCAACCTGCGTACCAGCTTATTGCTGACGTTCGAGAATCCAGCAAACCGGCTCGACCAGTTTCTCGAGAGCGGGCCTGCGGCCCCACTGCTCGAGCGTTATTTCATCCGAGGCGGCGAGGTCGCACTCGAAATCGTGGCGCAAACGGGCGGCCACCGCCGCCTCACGGAAGGCCACGTTGATTTCATCATTGTGCTCGAAGGAACGATTGTCCACATTTGTGGTGCCGATGACAGCCCAGGCGTCGTCCACCATCAACGCTTTGACATGGGTCATCGCGGGCCGGTACTCGAAGAGGTGGACGCCTCCCGCCAGCAGCTCGCGGTACATGCGCCGGCTCGCGAGCCGCACGAGCCCTTGATCCGAGTATTTTCCGGGCACGATGACGCGCACGCGGACACCGCGGCGCGCAGCGCGCACCAGCGCCCGGCGCAGCGCCCTGTCCGGCAGGAAGTACGGCGTCTGGATGTCGATGCAGCTCACCGCGCCCTCGATGAGCATCTGAAAGACCACACGTGAGGCGGTTGCGCGGTCCGACGGGGAGCTCTTCACCAGCATGGCTTCGGCGCCGTCGGCTTCGGGCAGCGCCGGCCAGTGGCGCGGGCCGGTGACGATCTCGCCGCAGCATTCGAGCCAGTTCTCGGCGAACACGCCCTGCAGCGCCGCGACGACTGGTCCCTCGATGCGCGCCATCGTGTCGCGCCACGCGGGGCGGCCGTGCTGCGGCTTCAGCCATTGATCCGCGACGCCGGCGCCGCCGGTGAAGGCGAGGCGGCCGTCGATGACGAGCAGCTCGCGGTGCGTCCGGTTGTTCAACCGGTGGAAGCGGTACCAGGCGGTCCACGGCTGGTAGAACTGGACCTTGCAGCCCGCCGCGCGCAGCCGTCTCACGGGAGCGCCGAACATGAACGCGCTGCCGACGGCATCGAGCGTCAGACGCATTTCGACGCCGGCGCGCGCGCGCTCGACCATCGCGTTGATAACCATGTCGGCCGCTTCGCCCCGCCTGAAGATGTACGCCTCCATGTTCACAGACGAGTCGGCCGCGAGAATGGCGTCCCGCATCGCCGGATAGAACTGCGCGCCGTTGGTGAAGATCTCCACCTTGTTGCTGCAGTGGATCGTCGCCTGACACGTGGACTGGATGACGTGCAGGAACTCGTCGCTGTCGGGCCGGATCGGATGCGACACCTGATAGTCGATCCGCGGCGTGAAAAACAGCACGAGGACGAACCAGGTGAGAAACCCGACCGCGATGATCGTCCAGCCCATGGCTACGCGGCCTCCAGCAACGCGATGGGGAAGCGCGCGAACACGTCGGCCGCGCGCATCCAGCGCCGCCCGCCTTCCTCGATCACGGCAGCGCACTCGCCTGTGAACGCCTGTCGATAGCAGCGCGGCGCGTCATCGGGGACTGCAATGCGCGTGTCGCGCCAGACCTCGCCCGTCGGCGCGCTGCCATCGGGCTGGAGCGACGCGACCAGCCGCGGCACGGCGACAATCGCCTGACGTTGCCCGAGCACGCGCGCGAACGCGAAGACGTGCTCGCGGACGCTGCCGTCGATGGCGAGCGGCTCATAGCGTCCGCAGCGGAACAGGTCGTGCGCCGCGCGCCGCGCCTTCAGCATCGTCGTCGTGGCGAATAGCTTCAGCCGGCCGTCTTCCGGATGTTCCAGCAGCTCAGCCGGATCGCCGAGGTTCTCGAGCAGGCGCCGGCGCTTTTCGTAGTCGACCGGACGACGGTTGTCCGGATCGACGAGGCTGAAATCCCAGAGCTCCGTGCCCTGGTAGAAGTCCGGCACGCCCGGCGCGCCAATCTTGATGGCGAGCTGCGCCAGCGAGTTGTAGACGCCGTAGCGGGCGACACGCGACGCGAGCTCGCCGAAGTCGCGGCGAAAGGCGGCGTTGGCGGGCGACAGCACCATCTCGACGAATCGCGTCATCGCCTGCTCGTGCGGCTCGCTCGGATTCAGCCAGCTCGTGAACACCTTTGCCTCGCGCATCGTCTTCAGCATGTAGTCGGTGATGCGCTGGCAGTACTCGCGTTCCTGCTCCCCGCTCATCGGCTGCACCGGCCACGTGCCGACGATCGTCTGGTAGAGCAAGTACTCTTCGTTGCGGCTCGGATACGATTCGCCGTCGAGAATCAGGCGCGCCTTGCGATTGATGCGCGCCCACCGGCCCGCGGCCTGCCGCCACTCGCCGGCAATCTCCGAGAGCGCGTTGATGCGCGCGCGAACGTCCTCGCTGCGCTTGGTGTCGTGCGTCGACGATGCGGAGAGCGCGTGCGGCCATCTGCGCGCGCGCTCCGCCAGCCACGCGTGCAGCGCCTCCGCCGTGACGCCGAACTTGTCGGGCTCGCCGCCGACTTCGTTGAGCGACACGAGCCGGTTGTAGATGTAGAGCGCGGTGTCTTCGATGCCTTTGGCGGTGACGGGGCTCGTCACCTGCTGGAACTTGCTGAGGAATTTGAGGTGTTCCTCCCGCGCTTCCTCGGGAATGTAGTCCGCCTTCTTCAGCAGCAGGCCCCTCACGAAATCGAAGACGACGCTCGGATGGCGCGGGTTTCGCCGTTTGGCTTCGCTGACCGCGTACTCGATATAGCGGCGATCGTGCGCGCTGACGTCGGGCTCGCGGCCGTTCACATAGGTGCGATACACGGGGAACGACGCGATGATTTCGCGCATCGCGTAGACGAGCAGGTTCAGCGTGAAGTCACGGGAGTGGCGGTTGCGCTCGGAGAAGCGGTTCAGGCCGTGCGCGAGGACCTGCAGCTCGCTCGCCATGCTCATGCGAAGAATCAGCTGCTTGCTGCGGTAGGCGAACTCGCGGAACGGCGCGCGCAATCGGGTGAAGCGCTCGAACGCTTCGTTGACCGCCCGCTCGCTGCGGCCGTCGACGAACAGGCCGTTGACGCGCACCAGGAATTCATATCCGGTCGTGCCCTCCACCGGCCACGGATCGTAGAGGCCGTCCACATGATCGATGCGGATGCCGTCGATGCAACCCTCGCGCAGCAGCTCGAACGCAAACGCATGCGTCCGCTCGAACACCTGCGGGTCCTCCATGCGGAGCGCGGCCAGCTCGTTGATGTCGAAGAACCGCCGGTAGTTGATCTCTTCCGCGGCGACGCGCCAGTAGGCCAGGCGATACGGCTGCGCCGACAGCAGATCGTCGAGCCGATCGAAGCTGCGCGGATGGTTCCGCTCGCCGTTGAGCGTCTTCACCGCCCGCTCGATGTGCGACAGCACCGCGGGCGAGTCGGCCGTCAGCCGCGCGAGACGGCGCTTGATCACTTCCTTCTCGCGGTTGCGCTCGGCGCGCGCCTGCGGCGTCTGCGCCTCGCGTCCCGGCAGGTGCCGGATGGCCGTGAGGATGCTCAGGAGCTCGAGACCGTCGTCGCGCTCGCCGATCTCCGCGAGCAGCGCGTCGGCGTCGACCTCGAGGATGCGGTCGTAGGTGCCCGGCGCGATCGGCAGCACGCTGCCGAAGTAGTGCGCGTTGAACGCGCCGTTGACGTAGTGCAGCGTGATCTCCTGCCGCTCGAGCGCCGCGCCGTACGAGTCTCCGAGAATCGGCAGCAGCACCTTGTTCTCGAGCTCCACCTTGAGCGGATGCCAGTCGATGTCGAAAAACGACGCGTACTGGGAGCTGGGGCCGTTCTCGAGCACGTCCTGCCACCAGGGATTGGCCGACTGCGCGATGCCCATGTGATTGGGCACCAGGTCGATGATGTGGCCCATGTGATGGCCGCGCAGCGTCCGCACCCAGCGGTCGTAGCTCTCGCGATCGCCTATCTCCGGATTGAGCTGCGTCGGATCGGCGACGTCGTACCCGTGTGTGCTGCCCGGCACCGCCCTGAAGTAGCTCGATGCATAGCAGTGCGAGATGCCAAGGCGGTCGAGGTAGTCGACGATGGCGGTCGCATCGTCGAAGGTGAACGACGTGTTGAATTGGAGCCGGTACGTGGCGGCAGGGACGACCGCTGGAGACATTGCCGAGGTCTGGTCAACCAAACGCGGTGCCATGCGGTACGTCGCTTGCTGACGAGGTGATGTGCCCCTGCGGCTGACCTCAGCTGTTGTCGCGCTCACCATCGGCGTCGCCGCGTGTGGCGGCGCGATTGAGATCAAACCGCCGCAGCATCCGCCATCCGCCGACGACATCAAACAGCTGTGGATGGATCCGGGCAGTGAACCGCGCGACCTCTTCTGGGGAATCGGTGGGAAGAAGTACGCACCAGATCCCGACGCGGTTTACAAGCTCAAGACGCGCGACGCCACCGGCTTCAGCACGAAATACGACGTCGACGGTCCCAAGGATGCCCAGTGGAGCGCGAAGATCGGCCCCGAGGCGCAGACTGAAGTCGTGATGTCGCGCATCCTCTGGGGCCTCGGCTATCACCAGCCTCCGATCTACTACCTGCCCTCGTGGACGCTCGAGCACAACGGGACGAAGTCCATCGAGAGCGAGGCGCGTTTCCGTCCGAAGCTGAAAGCGTTCGAACGCCTCGACGAGTACTGGTGGTGGCAGCAGAACCCGTTCGTCGGCACGCATGAATTGAACGGGCTGCTCGTCATCCTGCTGATGTTCAACAGCACGGATCTGAAGAACGACAACAACGCCATCTACAAGCTGCCGGAGCCGCTCGAGGGCGGACGCCGCTGGTTCATCGTCCGCGATCTCGGCGCGTCACTCGGCGAGACCG
>QHWQ01000077.1 GCA_003222635.1 Acidobacteriota bacterium | reverse complement strand
GCCATCAATCGCAGATGACCGCCTACGAGCAGCTGAAAAACCTGGCCGCCGAGCATCAGCAGGCGATCTGGGGCGCGCAGTCGTTTTATCGCGTGTTCAGTACCGTGAACGGCGGGCGCGCGCGCGAAACGGATCTCTTCGAGGGCATAACCAGATGACGACAGACAGCACGCGTCAGGCGGCGCTCGCCATGGACGCCGCCACGTTTCGAACACTCGGCCATCAGCTCGTCGATCAGGTCGCCGACTGCCTTGCAGCCGTTCCGCGCGGTCCTGTCACGCGCGCCGAGGCGCCGTCGGCGGTTCGCGCCGCGCTGGATCTGACCGGTTCGCTTCCCGAATCAGGCACGGAGCCTGCGCGGCTGCTCGCGGAGACGACGAAGCTGCTGTTCGAGCACTCGCTGTTCAACGGACATCCGCGATTCTTCGGATACATCACTTCGTCACCCGCGCCGATTGGAATGCTGGGCGATCTTCTCGCGTCGGCGCTCAACCCGAATTGCGGGTCGTTCATCCTCGCGCCGGCGGCAACGGAAATCGAATCGCAGACGGTGCGATGGATCGCGGAGTTGATCGGATATCCGGCCGATGGCGGCGGTCTGCTCGTCAGCGGTGGAAATATGGCGAACATGGTGTGCTTTCTGGCGGCTCAAAGGGCGGGTGGGGCGGGTGAGGCGGGTAGGGCGGGTGGGGCGCTTCGCGTTTACGCGTCGGTCGAAACGCATACGTGGATCCAGAAGGCCGCGGATCTGAGCGGCATTGGAAGCGACGGCATTCGCTGGATTCCAACCGACGCCCAGCTGCGCATGGATGTGGCGGCGCTGCGCCGCCAGCTCGATACCGATCGCGCTGCCGGTGACGTGCCGAGCCTCGTCGTCGGCACCGCGGGTTCGGTCAGCACCGGCGCGGTCGATCCTCTGCGCGAGATCGCAACTGTATGCCGCGAGCATGGCGTCTGGTTCCACGTCGACGGGGCATATGGCGGTTTTGCGGCGGCGGTGCCCGAGGCGCCGGACGATTTGCGCGCGTTGAGCGAAGCCGATTCCGTAGCCGTCGATCCGCACAAGTGGCTGTACGCGCCGCTCGAGGCGGGCTGCGCGCTCGTGCGCGATGCGGAAAAGCTGCGCGCGGCGTTTTCTTACCATCCGCCGTACTACCACTTCGATGAGCGCGCCACGAACTACGTCGATTACGGGCCCCAGAACTCGCGCGGCTTTCGTGCCCTGAAGGTGTGGCTTGCGCTGAAACAGGTCGGAGCGGCTGGCTACCGCAAGATGATCGCCGACGACATTCATCTATCGCGCGCCATGGCCGACGCGGTCAGCCGTCATCCCGAGCTCGAACTGGTCACGCAGGACCTGAGCATCACGACATTCCGCTACGTGCCGCGCGACCTGCCTCAGAGCCTGCAGGGTGAAGAGCGCGAACGGCAGATCGACGCGATCAATCGCGAGCTGCTCGATCGTCTGCAGCGCGGCGGGGAAGTGTTCGTGTCGAACGCGGTTATCCGCGGACGCTACGTGCTGCGCGCGTGCATCGTGAACTTCCACACGACGCTGACGGACGTGGAGGCGCTACCGGGGATAGTGGCGCGAGTCGGTCGAGATGTAGGAGCGGTCAAGGTCGCGGATTGACGGGCAGCCGAGCAGACGCAGCGTCCTGACGATATCGGTCCTCAGGATGTCGATCGCGCGCGCCACGCCCGGTCCTCCGGCGGCGCCGAGCGCCCACGCGTAGGCGCGGCCAACCAGCACCGCCTTCGCGCCGAGCGCGATCGCCTTCACCACATCGCCGCCGCGGCGGATGCCGCCATCCATCAGCACCTCGATGCGGCCATTGACCGCATCGAGCACCTCGGGCAGCGCGCGCAGCGTCGCCGGAACGCCGTCAAGCTGACGTCCTCCATGATTCGAGCAGACGAGGCCCTGCGTGCCCGCATCGATCGCCCGCTTCGCATCGTCTCCGGTGTGCACGCCCTTGACGACGATTGGCCCCTTCCAGGCGTCGCGCATCCATCGGAAGTCATCCCAGGTGACGATGGTGCTCTCGAGGATCATGCCGACGTCGCCGCACGGCATGGCGCCCTTGCCGGGCAGCTCGACGTTCGGGAAGACGCTCGGCCGGCCGTCGGCACAGTAGTCGAGCACCCACCTCGGTCGCGTGACGAACTGCCATGCGTACGGAAGGCTGCCCCAGAGATCCTTCTGCAGGATCGGCCGCACGCCGTGGCGGAAGTCGCGCTCGCGCATCCCCGACATCGGCGTATCGATGGTGACGACGAGCACGGTGTATCCCGCCGCTTTCGCCCGCGCCATCGTCGCTTCCGCGACGTCGCGGCCGCCGGGCACATAGAGCTGAAACCAGAGCGGACCTGATGTCGCCGCGCGCACCTCTTCGAGCCGCGTGCCGGAAAACGTCGAGAGAATGTAGCCGGTGCCCGCTTCGTTGGCCGCGCGCGCCGCATGCAGCTCGCCCTTCGGATAAAACATCCGGCAGAAGCCAACCGGCGCGAGCAGGAAGGGGAGCTCGAACGTTTCGCCGAGGACCGTCGTGCGCAGATCGCACGAGCGCACCGCGACGCACTGCCGCGGGCGGAAGGTGATGTCGCCGAACGCCGCGACGTTCTCGCGCAGCGTGACTTCGTCTTCGGCGCCGCCGTCGATGTAGGCAAAGACGACCGCCGGCAGCCGTTTTTTCGCGAGGCGGCGGAAGTCGTGGACGTTGATGACGCGTGGAAAGGCGACCGAGCGCGCGAGGCTGCGGTCCGACTTCATCGGCTAATCGGCGTAGACCACGCTGCGTCTGCTCGTGTGCGCACGCACGACGTCGGAGGTGAGCTGCTTGCTCAGATACACCTTCGACTCGCGGTTGTCGATCGGGTTGACCTCGTACTTGATGACGTTGAACTCGAGCTGGTCGAGCGTGCCGCGCATGTCGTAGAAGCGGTTCTTCGTCTTGACGACGACCTCGTGATAGCCGGAGGCATGCGCCCACGCTTCGGATTCCTCGGTGAGCGCGCGGAAGTGCCCCTGACCGCGCCAGTCGCGGCGCGTGCCGCCGATCCAGCTGTACAGCACCTTGCGGTCTTCGAAGCGCACCGCGTTTCTCAACCGCGCGACGAGATCGGCCAGCTTCGGCTCGGCCTCGCGCTCGCGCAGCTCGTGAACGATCTTGTACGAGACGGGCACGACGAGCCCGGGATCATCGGGCAGCGGTGCCTCCGCCATCAGAATCAGGGACTCGCGGTCGCGCAGGCGCGTGATGATCTCCTGCGCGGTCTTCTTGCGCGGGAACTCGCCGAAGTACTCTTCGATGTACTGGATTTCGAGCGCGCCGGTATCGAGCGGGTACTGTTTGATCAGGTACTCCAAACTGGCTCCAGTGGGTAACTCGTCAATCTTATAATGGCGCGCCGGATCGCACCCTGACGCAGACCGAAGACGACATTACCCGCCG
Organism: Acidobacteriota bacterium; assembly: GCA_003222635.1. GTDB lineage: Bacteria > Acidobacteriota > Vicinamibacteria > Vicinamibacterales > UBA2999 > Gp6-AA40. The sequence goes on along the minus strand of QHWQ01000077.1, from coordinate 5,191 downwards.
CATTCGCCTCTGGTGGGACCAACATCCGATGGACTATCTCGGGCACCGGGGGCGGCCCGAGCTCTCCGATGACGAAACGGCGCGCGCGTTCTTCGCGCGCATTGATGAGGCGTTTCACCGCGCCGCCTGGTTCGCGCACGCGGCCGATGCGCCCCTCTTTTCCCGACTCATCGACTACGACTCGCTGCGCGGCTGCCGCGTGCTCGAAGTCGGCTGCGGGCTCGGAGCGATCGCGGCCGAGATGGCGCGGCAGGGCGCGCGCGTGACGGCGCTCGACCTGACGTGGACGGGCGTCACGTCGGCGAAACGACGATTCGGGCTCGATCGTTCCCGCGCGTCGGCCATCCAGGGGGATGCGGCGCGCCTGCCGTTCGCCGATGCGTCATTCGATTTCGTCTGGTCGTGGGGCGTCCTGCTGCACGCGCCGGACCTCGGAGCGGCGCTCGCGGAGATCCGCCGCGTGCTGAAGCCTGGAGGAGACGTGGCGCTGATGATCTACAACCGCCACTCCGTCTACAACTGGTTCGGCATCATCGCGCGCTATGGCGTGTTGCGAATGCAGCTGCTGTCGAAGTCGGTGCCCGATCTCTGGAGCCGCTATTCCGATGGCCGCGACATCGGCGGATGTCCGTTCGTGCGCTACTACAGTGCGGGTGAGCTTCGAGAGACCCTGGCCGGTTTTGACGTGATCGAGATGCGCGCGTTCGAGCAGAAAACCACGCTCTCGAAGTTCCTTCCGCGCGGCGTTCGGCGGCGGATGGAAGCGCGCATTCCGGACGCGCTCATGCACGCGTTGTTTCGAAGGTTGGGGATGCTGCTCTACTGCCGGGCTCGTAAGCGAGGTTAGACGCCAGCCACCGCTCGACTTCCGCAGCCGGCATCTGTTTCCGACGCGCGTAATCGTCAACCTGGTCGGATCCGATGCGGCCGACGTTGAAGTACTTTGCCTGCGGATGCGCGAAGTAGAGGCCGCTGACAGAAGCGGCGGGCGTCATCGCGCACGATTCGGTCAGCGCGATCCCGGCACGCTCCGCGCCGAGCAGCGCGAAGAGCTTCGTCTTCTCGCTGTGATCGGGGCATGCGGGATAGCCGAACGCGGGACGGATGCCGCGATAGCGTTCGTGAATCAGGTCGTCGTTCGAGAGCCGCTCGTCCGCGCCGTAGCCCCACTCCTTGCGCGCGCGGGCGTGGAGATATTCGGCACACGCTTCCGCGAGCCGGTCCGCGAGCGCCTTCACCATGATGGCGTGGTAGTCGTCGTGGTCGGCTTCGTAGCGCGTGACGAGCTCGCTCGCGCCGATGCCCGCGGTGACGGCGAACGCGCCGATGAAATCCGTGATGCCGGTCTCCGCGGGCGCGATGAAGTCCGCCAGCGATCGATTCGGCTTGCCGTCGCCAATCTCTTCCTGCTGACGCAGCATGTTGAACCGCACGTTGGCGTCGGCCAGGACGATGTCTTCGCCCACCGTGTTCGCGTTCCAGAAGCCATACACGGCGCGCAGCGTCAGGAGCTTTCGATCGACGATCTGCTTCAGCAGCGCCTGCGCGTGCTCATACAGCTCTCGCGCCGCGGTGCCGTACCGCGCGTCCTCGAGGATGGCCGGGAAGCGGCCCTTCAGCTCCCACGCCGAGAAGAAGAACGTCCAATCGACGAACGGCACCACGTCCTCAATCCGGACATCGTCGAGCAGACGCGCGCCGGTGAACGAGGGCCTCGCGATGCCGTCGGGCCGCCAGTCGAGCCGCAGACGATTGGCCTTGGCCTGCTCCCACGTGAGCAGCGGGCGTCGGCGCACGGCGGCGTGCTGCTCGCGCACCCGGTTCTGCTCGGCGCGATTGGCGTCGATGAAGCCCGGCCGCTGCGCAGAATTGAGCAGGCTCGAGACGACATCGACGGCGCGCGACGCATCGAGGACGTGCACGACGGGCTGGCTGTACTCCGGCGCGATCTTCACCGCCGTATGCGGCTTGCTCGTCGTCGCGCCGCCGATGAGCAGCGGCAGCGTCATATGGCGGCGTTCCATCTCGCGCGCGATGAACACCATCTCGTCGAGTGACGGCGTGATGAGGCCGCTCACGCCGATCATGTCGGCCTGCTCGTCGATCGCGGTCTGAAGAATCCTCGCCGCGGGCACCATCACCCCGAGATCGACCACCTCGTAGTTGTTGCAGCCGAGCACGACGGCGACGATGTTCTTGCCGATGTCGTGCACGTCGCCCTTGACGGTGGCCATCACGACCTTGCCGTGTGACTGGCGCGCATCGCCGGTGCGGCGCTTCTCTTCCTCCATGTATGGCAGGAGATACGCGACCGCCTTCTTCATCGCGCGGGCGCTCTTGACGACCTGCGGGAGGAACATCTTGCCGGCGCCGAACAGATCGCCGACGATTTTCATCCCGTCCATCAACGGCCCTTCGATGACGTCGAGCGGCCGCGCCATCTTCTGCCGCGCCTCTTCGACATCGGTTTCGATGAAGTCCACAACGCCGTGCACGAGCGCATGCGCGAGGCGCTTGCCGACGGGCGCGTCGCGCCACGCGAGGTCCACGGCCCTCTTGCTTCCCTCGCCCTTCACGGTCTCGGCGAACTGCACGAGCCGCTCGGTGGCATCGGGGCGGCGATTGAAGATGACGTCCTCGACGCGTTCGAGCAGATCCTTCGGGATGTCTTCGTAGACGATCAGCTGGCCCGCGTTGACGATCCCCATGTCGAGACCGGCTGTGATGGCGTGGAAGAGGAACGCGGAATGAATCGCCTCGCGCACGACGTCGTTGCCGCGGAACGAGAACGACAGGTTGCTGACGCCGCCGCTCACTTTCACGCCCGGACACGCGGCTTTGATCTGCCTGGTCGCCTCGATGAAGTTGACGGCGTACTCGTTGTGCTCTTCGAGGCCGGTGGCGATCGCGAGGATGTTCGGGTCGAAGATGATGTCGAGCGGGTCGAAGCCGGCCCTTTCGGTCAGCAGCGCGTAGGCGCGCCGGCAGATCGCCACCTTGCGCTCGATCGTGTCCGCCTGTCCCCGTTCGTCGAACGCCATCACGATGACCGCCGCGCCGTAGCGGTGAACCGCGCGAGCCTTCTTCAGGAAATCCTCTTCACCCTCCTTGAGGCTGATGGAGTTGACGACCCCCTTGCCCTGGACGCACTTCAACCCTGCTTCGAGGACGCTCCACTTCGAGCTGTCCACCATCACCGGGACGCGCGCGATTTCCGGCTCGGTCGCAATCAGGTTCAGGAACGTCGTCATCGCGGCTTCCGAGTCGAGCATCCCCTCGTCCATGTTGACGTCGAGGATGTTGGCTCCGCCGCGGACCTGAACGAGCGCGACGTGCGCGGCTTCCGCGAAGTCGCCGTTGGTGATGAGGCGCGCAAAGCGCTTCGAGCCGGTGACGTTGGTCCGCTCGCCGACCATGATGAAATTGGAATCGGGGCGAATGGTGAGCGTTTCGAGACCAGACAGTTGTGTGAACGCGTTGGGATTCGGGGTTTGGGATTTGGGATTTGGGGTTTGGCGTGGCGGAAGCGTGGCAACCGCGCGGCCGACCGCGGCAATGTGCTCGGGCGTGGTGCCGCAGCAGCCGCCGACGATGTTGACGAACCCCGATTCGGCGAAGTCGCGCAGCAGCGCGGCGGTTTCGGCGGGCAGTTCGTCGTACTCGCCGAACGCGTTCGGCAGCCCGGCGTTCGGATAACAGGTGACGTACATCTCCGCGATGCGTGCGAGCTCGGCGAGGTGCGGCCGCATCTCGCGCGCGCCGAGCGCGCAGTTCAGGCCCACGCTGAACGGGTTCGCGTGGCGAATCGACGTGTAGAACGCATCGAGCGTCTGGCCGGACAGCGTGCGGCCGCTGCGATCGGTGATCGTCACCGAGATCATCAGCGGCAGGCGGACGCCCTTCTCCTCGAACGCTTCGAGAATCGCCGCGATGGCCGCCTTGGCATTCAGCGTGTCGAAGATGGTCTCGACCAGCAGGAGGTCGGCGCCGCCGTCGATCAGCCCGCGCACGTGATCCCTATAGGCGGCGACCACCTGATCGAAGGTCACGGCGCGGAACGCCGGGTTACCGACGTCAGGCGAAATGGACAGCGTGCGATTCGTCGGTCCGATTGCGCCCGCCACAAAGCGCGGCCGCTCGGGCGTCTTCAGATTCCACTCGTCGACGACGGCACGCGCGAGGCGCGCGCCCTCGACGCTCAGCTCGTAGGCGAGCGATTCGAGGCCGTAGTCCGCCTGGGCGATGGCGGTCGATGAAAACGTGTTGGTTTCGACGATGTCCGCGCCGGCGGCGAGATACGCCCGATGAATCTCGCTGATCACGTCGGGGCGCGTCAGGATCAGCAGGTCGTTGTTGCCCTTCAGGTCGCGGCCGTGATTGTGGAATCGATCGCCGCGAAAATCCGCCTCCGTCAGCGTGTGGCGCTGAATCATCGTCCCCATCGCGCCGTCGAGGAGGAGGATTCGCCTCGCGAGCAGTTCGTGCAGACGTTCAGTCGTCGTCATGCTTTGGTTCCACTCGCGATCAACACGGCAAAGGGATCGCCCGCCTTGCTGGCGCCCACATTCACTTTCACCTCGCGCAGCCCGGCGCCGCGCAGGAGCGCGTCCAGCTGTTCGCTCGAAAATCCGAGATGGCGATCGCCGAAGCGTTTGCGCACCCACGCCTGATCGTGCTCGCGCAGGTCGAGAATCAGGAGGCGGCCGCCGGGGCGCAGCACGCGCGCGGCCTCGGTGACTGTGTCCGCCGCGTCCTCGGCATGATGCAGCGACTGCGAGAGCAGCGCGATATCAACGGAGCGATCGCGCAGCGGCAGGTGCGCGATGTCGCCCTTCTTCCAGGTCACGTTGTTCACGCGGCGCCGCTTGGCGAGCGCGCGCGCACGCGCCAGCACGTCCGCTGAGCGATCGACGCCGACGACGCCGCGTGCCCAGCGCGCGGTCTCGAGCGTCAGGTAGCCCTCACCGCAGCCGATGTCCACGACGTCGAGCGGCGGCAGGAGATGCCCGAGCGCGCGCGCCCACGCCGCCCAGCTTCTGCCGGGCACCAGCTGCCGCGGATCGCCATGCGTGGTCTCGAAGTTCTCCTTCCGCAGGCGCAGCACTTCCTGCGTGCGCGCGTCGTCCGCGCGCACGGTGCGGTCGGCGGCTGCGGATTCGAAGTGCGTATCGAGCAGCGCCCAGAGCGGACC
>QHWQ01000076.1 GCA_003222635.1 Acidobacteriota bacterium | reverse complement strand
GCCAAGGTACTTCATGGCCACACCATCCTGGACCATCAGCGGGCAGTACTTCGAAACGTGCAGCTGCGACTTCGTCTGTCCCTGCATCCTTGGCCAGTTGGCGACGCGACCCAGCAAAGGTTCGTGCACGTTTGCGATGGCGATGCAGATCGAGCGGGGCAGCTTCGGCAGCGTCTCGCTCGACGGCATTCCGTTCGTCGTGCTCGGATATACGCCGGCGGAAATGGGGAAGGGCAACTGGTCGGTCGGTCTCCTCATCGACGAACGCGCCAGCGCCGAGCAGCGCGATGCAATTACGGCCATCGCCAGCGGTCAGGCCGGCGGCCCGATGGCGCCGCTCTCGGGGCTGATCGGCAAGTTTCTCGGCGTTGACGCTGCACCAATTCGCGTCGATCGCAGCGGCCTGAAGTTCACCGTGAAGGCGGGCAGTCTCCTCGAAATGGCCGCGGAAGGGCAGCGCGGCATCGATCCGAATACGACCGAGCCGATGTTTCTCGACAACACGGGCCATCCGGTCTCCACTCGCCTGGCGCTGGCGCACGCGTCGAAGAGCCACCTGCACGCGCTCGGACTCGCTTGGGACGATGACAGCGGGAAGAACAACGGACACTTCGCGCCGTTCGCCTGGCGAAGTGCCTGATCCGATCATCCACGAGCAGCCGCCCACCCGCCTCGAGCAGCTGCTCGGACACCATCGCGCCACGTTCCTGGTCCTTCTGATCCTGATTCCGCTCGTCTGCTGGTCGTGGATCGTCGTCATGGCGCGCGACATGTACGGGCCGATGATCGGCGCCAGCGCGTGGATGATGACGCTCCGCTGGGACGCGCGCCACGTGGTGCTGTTGTGGGCGATGTGGGCGGTGATGATGGCGGGCATGATGCTGCCGTCGGCATCGCCGCTGTTGCTCCTCTACGGCGCGGCGGCACGCCGCAGCGGAGGCGGCGCCGCGGCCGGCGCGTCGCTTCGCATCTATGCGCTCGCAGCGGGCTACGTAGCGGTCTGGGCGCTCTTCAGCGTCGCCGCGACGATGGCGCAGCGCATCCTCTCCATGATGCTCATCGTTTCGCCGATGATGACGCTCACCAGCCGCGTGGCCAGCGCCGCGGTGCTCGCGCTCGCCGGCATTTATCAACTGACCCCCGTCAAACGCGCGTGCCTGCACGCCTGCCAGTCGCCATTGAGCTTCATGATGCATCGCTGGCGTGCGGGATCGATCGGCGCGTTCCGCATGGGCGTCGATCACGGCATCCACTGCGTCGGCTGCTGCTGGGCGCTGATGCTGCTGCTGTTCGTCGGCGGCGTGATGAACCTGACGGTGATCCTCGCCATCACCCTGTTCGTCGCCATCGAAAAGCTTCTTCCCTTCGGCGCGACTGCCGCGCGCATCGGTGGCGTTGCACTCATTAGCATCGCGGCCTGGATGCTTTTGTTGACACCCTAGATCCACCGGTATAACGTCGCGCCATCCACGTCAGTTCACCGCCGTTCAGGGTTCCTCCGCGACACGCACGACAGCGTTCAACGTCTTCAACCGGCCGAACTGGACCATCACGACGCAGGAACAGAGTCCGCCGTACAGGCAGCGGACGGCGGGTGAGAACAGGACGATGCAGTTCGGTTTCAGAGTAACGTTCTGATCGGTGGTTCGAGGGTTCGTGGTTCGGGGTTCGCTCGTCGTGGCGGCGCTCGGCTTGGGCGCGGTTCTGTCCGCCCAGGCCGGCATCGCCTACGTTCCGTTCGCGGATGCGAAACCGATCCTCGAAGTGATCCAACCGCAGTTGTGGCCGGCGGCGCTGCAAGGGAAGTCGCCGGCCGCGGTCGAAGCGCTCTGGTCCGATTGGGTGAAGCGCGAGGACATGGCGATTCGCGCGCGCGTGCTGGAGGGCGATGGCGACTCGGTCATCAACTTCCTGCTCTTCGGCACGAGCTTCACCACACAGCCGCGCGTCACGGAGAACGAGCTTGCCGGCGTCCTCGTCAGGCAACGCGAGACCGGCGCGACGAGGTTCGTCCCGTCGCCGCTGCTCGAAAAACGGATCGACGATTTCATCGCGGGCCTCGTGTCGCCTGGAGGCAACGCCCGGCTCGAGCTCGCACGCCAGGTGATCGCGCGGCAGAGCATCAACCCCTCGACGGACGCCGGCAAGGCGCAGCTGCGCCGCTACCTGGAAGACCGCGCGGCCGTCGTGGGCAGCGCGGTGCACGCCTCGACGCTGCTCGATCCGAACGCGCCGCTCGTCGATCAGGTCACCATCTTCCGCGACCGCGGCCTCTCGTCGGACACGTCGATCGCCATCGACTTCGGCATCGAGAGGGCGCTCGAGGACGTCAAGTCGAATGGCCTGCTCAAGCCCGCGCTCGTCCGGCGCGTCGCGATCGTCGGACCGGGGCTCGACTTCACCGACAAGCAGGAAGGGCACGACTTCTACCCGCCGCAGACGATCCAGCCCTTCGCGGTGATCGATTCGCTGACGCGGCTCGGGCTGGCCGCCGCGGGTGGCGTGCAGGTGACGGCGTTCGATCTGAGCCCGCGCGTGCTCGGCCACTTCGAGTCCGCGCGTGCACGTGCGCGGCAGGGCACTGCCTACACGCTGGTGCTGCCGCGCGAGCTGGATCGCCCGTGGTCGCGTGAGCTCACGGGCTACTGGCAGCGATTCGGCGATCGCATCGGGCAAACGGCGACCATTGCGACGCCGCCGCCGACCGCCGGGCGGGTCGCCGTGCGCGGCGTCGCGGTGCGTCCATCTGTCGTCCTGTCCGTCACCCCGCGCGACCTGAACTTCGTCGTGCAGCGCGCGGACCTCGCGGCCGCGGATCGGTTCGATCTGATGCTGGCGACGAACATCCTTCTCTATTACGACGTGTTCGAGCAGTCGCTCGCGATGGCGAACATCGCGAAGATGCTCCGGCCGGGCGGCCTGTTTCTCACCAACGATCGCGTGTTCGAATTGCCGTCGAGCCCGCTTCGGTCCGCGGGCATGACGGATGTCGTCTATCTGGAGCAGCCGGGAGCGAGCGCGAAGGGCGATCGCATCACCTGGTATCGGCGCTAGAAGACGCTGACGGTTCTTCCTGTGGGGATTCGCTCTCCGCGGGGGCGTTCGTTCCCACATCCTCCGCAGGCGGCGGCGTTGCCTGATCGACGGTATTCGCATCCGCCGTCGCGATCGGTTCGGTCACCGCCTCGCGGGCAGCAGCCACCGCGCGCGCGGGCACGGCTGCGGGCACAGGGGCGGGTGCCGCCGGCGTCACGACAATTTTCGGCGGCTCAGGGACCGCCGCCGCGGCGACAGGCTCCGCGGCAATAGTGGTCGTCACCACAGCGAGCGCGACGTCGCTGGTCCGCTGCTGGGCCGGCGGAGGCGTCGGGGCAACGGTGTCTGAATTGCCGCGCGGGATGTTTCGCCACACGACAGCCACGACCAGCACGACCGCCGCCACGCGCACGATGGTCCAGGGCCCAATGGCCGGAACCGACGGTTGTTGCACCACAGCCGGCTCAGCCGTGGGCGATGGCAATTCGGATCTGAAATCCGCCCAGATGCGATCGCCATCCAGGCCGACAGCCCGCGCAAACGACATCAGATAGCCGCGGATGAACACGCCGCCGGGAACGCGCGCCACGTCATCCCGCTCAATGGCGTCGAGAATCCAGTGCTGGACTTTCGTTTGGTCCGACAGATCCGCAAGCGTCAACCCCTGTTCCAGCCTTGCACGGCGGAGACGTTCACCAATGGACATACGCGGCCTCCGGCCGGAGGATATGCAAGAGCTGTGCGATCAGCAGGGAATTGCGATCCCCGTGTGAACGAAGTCGCCGGCGATATCGAATTGGCCGGTGACGATCGTGCCGCCGACCCACGCCGGCGAGAGCATCACTTTGAGACGCGCGCGGAAGCGGGCGGTTGATCCCTGCACGTTCTCGATCGACGCATCCAGATAGCTGAACGATCGGCCCACCTGCGGATGCAGGCACTTGTAGAGCGAGTGCTTCGCCGCGAGGATCAGCGCCACCGCGGTCGCGTAGTCCACCTGCAGGTTCTCCATGACGCCGAACACTTCGCCGGTCGTCGCTCCACGCGACGCGAGCGAGTGCGCCTTCTCGAGCGACGTGATCGGCTCGATGTCGATGCCGAGACCGCAGCACTGCCGCCGCGCGGCAACCGCCGCGGCGACGAGCGACATCGCATGCGTGATCGAGCCGACGGTGCCGTTGGGCCACGCGGGCCCGCCGTTTTCGTGTACGGCAGGCATCGCGCCCCTGACGCCGATCTGCTCGAGCGCGCGGCTCGCGCAGACGCGCCCCACGCGATACGCGCGCTGACGCTCCGGCGTCGCCATCAGGTACGCCGACGGCAGCGCGATCGCATTCGCGGTCGCATCGTCGAGCTCCTCGAGATACATCGAGACCTGTGACACCCACGCGGGGAGTACGCGCGGAAGACTCATCACAAACGGCTCCAGAGACACCGTAGCCCTCGGTCGGGAAAATGGCCGCCTGCTTTGGGGGATGGTAAGCGCGACGACGTTGTGTATGCGCTGTGGGGGGTGACGCGGATTATATTCAGCAACGCTCGGCGCGACACAAAAAAATTTGCGCGGGCGTATCACCTATCCGCCTTCGCGCCAGGATCGCCCCGCGTTACGGCGGACAGGTAAGATTCGGATTACCAATATGCGGGTCGCGCGCAGATTTGTGATCAGCGGGCGGGTGCAGGGCGTCGGCTTCCGCTGGTTCGCGCACGATGCGGCCACGCGCGAAGGCGTCGCCGGCTGGGTGAAGAATCTGTTCGATGGGCGCGTCGAGGCGTACGTCGAAGGCGAGCAGGAGGCCGTGACGCGCGTCGAGCGCGCCCTGCGCCAGGGGCCGCCGAGCGGGCGCGTCGATCACGTGACCGTCGTCGATGAAGATCCGACCGGCGTAAGGGGATTTTCAATACGTTAACCGCGAAGGACACGAAGTTCGCGAAGGAATCATGTTGACTATCGACCTCAAGCAGATGATTCGCACCGTCCCGGATTTCCCGAAGCCGGGCATCAACTTCTTCGACATCACGACGCTGCTCAAGGAGCCGGACGGGCTGAAGGCCACCATCGACTCGCTCGCCACGCCCTACGCCGCCGCGCGCATCGATGCGGTGGTCGGCATCGAGAGCCGCGGCTTCATCCTCGGCGCCGCGGTGGCGCAGCGCATCGGCGCCGGCTTCATCCCGATGCGCAAGCCAGGAAAATTGCCGGCAAAAGCCATCAAGGAGATCTACGACCTGGAATACGGGAAGGACGCGCTCGAGCGGGCGGAACGGCGGCCGCGGCGACGCGGCTCGTGCGGCAGCTTGGCGGCGAGCTGCTGGGGCTCGCGTTCCTGATCGAGCTCACGTTCCTGGACGGGAAGTCGAAGCTAACGGGAGAAAACGTCTTCTCGGTTCTCCAATACTAGGTCGTTCGGATCGTTCGAAAGGTTCGGATCGTTCGAGTCATTCTTCGTTCTATGCGGCGCAGAAGTCGCAACGGTTGCGAGCGATGCGCGTGGCAGATCTTTCAATACCTCGCAGCCGATTCACTCGAATCTTAGCGCGTAGTCGATCCCGCGGTCCTGGCAGGCGTCATCATGGGCGCGATCGGCCTGATAGCGTGGGGTATATTTGAACAGACGGAGGATGAGCCGTTGAGTTTCTTAGCTCGTTGGATGATTCCGTTGTCCGTCGGTTATGCGTGCGTAATCGTCGGCGAAATCCTCAAATATCTCGACCGTCGCGATGCGCGGCGGCGTTCCCAATAACTACTGCTTCACGTACTTGGTGACGCCGCGAAGGTTGGCTTCCGCGGTGTAGATGTTGCCCGCGGCATCGATGGCGATGCCTTCGCCCATCGCGCCCTCCGGCGCATCCGTCTTGTGCGCCGGGATGAACATCGCCACCTTGCCGTCCTTGACGCTGCCGATGCGAATGCCGCGCTGCCAGCCGGGATGCACGCGCTCGGTCGACTCTGAATCCGCCGTGTAGATCATGTCGTTGCTGTCGATCGTCAGCCCGCTGATACGCCCGAAGTTGTCGAGCTCCTGAACGAACTTCCCATCCTTCGTCAGGATCTGCACGCGGTGATTGTGGCGATCGGCGACGACGAGCCGGCCCATCGAATCCCACGCGAGCGCGTGCGGCGTGCGGAATTCGCCGGGACCCGTGCCGGTCTTGCCGATCGTCCGCAGGAACTTGCCGCTCTTGTCGAACACGCTGATGCGGCCGACGAGATTCGGATCGGTGACGTCGGTGTGGCTCTCGGCAACGTACACATCGCCATTGCGCGGATCGGTGATCGCCACGGTCGGCTCGGTCAGCGCAGCAGGCGGATTGCCTTTCACACCGGGCTTGCCGAGCGTCATCAGCACCTTGCCGTCGGGAGCGAACTTCACGACGACGCTCCCTTTGTGCGTTGCCTCGTCTGCGCGGGAATCGGCGACCCAGATGTTGCCGTCGCGATCGACGTGGATGCCGTGCGGCCACGCGAACATGCCGCCGCCGAAGCTCTTGATCTCCTTGCCGGACTCATCGAAGTGATGGACCGGATTCACATTCGTGTTCGCGCAGCCGGGCGTCGTGCCCGGCGAGCAGCGATCGACGGCCCAGACGGTCTTGCCGTCCTTGTCGATGGCGACGCCATTCGATCCGCCCCAGGCGCGCCCCTCGATCTTTCCCCAGTCGCGGATCACGCGATACGGATTCGCTCCGCTGTTGACGGGCGTCACCTTGTCGGTCTGCGGCGTCCCGCCGCGCGCCTGCGCGAGCAGCGTGACACCGGACAGCGTCAGACAGACCACGACGATCGATGCGTTCAAGATGCGCAGGCGCATATGGACTCCTTGCTACGGAGCCGATTCTACACGCACTTGCACGCCTACGGCAGCGATCGCCAGACCGCGAAGCTCGGTTTCGCGGGTGTCCAGTTGCACGGCAGCATGCCGATGGTCGAAAACCCGGTCGCGCGCGTGCCGCACGGATACGCGTCGCCATCGTCGCGGATGTTGAAGTAGACAGCGAAGCGAAGGTGCGACAGCTGCGCAAGGTAATTGAATTCACGGCGGATCATCGCCGCCTGGCGCTGGGGTGTATAGCGGCAGCTGGTGTGCTTCTTGAGACTCGTCACGAACGTGCGGCTTGGGAATCCCCATTCGGTGTTCCACACATCCAGTGCACCCTGCTTGTACTTGCCCATCCAGTAGCGGATGCGGCGGAACTGGGCCATAGCATCGGTCTCCTGCATTGGCGGGTTCGGGCCGTTGATGCAGTACGCATTGATCATGTACGGGTGGAAGCCGACGAAGCTGTCAGTGCAACGCTTGAGGCCGGCCACGTAGGCGCGCTGGAGGAACAGGCCCGCCGGAATCTTGTTCTTCCCACCCTGGGAGTTCACCGCGAGACCACCGACCCCGACCTGCGCCGTCTTGCGCACCGAACGGATCTCGCTCGCGGCGCGACAGAAGAGATTCGTCCAGGCGGTCGCCGAAGGCGCATGCTGACTCGGGGTGGGATCCCAGAATTCGATCGAGTTCTCCTCGTTCCAGATCTCGAACGAGTCAGCGTCGAAGCGAGTGGCCAGCTCGCGGGCGAAGAGGTTCCAATAGCCGAGCCACTTATCGCTCGGGAAGGCGCGAGGATTGCCGTTTTGCCGCTGGGTAATGCGCGCCCAATCGGGAGAGCCCATCGGATTCAGGATGACTTGAAAGCCGCACGCTTTCAGTTTGTCGTAAATCTCGTGATACCTGTTCCACGCGTCCTCGTTCCATTCTCCCGGCCCTTTCGGTTGCACATGCGCCCAGTACACGGTCAGACGGTGGACGGTCGCCCCGCTGGCGACCATCTGCTTGATGGCCGTGTTCAAATCGGCCTCGGCCGGCGTCAGGAGTCTCAACGGGGAGCGGCTCGTCTGATGTCTCGGCGGCGGCGATGCCGTCCTCTTGTGCGTGCTTTCGAAACCACGCCGCGTCCGCTCGCTGGTACTCATCGAACGGCGCCGTGACTGACACATCCGTGTAATCCGGCGAGGAGGCGGTCGCCGGATCGACGAGCGCATCGACATCAACGCCGGCGTCCGCGTCGTCTTCGAGAAGGGCTGTCTGATCAGTCACATCATCGTCATCGAATGGCGAGAGACGCGGATCAGAGGCGGTGAGCGCGGCCGGCGCCGGCGCTTGCGCGGCCGCTGTCGATTGAGCGAGATGGCCGATCCCGATGGAGACGAAAGCGCACGCGCACGCGACACCCAGCGTTCGTACTGACGGATTCATATGCACCCCGTTTGCTGCCACGCTAGAACGTCAACGAACTGTGTCACCGGTTGTGGCAGCGTGCCGCAGCCGGATGCAATTGGACGGCCTCCGGCGTTAGAATTTCCGTCAACTTCACAAGGGAGGCCGGCGCATGAAACGGTGGCGGATGGGATTACCGGCGCTCACGCTCGGCGTCGTCCTCGGCTCAGGCTTCGTACTCGCGCAGCAGCCGCTGGCGCGCATCTGCAGCGACGCGAGCAAGGCGCCCTTCTGCAGCGGCGTCCGCGGCGACCGATCCGAAGGCTGGCTCCAGCAGACGCGCTCGGAAGTGATGGCGCGCAACGGGATGGTCAGCACCGTGCAGCCGCTCGCCGCGCAGGCAGGCCTCCGCATCCTGCAGCAGGGCGGCAACGCGATTGACGCCGCCGTCGCGACCGCCGCGATGCTCAACGTCACCTTCCCGCAAAACGTCGGCATCGGCGGCGATCTGTTCGCGCTGATCTACGTCGCGAAAGAGAAGAAGGTCTATCAGCTCAATGCCAGCGGCATCCTGCCGGCGGGCCTGACGCTCGAGCGGATGCAGTCGCTCGGCTACAAAGCGGATCCGAAGAACTTCGGCCCCGGCTCCGGCATGCCGGGCGGCGGCATTCTCACGGTCACTGTACCCGGCTCGCTCTGGGGCTGGCAGGAAGCGCTCACGCGCTTCGGCACGAAGAACTTCAAGGAGGTGCTGCAGCCGGCGATCGAGTACGCGGATCAGGGCTTTCCGATCACCGAGGAGATCGCATCACTCTGGCGGATGAAGAACGCGCTGCCGCTGCAGGCGTGCTGCACGCAGCAGGATCCGGACTCGATCAAGACGTTCTACGTGAACGGCAGGCAGCCGCCGGCCGGAACGATCTTCCGCAACCCGGATCTCGCCAAAGCGTTCCGCCTGATCCAGCAGCAGGGACGCGACGCCTTCTACAAGGGCGAGATCGCCCGCGCGATCGTCGCCAAATCCCAGGCGCTCGGCGGGCCGATGACGCTCGAGGATCTCGCCAACTACAAGGGCGAGTGGGTGACGCCCGCGTCGAACACGTATCACGGCGAGTTCACCGTCTACACGACGCGCGCGCCCTCGCAGGCGTGGGGCATCGTCGAGGCGCTCAACGTGCTCGAGGCGTGCGTGCCGACGTGGTATCCGGGCCAGACGCTCGCGTCGCTCGGCCCCGCGAACGCGCAGTACTGGCACGCGCTCATCGAGGCGAAGAAGGCGGTCTATCGCGACGTCTACGCCCACAACGCGGATCCGAACGCGGTGAACGTGCCGCTCGACATGCTGACGTCGAAGGCGCACGCCAATTCGCTCTGCAGTTGCAGGGTGGGGATCGGGGATCACCGTGCCGGGCTACGGATTCATCCTGCACAACCGTGGCGGCCTGTTCACGCTGGATCCGAAGAGCCCGAACGTGATCGCTGGCAATAAGCGTCCCTATAACACGCTGTCAGCGGTGCTCGTCATGCACGGCGACCGGCCGCTGCTCGTGACGGGCCAGCACGGCGGCGACCAGCAGGGGCAGGGCAATATGCAGGTGCTGGTCAACGTCCTCGACCTCGGCGCCAACATGCAGGCCGCCGGCGACATGGCGCGCTTCAGCCACAACCAGGTGCGCAACGAGCTGCAGATGGAATCGCAGCTCTATCAGCTTGTGGGCGCGAAGTTGAAGGACATGGGACACAAGGTCACTTCGTCCAACGGCGGTCCGGTCGGCGGATACGAAGGCATCATGTTCACGCCTGACGGCAACGCCGGCGGCAGCTGCGCGGCGACCGATGCGAAGTGCACCGCGCCGATCGCGGGCTTCTATCGCGCGGGATCGAACTTCCGCGAGGACGGCCAGTCAGCAGGGTATTAGCAGCGGCGATTCGCGATCTGGTCGCGCTTGGCCTTGAACGCCGCCGCCCACTCATCGACGGTCGGATAATCGGAGCGTCCGCTGCCGGGTAGGCGCGGGCGCAGATTCACGCGCGCCGCCTCGAACAGATCGTGAATCTGCTGATCCGACAGCTGCATCAGCAGGTCGGCGAGAAACTGACGGCCGGCCTCACTGATGACGGGATCCTTCAACGTTCCGCTGAACGACCCCGCCAAGTTGCCGACACAGCCAGTCGCATTCTTCCACACGGGCACCTTTGTCCACTCCGTGAAGTTCACGACCGCTTGCGGGTCGCGGTTCCGCAGGTCCGACCGGCCGAAGGTCAAGCCCAGATCGTTGATCATCATCAGCGGCGTCGAGCAGCGGCCATCCTCGCCTGAACGTTCGACGCAGACGATGCGCTGCTGGACGGCCTTGCTGTCGCTGTGCTGGATCAAGACCGCGAGCAGCTTGAACGCGTCGCGTTCGGCGCGCGTCGCGCCGCCCGCGGATTCATCGATCTGATCGAGCTCCGCCCAGCTCCATTGGTCCGAGAGCTCGTCGGGGGTCAGCTTCTGCTCGACGGCCGCGGGATCGAAGATCTGATCGCCGGCATCGGTGCGCGACGTCGCGAGACCGCGCGGACAGCCGCGGCAGATCAGACGCACGGAGTACTCGCGATCGGCGCCGAAGCCGAGCGCCCAGAGCAGCCGCGTCGCCGCAACCTCTCCATATACTTCGCCGTTGGTCCCGCCGTATTTCACCTTCAGTTCGACGCCGCCGGTCGTTCGGCAGAGAAATTTTGGCGTGGCGCCCTTCAACTTTTTGTCGACGTAGGTGCACGTCACGGGCATCCCCGGCGGGAATGAGCCGAGGCCGGTGGGGCCGGTCTTCAGATCCTTCGATGTGACATCCGTCGGCAGCCACACCTTCGAACGCGCGATGATCGCCTTACGAGCTTCCTGCGCCTTGCCGTCGCCGGCAAACAGCGCGTGCGCCAGCAGAAGCGCGACGAGGAGAACGGCCAGCGACGCTCTGCGCATCCGGACTATCCCGCCGTCCAGATGCGGATTTGTTGCCATGCTGTTCGGCCTTGTTGAGCCGGGTCGGCGGTGCTACTGTGTGCCCGGCATTTTGAGCCACTCGCTGCTGGAAAGGGGGTTCCGTGCGGCTCTGGTTCCCTTCACTCCTTGTCGTCGCGGCGTTCTCGTCAGCTCAGCCATCCGCCGCGCGCGCGCAGGCGATCCCGCGCACGGCTGACGGCAAGCCGGATCTCTCCGGCATCTGGCAGGTGCTGAACACGGCCGCCTGGGACATTCAGGATCATGCCGCGCAGAAAGGCGCGCCCGGCGGCCCCGGCGTCGTCGAGGGCAACGAGATCCCGTATACGCCAGCGGCGCTCGCGCAGAAGAAGAAGAACTACGAGCAGCGCGCGACGCTCGATCCGGAAACCAGGTGCTACCTGCCCGGCGTGCCGCACATCACCTACATGCCGTATCCGTTTCAGATCGTTCAGAAGCCGACCGAGGTGACGATCCTCTACGAGTACGTGCACACGGTGCGCTACATCTTCACGAACAACACGCCGCATCCGAAAGGCCCGATCGAGTGGTGGCTCGGCGATTCGCGCGGCCGCTGGGAAGGCGACACGCTCGTTGTCGACGTCGTCCACTTCAACGATCAGACGTGGTTCGACCGCGCCGGCAACTTCCACAGCGAGGCGCTGCACGTCGTCGAGCGCTACACGCCGACCGACGCCGATCACATCACCTACGCGGTCACGATCGAGGATCCGACGGTGTTCACGCGGCCGTGGAACATGAGCATGGTCCTCTATCGTCACAAGGAAAAGAACTTCCAGCTGTACGAGTACGAGTGCTACGGGTTTGATTTCGAAAAGATTTATCCGTATCCCGATTTAGGAGCTGCCAGATGAAATCCAATCTGATCGTCGCTCTTGGGATCTGCGTCCTCTCGACGCCGGCCCTCGTCGGGCAGGAATCCCGTCCATGGCCGCCGCAGAAACTCTCCGATGGCCAGCCTGACGTCCAGGGCATCTGGGCGGCGACGATGGCGGGATCGACGTCGCTGACCAATCCGATCAGCGGCGGAGAGGATTTCGATCAACGCGTCTCGGGCAAGGAGATCAAACGGCCGAGCCGCATCATCGATCCGCCCGATGGCCAGCTGCCGTATCAGCCGTGGGCGGCCGCGCGGCAGAAGCAGGAAGAGAAGGACTACGAGCACCCGACGCGGCCGGAGCACATCGACACGCAGCACCGCTGCCTGCTCTCGGGCATCCCGCGGCTCTACACGATCGTGCCGGCGTACAAGATCGTCCAGACCCCAGGTCAGGTCATCTTCATCTGGGATGAATATCACGCGTATCGTGTGATTCCGCTCGACAACCGGCCGCATCCCGCCTCCAACGTGAAGCTGTGGATGGGCGACGGGCGCGGCCACTGGGAGGGCAACACACTCGTCGTCGATACGACGAACGTCCGCGGCGCGCGCCTGACCTACATCGGCGACTTCTACACCGACAACGCGCACGTCACCGAGCGCATGACGTTCAACGATGCGAACACGATGACCTACGAAGCGACGGTGACGGATCCGACTGTGTTCACGCGTCCGTGGACCATGCGCATCGTCCACAAGCGCCGTCCGGACGACGAGGTGTGGGAGAACTCGTGCTGGGAGGGGAACGTTAATCCTGACGTCTGGCTCGATAAAAAATAAATCGTTCGAGTCGTTCGGATCGTTCGAGTCGTTCGGATCGTTCCGTTCTGCGACCGCTCCGAAGCGACCGAACGACCCCAACGTCGATCTCATTCAACGCGCGTTAAAACCGCCGTCGATTCGCTGACGGGCTGGCCCGCAGCGGACTTCTGCACGAGCATCTTTTCGGCATCGGTCAGCTTCCTGGGATCCTTTGCGGGCGAGAACGCCGCTCGAGGGGCTGGGCTGTTGACGCTCACCCAGGCATAGTGGCCCTTGGTGAAGATGATCATGCTGGGCGGCGCCTTTGAAATGTTCGCGGCATCGGCGCCAGTGGTAACGACCGATGCAATCTGCCAGACCCCTTCGATCGACAGGGCTTTGGTCTGGGCGAATGCGACGACAGGCGCGAGCAGAAGTCGATGAACGCCTCAGTGGACGGCTAGCGGGCGGCGGATATGTTACGTCAGCCTCGGTGCGTCCCGACGCGGCTGATCGTCATCCGCGTGCGCTTCCATGATCTGCATCGCCTGAGCGGCGCAGCGATCACAGATGTACACAGGGCCGCTGAACAGCCGGGACGGACCAGCCACCAGTTTCGCCACCTCGGTATCGGGCCGGCCGCAGAATGAGCAGCGCATACAACTATCCTACGCCCGGCCCGGGCAGAGCGCTCAGTTGTACGTCACATCGTCCAGATTCGTGTCCCATCCGTTCGAGGATCCCACCATCACCGTGGAACACGCGACAGTCCAGCCGGTCGAGATCGTCACCAATTGAGCGACAGAAACGCTCTGCGTCACGGTGGCATTGCCGGCGCACGTCAGCGTGATGGTGGTCGCGCTGGTGCCGCCGTTATAGGCCTTGATGCTGACCAATCGTTTCGGACTGACGAAGGTAAACGAACCGGACGTGATGCCTGCGCGATTGAACGAGATGCTGTTGGTCGTGAACTGTCCCCATGGGCTCGCCACCCACCAGACATTCGTCCCCCAGTCAACCACACCCGTTGGATACTGACCATTCAAGTTGACATTCGCCTGGTGGGCGTTGAAGTCGATGGTGGTCGTTCCGACAGGGTTATTCACGGTGATGTTTACCGCGGTGGCCGTTGCGACGTTGCCCGCGGCGTCGCGAGCTCTGGCCGACAAGGCGTGCGGTCCATTTGCCGCCGTGACGGAATCCCAGTTCAGCGAATACGGGGCGGTCGTCACTTCCGTTCCCAGGTTGTTTCCATCGAGCAGGAACTGAACGCCGACAACCCTGACATCGTCCGACGCCGCTGCCGACACGGTGACGGGACCTGACACGGTGGAACCTTCTGCCGGAGCGGTCATTGAAACGACAGGGGATGTTGTATCAATCGGCAGTGTGGCACTGGCCTCGTTGGACGCCGCACCTATGTTCCCAGCCGAGTCTTGCGCCGTGACCTTGTAGTAGACCGTCCCTGACGCAGTCGTATCCGTGTAATTCGTCGAAGTGGTCTGACCGATCTTGTTCGCCGAACTCTGGAGGAAATTGGCAACGCTGCTGCGGTACACGTTGTATTGCGTGACGCCGACGTTATCGGTGGCCGGACTCCAGGCCAGATTGACGTTTCCGCCGGATATCGCAGCCGAAAAGTTGGCCGGAGCCGTCGGGAGTTGCGTATCGGCGGTTCCACTCGTGCTGACCCTCACGTAATCGATGGACATGGTTTGCGGCAGCGTCGAATCATCGACGTGCGAGCCTCCCGCGGCCACCGCGGTGTTGATGATCAAGAACTTCGGCGTCGTAGACACCGCTGTGGTGATTGTGCACGTCGTTGCTCCGTCGATGTGCCAGACGAGTCTGCCGGGCGACCAGACCAAGTCGTAGACATGCCAATTCCGGCTGACGTCGCTCGTGGTCGCCGTGCACCTGTAGCTGCCCTGGTTGTTATGAATGGCCTGGTTGACGTTCGTCAGGGCGCCAAGGATTTCGGTGATATCAATTTCGTCCGAACCCGCATTCGGCCAGTTACAACCCCCGAAATTATCTGATCCCGTCTGAAAGGATACCTGGCAGTCCTTTCCCAAGAGCCACAGGGCAGGCCACGGACCCTGGCCACCCGCCATCTTGGCCCTCATCTCGATCGTTCCGTACGTGAAGTTGAAGGTCTTCCAGATGATCATGCCCGAGGTGTAATTCCATGTGGAAGGCGCGTGCGTGGCGTCTCCGCAGGTCGCCGTCTGAACCTGCGTCGTGATGGTGAACAAGCCACCTGCTTCGACGACGTTGGACGGCGTATAGCACTGCAGCTCGCTGTTGCTGTAGTCGCCATGCCGATTCATCACGAACCATTTGTTCGTGTCCACCGTGGTTCCATTGAATTCGTCGTCAAAGGTCAGTCCGGCGGCTCCGTTGTCAACGCTGACGGAAACATTGGCCGCGTTCGCGGTATTCCCCGCGCCATCACGCGCGACGGCAGAGAGGACGTGAGGTCCGTTCGTCGTCGTGCTGGTATTCCAGTTGGTGGAATACGGCGGAGTGGTATCTTCCGCGCCGAGCGCGTCTCCATCCAGCAGGAACTGCACGCCGGCAACTCCCACATCGTCCGAGGCGGTCGCGCTGACGGCGATGGTGCTGGACACGGTGCTTCCGCCAGCGGGCGCGGAGAGAGCGACGGTTGGAGGTGTCGTGTCCGGAATGTTATCGACGGTGACGGAAAAGGGAGATGACGCGCCCTGATTGCCCGCCAGGTCCCGCGCGAGCGCGGTGATGGTGTGTGAACCGTTGGTGGTGCGTGTCGTATCCCACTGCAGACTGTACGGGCTCGCGGTGTCTTCGGCTCCAAGGTTCACACCATCGAGCTGGAATTGCACGCCCGTCACGCCGACATTGTCGGAAGCCGTCGCCGACACTGTCACCGACGGCCCGGCAACCTCGCTTCCATCGGCTGGAGCGGTGAGAGATGCCGTCGGAGGCGTTGTATCCGGAAGCGATGCGACGACCGGCGTGTTCATATCGGTTTGAATTTGCGCTTGCGTCAGCACGCCGTTGTAAATGCGGACGTCGTCTATCTGTCCCTTGAAATATTCTCCCCAGACAAGGTTGCCGCCGATGCGAAGCGGATTGGTTGACGCTCGCAAACTGCCCGAGGCCGCCTTCGAACCCACCAGTGCGCCATTGAGATAGAAATTCAATGTTGCGCCGTCGTAGGTGGCGGCCATATGAACCCATGTGTTCTGCGGCAGTTGAGCCGTGCCTCTCGTATCAAAAGCCGTGGTCGTCGTCATTTGCACGCCTGGACGGTTCGTGCCCATATTTCCGTACAGCGCGTAGACCAAATTGCCGGGGATTTCTTTCAGGACCACCGTCCTCCAGCCGGTACTGGTGGTCGTGGACTTGACCCAGGCTTCCAAGGTCATCGCAGTGGT
The DNA here is from genome assembly GCA_003222635.1 of Acidobacteriota bacterium. Lineage (GTDB taxonomy): Bacteria > Acidobacteriota > Vicinamibacteria > Vicinamibacterales > UBA2999 > Gp6-AA40. The sequence goes on along the minus strand of QHWQ01000076.1, from coordinate 4,929 downwards.
CAGATGCAACGAGTTGGCGTCGTTGATGGTGACGATATCGTTCGCGCCATCAAACGTCAGCGCGCCGCCATATTTCCCGGTGCTCCAGACTGGACCGTTGACTAAAGTGCCTTGATTACCATTTCCTGACAGATCGTTGAGAACCGTCCCGCTCCCTTCATTAAAGTTGTAGGCAGCCACAAGATTGCCAGCTGCGGATACTTCCATTGGCAGCCGCAGATAGAGAGACAGACAGATCGCTACGCCAATTATCGCGCAGCGGCGACTGCCCGCGGCCGTGGCGTGAGGCATGTGAGCCACGGTCTGCCGATTCGCAATATTTGTGCTGGAAGGGATCCATCGACGCAACGTCGTTGCCCATTGGCAAGGCGTGCGGATACGCGGACATCTGTTGAGCCTGATAAACTGATCACTTGCGACCAGTCCCCGTAGCTCAGTTGGATAGAGCGCGCGCCTCCTAAGCGCGAGGCCGGCGGTTCAAATCCGCCCGGGGACGCCAGCCTCTCGCTCGCATGGATCCAGTAGCGAGCTTCGGCTGGGCATAGAATTACTGGGAACTTACATGAAGACTAAACATCGTCGAGAGCTGAAAGAAAACGAAGTCGCGCGGCTGGTCGCCGCCACGCGCGAGTTCACACAGCAACACGGCAACCAGATCACCGCGGCGCTGGTCGCCGTGATCGTGCTCGGTGTGGCGATTTTCGGGTTCTTCGCCTATCGCAACCGCGAGCAGTCGCGCGGGCAGGACCTGCTGGCGCAGGCGATGGTCGTGCTGAACACGGCGGTCGTGCCGGTGACGGCCTCGTCCAATCCGGGCGATGCGCCGGCGGCGGCGTCGATCACCGCCAAGGGCACTTTCTCGACGGAGACGCAGAAGCTCAACGCCGCTCTGCCGAAGCTGAAAGCGGCTGCGGATGCGTATCCGGATACGCAGGCCGGCCTTCAGGCGCGCTATCACCTGGCGGCATCGCTCGCCGCGCTCGGTCAGCAGAAGGACGCCGTCACGCAGTTCGACGAGGTGATCAAACGCGCGGGTGCCGACAGCCTTTACGGCCGCATGGCGGCGATGGGGAAAGCCGACGCGGAGCTCGCGTCAGGTCAGGCCGACGCGGCGATTGCAACGTGGAAGGAACTGCAGGGGAAGAAGGATGCGAACCTGCCGGAGGACGCCATCCTGATGCAGCTCGGTCGCGCGTATCAGGCGAAGGGAAATACCGACGAAGCCCGCAAGACGTTCACGGACATCGTCAATAACCACCCGGATTCGCCGTACGTCGCCGACGCGCGCAAGGAATTGGAATCGCTCAAGGGGTAAGGCCGCACGAAGCTGATTCTTCTCACGCTGCTGTTGTCAGCGTGCGTTCGCGATTACATCCTGCCAACCCCGGAGGTTGGAACTCGGAATCGAATTGAGGCCTTCGCGTGCTTCGCGTCCTTCGTGGTTTCAGGTGTTGAGATGGCGTCTACAGACTACGTTTCCTCGCCGTCCTCCACGAAGTCTTCGGCGATGCATGCAAGGCAGACGATGCGGCCTTTGAACCGTCGCGCTGGGAGCACGGCCCAGTGGCAGACGGCACAGGTCGGCTGCGCAGCGGAGGTTCTCCCGAAACCCGGATCGGCGTCGATGAGCCGGCTGGCGGAGAGGGCAGGGCGCGGATGATCACCTGTGAGCGGGTGCGCTTGTTTCATGGGTCCAGCCGGCAGAAGAGCATTTCGTGTACCGTCTGGCGCCCCACACGCGCGCGGGGCTTCGACGCGCGCGTGCTCTCCGTCATTACAGATGTGTGCCCTAAGGAACAAATCCCGCGGGATTGCTGAAGCGATCCCACAGCGCGCGGCCGTCGGCGCTGTAGACCACGACGTTGCCGTCAGCCTGCAGCACGAGCCGTGAATTGGTGTTCGCGGCCGTGCCGCTCATCCAGAGCGGCGTGATCGACGCGTCGTAGATCACAAGGTTCCCGTCAACCTGCATTCCCACGACACCTGCGCGGCCGCTCGTGCCAGTCCACCAGACTGGCGCGTGCTGCACGTCATCGTAGAGCACCAGATTACCGTCGCCCTGATACACGAGCCGGAATTGTCCGCCGGGTGATATCAGCGACTGCCCGGGCGTCAGCCGTGCGCCGGGGTCGAGCGTGTTCCGCGTCACGGGAGCCGGAGCGGGCGCGGGTGCCGGCACTGGGGTTGACGGCGACGGCGTAGACGCGGCGCCGCCGTAGAGCGCGAGCGCGCCGTTGATCATCTAGCACGCCCGGCCGCTGGTTGCCGCGATACGAGTTCCAGCTGCGCCCCTTGTTGAAGACGACATCCGCCTCGGTGATCGTGTTGCTGCGCGGCGAGTAGAACGTCTGCGTGACCGCCACGACGCCCGAGCCGAATGGCTCGCCAAACACATCGTCCGCGAAGCTGGCGGTGTTGAGACCGTTGCCCGACGAGATCGCGGACGAATCGCGGCGCGTGCTGAATGTGACGCCATTCAGATACGGGTTCCACATGCCGAAGGCGGTTTCGGCGACGCTATCCCAGTCGCCGCTGCCGTCGATCAGCGCCGTCGTGGGTGAGCCGAGCTCGAGATGCACGACGATGGTGGTGTTCGCGGGCCAGCGGCGGCCCTGCGAGAAGTAGGCACGGCCGGAATCGGCCAGCAGAAGGACGAAGAGCGCGACGAATGCGATACCGATGCGCCCCTTCATTTCTTCCTCGCCTGAATGAGGCCGCCCATCACGCGCGACCGGAAGTCGGAGAGCCGTGCGACCTGTGCGCCGTCGAGCGTCAGCACGCGATCGACGCCGCTGGCGTCGCGGGAAACCTTCATCAGCCCCTGCGTGAAGCCGACGATCGGATTGATGCTGCGATCCCGCCGCGCGAAGACAAGGCGGTGATCGCCGACCGCGAACGCCGGCATCCCCTCGACGCGCATGCCGAGCTCAGCCGTTTCGCCGCCGAGAAAGTCGAACACTTCCACGAGACTCGTCGTCCCGTAGAGCGGGTCGTCCACGCGGAACGTCACGCGCGTTTTGACGATCGTCCTCTCGCGCGTCTGCAGGAGATAGGGATGCACGTCGACGACGTCGCCGACGAAGATGACGTCGGCCTGCGTGACGAGATCGTCGAAGGTGACGGAATCAAACGAGGTCGCGCCAACGCCGGCGGATGCGCCCAGTACGAGCGCGCACACGAATACCAGGACTCGGGACATGGATGTACGTCTTCTCGGCGTGACAGGTGCGTGGCTTGAACTGAGCCGTATGCGAAGGGCGCGCCAAGGCGAGTCCGGCTAAAGCCTGGTTTTGATGACATCTTTGAGGGCGACGAAGTCGCTTGTCGCATTCAGGTGAAGGCCGGTGATGATCGGTCGCGCGATGGCGACGTTCGTGCGGTTCCAGATGCTGATATAGGGCGCGTCCTCCGCGATGATCTTCTGCGCCGCGCCGTAGTACTTCTTCCGCTCGGCCTCGGTCTTCGCGGCGCCGGCGAGATCCAGCAGGCGATCCACTTCCGGATTGTCGTAGTGGCCGCGGTTGAAGCCGGCCGGCGGCGTCTGCGTCGAGTAGAAGACGCGCCGCAGGATGTCGGGATCCGCCATTGCGCCGCCAACCCACTGCAGCCCGAACATCTGGAAGTTCCCCTTGATGACATCCGCATACATCGTCGCGAACTCGTAGGAGCGGACGTCGACGTCGATGCCGACGTCGCGCAGCTGCTGCTGGATGACGGTCGCCTGCAGCCGGACCTCCTCCGCGTTCCCGACCTTCAATGAGAGCTGCAGGCGGGGAAGCGGACCATCGCCGTCAGGATCCTTGTAGCCCGCTTCGTCGAGCAGCTGGCGCGCGCGATTCGGGTCGTAGGTGAACTGGAAGATGTCGGGCTCGTAGGCCCACGCCTGCGATGGGATGAGACCGGTCGCCGGCCGCGCGAGCCCCCGGCGGAGATAGTCGACGATGGCGTGGCGATCGATCGCGTAGCCGATCGCATGCCGCACGCGCACGTTCTTCAGGACCGGGTCGAGCATGTTGAGGCCGATATAGGAGTAGTCGAGTCCCGGCGACTTCGCGATGTGGAAGTTGTCGCTCTCCAATTGATGCACGATGTCGGGCGGCAGGTCGTTGACGACGACATCGATCGAGCCCTTGCGCAGCTCGAGCCCGCGCATCGTGTCGTCGGGGAGCACGCGGATCACGATGCCGCTGTTCTTCGGCGGGCCATCGAAGTAATCGGCGAACGCCGCGAGGACGACTTGGTCGTCCACGGCGTAGCGGACGAATTTGTACGGGCCGGTGCCGATTGGATGCTGACCGAAGTCGGGACCTGCGCCCGCGGGCACAATCTTAGGGGGCCCTGCGAGCTGAATGGGGAACGCCGAGAACGGCTCTTTCAGCTTGAACTCGACCCGGTAATCGTCGAGCGCCTTGACGCTCTCGAGGCTGCTATACGCCCCCTTGGCCGGCGAGACGGACGAGGGATCGATCATCTGGCCGTAGGTAAACACGACGTCCTTCGCAGTGAATTCGTGACCGTCGTGGAATTTCACTCCGCGCCGCAGCGTGACGATGTAGGTGAGCGGATCGGGATTGTCCATACGCTCCGCCAGCATCGGTCCTGGCCGGAGGTCAGGCCCGATTGTCAGCAGGGAGTTGAAGACCAGCTGCGCCACGCGCTCGGATGTCTCGTCGCTGCCGAGACGGGGATCGAGGTTGTTGGGGCCGGTGCGAACGCCGACGATGATGGCGCCGGAAGGCACGGTGGCCTGTGGGGTAGCGCAGGCGGCTGAGAGCGCCGCGACAAAACCCAACAGCCAACGGCCGGTTGCAAAGCCACGCGCGTTCATGCCGCGCGCGCCCGGCGTGTGGCGCGCGCGAGCACGAGGCACAGGACGAGCGCAGGTACTCCGAGTAATCCGCAGGTGATGAAGAAGAGCGCGTAGCCGTC
>QHWQ01000075.1 GCA_003222635.1 Acidobacteriota bacterium | reverse complement strand
TAGAAGCCTTGCCCGACCGTCACCAGCTTCCGGATCACAGCGGCAAACTTCGCAATCGTCCCGGGGCGGTTCTTGGCGCGGGGCGGGCGCTGCTTCGGCGACGCTTTCAGGCTGTTCAGCTGCGAGGGCACGAGCGCCCCGAGCAGGATCCAGTCGGCGATCCGCTCGGGCCGGAACAGCTCGCCGGCGACCAGCTTCGCAAGCTCCTCGATGAACCCCGCGGGATCGTCGAGGACCTTGTCGCGGATCTCGGCGAACTCGTCGCTGGCGAGGAACGACAGCAGCGACGTGACGAGGCGCGTCGCCATCAGGACTTGGCCCGCGCCGGGAATGAACTCGGCGAGGTCCATCATCACCTCCACCGATTTCTCGATGAAGGCCTCGAGCTCCTCGAGCGACACGACGATCGCATACATGCCGACCGCGTTCGACAGCTCCGCGAGCACGGCGTCGTCGTTCTCGCGCAGCCGCAGCAGATGGCCGTTGCGGTAGACCGAGAGCAGCTCGCGATTGCTTGCGCGCCTCCGCGTCGCCGGGTCCACCGCCACGAGCGTGCCTTCGACCGTCAGCCGCGACGGCCGGTAGCTTTCGGGTTTATAGGGGTTGCCCCAGTCCGGGTAGTACTCGAACTCGCGGAAGATCTCGGCGAGCTGCCAGTGGACGCCGTCGATCGTGAACGGATCGCCCGCGAGGATGCGGCGGCCGGATTTCGTGTCGACGAGATTCGCGGGCACGTCCACGAACTTCTCGTTGCCGAGCGCCTGATTGACGGCCGGACCGAGCACGTAGTCGGCGGTGGTGTAGGACCGTTCGCGCGACGGCTTGCGGCCGATGAAGCCGTATTCGAGCTGCGCTTTCTTCTTCTTCTCCTCCATCGCGTCGATCACGGTCTGGAGGCGCGGGACCGTCTCGCCGATCCACGATTCGTCTCGCCGTTCGGCGGCCGTCAGCACGTTGCGCAGGGTCACGAGCCCGTCGGTCGCCTGCTTCCGGGTGCGCACCAGCATCGCCTGCCACGAGACGATCAGCTCGTAGCGCGTGACCTTCTCGGAGAAGATCGGCACCAGATCCTCGCCGGAGCCGGGACGGAACAGCTCCAGCACCATTGCCGCTTCGTGGAGCGGCCGATCCGATTCCGGCGACACGGTGCCGAGGAAGTTCTCGATGTGCCGCACGGCGTCGCTCGGCTGGCTGAAGGTCTTGACCGTGCCGTCGTAGGTCTCGAGCAGCGGCCGCACGAGGAACGTAAGCAGCATCCCCCGGTCCTGCGTGTCGGCGCGGCGCATCGCGCCGGTCAGCTCCGACTGCGCATGCAGGCGCGCGGTGTCGAGCATCGTGTGAATCGCTTCCTGGATCGCGCTGCCGAGCTTTCCGCCAATCCGGAGGAACGCGTTCAACCACACGACCCAGTCCGGCTGCGGCGGCTCCGGCGGCGCAGGTGGCGGCTCGTCGGCAATCGTGGCGTTTTCCTTCGCGGCGCGCTCGGCGCGATGCGCTTCGACGCCGAGGATCTCGAGCTGCACGAGCTCGTCGAGGCGAACCGGCACGCCGTTGACGTTGATCTCGAGCGTCTTCAGCTGCCGCACGAGCGGCTCGAGCGGCGGGATCGTCCAGAAGTACAGCGGCCCGGTCTTCGGCGCGTAGACGGGGAAGATCGACATCGCCTTCGTCGCCGACACCTCGAACCCGGCATTGAGGCTGCCTAGAAACGCCGTCGTCTTGGAATGTCCTTCGACGAGCTCCGCGAATCGCGTACGGGTCTTCGCGTTATCGGGCGCTCCCTCCTGACCCGCCTGCGGCGCCATCGCCAGCTGGAACTCGCCGCGTGGAATGATGTAGCGCTTCGGCTTCTGGAAGTCGGCCATCGCGTCGTGCGCGCGATTGAGCACGCGCGTGCGCCACTGGCTGAAGTCGCCTTCCTCACCGTTGGTCTCGAGCAGCCGTTTGATTTCCGCGGTGAAGCGGTTGTAGTACTCGAAGAAAAACAGATTCTGCAGATCGCGCGTCGTCAGGCCGCCGAATCCTTCGAGCGGAGCGGTCGGATCGAAGCCTTTGTCGGTGGTCGCCAGCTCGCCCATCCCCGTTTCGCGGTCGCGCGTCCAGTCGCCGAGGAGCGCAATCTCGTTCTCGATCTGATCGGGCTCGGTTGCGTTCAGCACGTGCTCGCAGCGGATGCGCAGCGCGTCCCACCCGAACGCGTACCCGAACATCGCGAGCTCGTGCGCGACCTTGAGGCGCGTCGCAATGCGCACGTCCGGACGCTTGCCCGGGAAATTCGCGTCGGCGGGATAGCGGTATTCGCGCAGCAGGGACTGCAGCTCTTCGATCGCGCGGAGTTGAAACCCGTACCAGTACGCGAGCCCTTCGTCCCATTTCTCCTGCCGCGACAGCGCGATCAGCTTCTGCTCGACCTTCCCGAACAAGAATTTCGTCAGCGACGTCGTCGCACGGTCGATGTTGTCGCTGAACTCGCGCGCCGTCGGCAGCGCGCCGTCCTTGCGCACGAACACGAGAGCCGCAATCTCGGTGAGCTCGCGCTTGAACGGCTCGGCCTCCGGCTTCGAGGCGTACTTCTTCAGCGCGTCGAGCTGGGCCGACGACGCGATCGTCATGAGCACGGCGTCCCAGAAATGTGACGCGCGCTCGCAAATGGCGATGATGTCGGCAACGACGCGGTCGAAGATCACGTTCCCGCCGGGCTTTTTCTGAATCCCTCGGTACTGCAACAGGAGCCGGCCGGCCATCTCCTGCCGCACGCGGATGCCCGAGACGTCCGCCTCGCCCTTCTTGACGGCGGCCTCGAGGATCGAGAACTGATCGAGCCGATCGCTGTCGGTCGTCTTCACCTTGTACACGGTGTCGAAGAAGAGCTCGTTGTCGACCGGACCGGCGGCCGCGTTCTGCTGGTCCCACAGGCGATCGGCGAACTTCTGGAAATCGCCGAAGTCGTCGCCCGGCGCCCAGAGCGACTGAATGGCGCGGGTGGGCCCGAACAGGTAGCGCGTGTAGGTGTCGAGAAACTGCCACGGGAAGTACTTCTTGAGCGGATCGCGCTTGAGATGCGCGTCGATGCCGGCGGGTCCGAGCGCTTCGGCGACGGTCGTGCTGTCCCACTCGCCGCTCGCGAGCACACGCTCGGCGAGCTTTGTGCCGTTCGGGTTCGATTCGCCAAGCTGCGTGCCCACGGTCCACTGCAGGTCGTCTTTGAGGAACTTGTCGAGCTTCGCGACGTCGCCGGGCAGCAGCGTCGGCTTGTATTTCTCGCCGAGCGCGAACAGATCGATCGTCTGCGGCAGATCGCGCGGATATTTCGTCCAGTCGGCGCGCTGCACCAAGCCGGCGGCGGCGATGTCGCGCGCCTCGAGGCGCGACTGCGCGCTGCGGCGTCCGGTCTGCTGGAGCACGTGCGCCACTTCGTGCGCGAGGAGACCGAGACCGTCGCGCGACTGCGGGACGTAGCAGCCGCTGCGGAAATAGATGTCGCGGCCGGACGTGAACGCCTCCGCGCCTTCGCGCCGCGCGGCCGCATCAGCCGCCGCGCCCGTGTGAATCCGCACGGCGCGCAGGTTCGCGTCGAATCGCTTCTCGAGCATCTGGCGCAGCGCCGCGGGCAGCGGCCGTCCCGTGCTCGCCGCCACTTTCTTCGACGCCGCCGGCGCCGGCGTGATCAACCGCGCGAGATTGTCGCAGCCGGCAAGAAAGCGCCGCGACGTGTCGCGCGCCTCGGTTTCCCACCGCGTCGCGCGCATGGGCGTTCGCAGCAGTCGACCGCCGCGTTTGGCGCCGCCCGGCAGCGCCTTCTCGTGGCCGTGGCCTGGAGCGGCGTGGTTCATCGCGCCGCCTTTCCGATCGCCTCGGCGACGAGCGCCGCCATTGTGTCGGCCGTCGCGTCCGCCGGCGCCGCGACACGCACCTGCAGTAATGCGATGTCGCGGGCAGGCGCCGGCTGCGCCGCGATGCGCGCCGCCACGCCGCTCGCCACCCGGCACGCGTCCGCCTCGCTCATGTGCGGCACGCGTACGCGCAGCGATCCGAGGGTGACGCGGCGGCTACGTGAGTTCACCGGTAAGCCTCCTCGCTTCGCGGCCGGCGAGCGCGCGGCCTTCTTTCGACAGCTCGCGATTCAATCCGTGAACGAGGTGCGCCATAGTGAGCGCCGCGCCCTCGCGCTGCGCGCGGAACACCGCGGCGAGCACCGCGTACTTGATCTCCGCGCCGGTCGCTTCCACCGACTCCGCGAGACGCGGCAGATCGGCGGCGAGCCGCTCCGCGGCCCCGGCGCCTGCAAGACCCGACACGCATCGGCGCCACAGCTCGGTGCGCTGCGCGAGATCCGGTTTCGCAAAATCGATGATGAACCGCATCCGCCGGACGAACGCCTGATCGATGTTTCCCCTCAGGTTCGTCGTCAGCAGGACGATGCCCGGGTAGTTCTCGATCGCCGTGAGCAGATGGCTCGCGTCCATGTTCGCGAACTTGTCGTTGGCGTCGCGGACTTCGGTGCTGCGTTTCGCGAACAGCGCGTCGGCTTCGTCGAAGAGCAGCACGATATCGAGCGTCGCAGCGTCGGCGAGCAGCCGTTCGATGTTCTGCGCCGTCTCGCCGACCCACTTGCTCACGATCGCGGAGAGATCGATCCGATAGAGATCGATGTCGAGCGCCGCTGCGATCACCTGCGCCGCCATCGTCTTGCCGGTGCCGGGCGCGCCGCTCAGGAGCGCGACGAGCGCGCGGCCCTGCGGGAACATCCGGCGCGCGACGTCGCGCTCCCAGAACGTGACACGATGCGCCGCTTCGAACGCGAGATCCTCGAGCGCGTCGCGGACCGGCGGCGACACGACGAGGTCGTCCATCGAAAACGGACAGTCGACCCGCTGCGCGAGGGCGTGCAGCCGTCCCCGCGAGCGCTCGCGGAGGAGCCGTGCCGCGATCGACGGCGACGCGGGACGCTGCCGCGAGACGTAACTGATGTCCGCGAGCGTCAAGCGATGGCGTTGCGCGAGTCGATCGACGTCGTCTGCCGGCCAGCCGGGAAGCGCCGTGCGCCACAGCGCCGCGCGCTCGTCGGCAGTCGGCGGTGGCACCGCCACGCGAATGTCGACGACGTACGGCTGCGGCTCGACGGCATCGCGCTCATCGATGAAGCCGAACTGCAGCGGGAACGGCAGCAGGTGGTGCGGGGGTGTGAACCCAGGCGCGACCCACCCGATCGCGCACCGATCGAGAAACGCCTGACGCTCGGCGAGCACCCACATCTCGAGGCCGGAGGCGTCCCGGCCGACGACGATCAGCGGCATGCCGAACCGCGCGGCGACCGCCTGCGCGAACGCGACCCGTCCCGAGCCCGCCGTGCCTTCGACGAGACAGCGGACGCGCGTCGCAGGCCCATCCTCGAGCAGGCGCCCGATCTGCGCCGCGGCGTCGGCGACGGGCCACGACGGCAGCGGATCGCGGCCGCGCTCCACGCCCACGTAGGGCACGAGCGGTTCGGCGATCTGGCTGCGGCCGAGCAGCCACTCGCGGATGCACGGATCGAGCGACACCGCGCACGACAATCCCGGTTCGATCTCGTGACGCCGCAGCAGCAGCCAGCGGAAGCTCGCACAGTCGGGCGCCCATCCCTCACCCGTCGCCTCGAGCACGCGCGCCGCGACTTCGAGCGTCAGTCGCGGCCATCCGCGCCGCCACTCGAGGTCGGCCCAGCGCGCGGGCAGCCGCGCATCGAGATCGTCGGCGAGCGCGAGGATCCGCTCGTGGGCCCATCGCACCACGACGTCAGCGAGTGGCGGCGCAGCTATGGCGGCGGCGGTCGCGATCATGGCGCTGTCACCCAGAACGGCGCCGACTCGACGCCGCGAACCAGAATCCGCAGCGACACGATCGTTCCCGGCGCGATCGTCGCGGGTAGCCGGAACTCAATCGTGCTCGCGTCGACGACACGGAACTGGCCCGTGTTGGGCGCGGCCGCGACACGCGTGAGCCGCTCGCCGCCGATCAACACCTGCACGTGATCATCGGGCAGCCGCGCCGGATCGAAGTTCGTGCCGGTGATCGTGCCGAGTCCGGCCACGAAGTTGACCGGCGGATCGATCCGCGGTGTGACGGCGAACGGTGCAGCGTTCGACGTCGCTGTCGTCAATCGCGTGGTCCCATCCGGCAGCGTCGTCGTCTGCGTGATGCGGATTTCACCGAGGTACACGCCGGGCAGCACGACCTGAGTGCCTGCGACGTTCTGCACCGTCGCGATAACCGTCGCGCCCGTCGTCGTCACGCCCCACACGATCGGATCGACGGCTTCCGCGTGCAGCCACGACACGTGGCGCACCAGGAGATCGACGGCGTGTCCGCTGAGATCCGAGCCGCGGAACGTGACGCGCCCGCCGATCGGCGCTTCGGCGGGACGCGCTTCGACGGTCCGCTGCGGTTCGCCAGGCAGCTGGAAGGTGACGTCGCTCGTCGTGAAGTCGAGGCGCGGCCGGCCGCCGGCGACCGATCGCACGCCGAACGAGAAGACGCGATTGGGACGCACGAGCGCCGGCTCGGGCTCGAGCAGCACGGGAGAGACCTCGTAGTACGCCGCGAGGCGAAGCGGCTGCGATCCCGCCGTCCAGTACTGCACGGCTTCTTCGGCGCTCGGCGCCCGCAGCGTGATGCGAAAGCGGTTACCGCGTCCGACCAGCGGACCGGGGAGCACCGCCGCGCCCGCGACGATCGTTTGATCGTCGATCACGCAGACGTCACGCAGCGCTTTGATCGCGAGGCCCATCATCAACTGCTCGGCCGTGGGGCCGTTCGGGCCGCCGAGATCGCTGTGCGCCGTGAGCAGGTAGTAGAGTTGCAGCCCCATCGGCTGAAACACGTCGGGCGCGTCGAGGTCGGCGGCGAGCGGCGGCGGATTCTTCCGCGACGCGTCCTCGGTGAGGTGGTACAGGTAGAAGCCGACGGTGTGATTGCCCGCGAGACGATCCGGCGGCAGCGGACTCACGTCGAGCACGTTGATCGCATTCCATTCCGGCGAGTTCGTGATCGATGTGTTGATCACCGTGAGGAACGTCTGCGTCACGAGCGACAGGTTCAGGACCGGCATGACTACAACTGCCCCAACCCGGCGGACCCGGCGGAGCGGAACACGCTGCGAAATCCACGACTGCCCCCGACGAGGACGTTGCGAACGGCGGTGCGTGGCGGCGCGGGCGGTGCGACCGGAGGCGCAACTTCGATCGTGACGGCGCCGATCGTGAGGCCCGGGTCGATCGACTCGACGTATCGTTCGGGCGCAGTCGGCGGCTCGACACGCCGAGGCGCCGGCTCGATTGGCGGCGGCGGAATGATCGCGGCGGGCGGCGTCAGGTCGCGGATGTCGGCGCGCGGCGGTTGCGCACGATCGATGCGCGCGGGCGGCGCGGCCACCGATCGCGCGAGCAGCTCCGACATGAACGCATCAGCGATCACGAGCGGATCCGGACCGTCGTGTGGTGGGATGGATTCGGCGGGGCGCGGCGCCGCGGCTTCAACGCGCACGGTGTTGGCTGAGACGCGCAGCTCACGCATGACTGTCTCGCGCTCGCGGACCTCGACAGTCTCGTGCGGCGTGGGCGCGCGAGGAGCGACAGGCAGCGCGTCTACCGGCATGCTGATCGGCGGCGGCGTGGGTTCGACGGGGTCGCTGCCATCGCGAACGCGTCCTGATTCGATCCGCACATGCGGACGACGTTCAATCGGAGCCGGTGCCATCGGCGCCGGAAGCACCGGCGGAGGCGCGATCGCGGGCGTTGGCGAGGCCGGCGGCTCGATCGCATCTGCCGCGTGTGACGGTGGCGCGAACGGATCGGCGAGCGGCGTCGCCGGCATCGTCACCGGCGGCGGCGTGGCGCGTTCGAGCAGACCAGCGCGTGGATCTCCGACAACAGCCGGTGGCGTTCCTGCACCAGACGGCCGAGGACGTAGCTCTGGATGTTGAAGCGGATCTGCTGCGCGTGCCCGCACTCGGGACACGCGGCGTCGACGTTCAGATCGATGAGCGGCGCAACCGCCTCCATCGCCGCTTCGAGGGCGTCATCGTCGTCGCTCGCGTCGCGATGTACCACGCAGCGCGCGAGCAACTCCGATGGCGATGTCAAACCGATTTCGTCGTCGAACGCCGGCAGACGGAAGACCGATCCGTGCGGCGTGCGATATGTGCCGTCAGGCTGACGCTCGGCGGCAGCAGGTCGATCGAGATCGAGCGCGGCGGCGAGGTTGTCGATCGAGAAGCGCAGGTCGAACCGCTTCCCGCAGGCGTCGCAGCATTCGACGCTCTCGATGTCGCGGCCCCATGTCGATGTGTATACCGCCGCGAGCAGCCGATCGCGATCCGCGGCGGCGAGCCGCGCCGGATCGGGGCCCGTGACGACCCGCTGCAGCAGCGCGATCGCCGTCCGCGTATCGACCGCATCGACGGCGCGCTCGTCCTCGCCGTCGAGCGCGCGGACCGACGCGGCGCCGCCATGCACCGGCAAGACAACCGTGAACACGTGACCCGCTCCTCCGTACCGCTAGGTCTCGGTCGGCTCCGGGACGTCTTCGTCGCGCTGCCACCCTTCGTTCTGCAGCACCATGTGCTCGATGGCGACCGCGTGCGCGTTCGCGTCGAGCTCCGGCAGTGCCTGATACTCCGACACCCAGCAGCGGAAGACTTTGTAGGCCTTCGCGACCTTGCCCTGCTCGTTCAGCAGCTCGATCGTGATGTCCTTTCGGAATTCCTTCAGCGAGACCGCGGCGTCGCCGTCGGTGTTCCACACCTTGTTCGCCCACGCTTCAAACTCGGGATCGTGCGTGACGCCGCGCTCGAGCGTGATCGGCTCGTGCTTCCAGATGCTCGGCGAGACGCGCTGCATACTCGGGTCGCCGCCTTCGCGGTGCAGCACCGGCTCGGTGGACCGCTTGAGCGCGCTGCACTTGCTCACGCCGGCAACGTACTTGCCGTCCCACTTCAGCCGGAACTTCATGTTCTTGTAAGGATCGAACCGGTGCGTATTCACGCTGAATTGCGCCATGGCAAGTCACTCCTCTACGTCTCGATCTGTCCGGCCATCTGCTGCAGGTAGAGCACGACGAACTCGGCTGGCTTCAGCGGCGCGAAGCCGACCCAGATGTTGACCATGCCGCGATTGCGATCGCTCTGCGTCGTGGTCTCGCCGTCGCACTTCACGAAGTACGCGTCGCGCGGCGTGCGTCCCTGGAACGCGCCCTGCCGAAACAGGTCGTGCATGAACGCGCCGACGTTCAGGCGGATCTGCGCCCAGAGCGGCTCGTCGTTCGGCTCGAACACCACCCATTTCAAGCCGCGATAGAGGCTCTCTTCCATGAACAGCGCGAGCCGGCGGATCGGGATGTACTTGTATTCGCTGCCGAAATCGTCGTCGCCGTCCATGGTGCGCGCGCCCCAGTTGACGATCCCGTTCGGGAAGATCCGCAGCGTGTTGACCGCTTTCGGATTGAGGACGCCGTTCTCCGGATCGGAGAACTTGTGCTCGAGGCCGACGACGCCGCGGAGATCGGCTTCGGTGCCGGCGGGCGCCTTCCACACGCCGCGCGTCGCATCGATACGCGCCATCAGTCCGGCGATCGCGCCGGCGGGGCCGATGTCGAGCTTCTTGCCGCGATCGTCGATCGTCACCCGCGGGAAGAACACGGCGGCGTACTGTTTCGACAAGCCGAGGCGCAGCGCGTTGACGCCGGTGTTCGGATCCGTCGCCTGCTGCACGGTGCTCCACGAGGCCGGCGGATCCATCAGCAGGAACGCGCGCCTGCGCTCGCAGAAGGTGCTCGCGTTGCCGTAGAGACTCTGCACCGGCACCGCCGGCATCGCGCTCGGCGCCAGCGCCATCAGGTTGAACAGATCGACTTGCCGATCGACGGTCGTATAGACGTTGTCGTAGTCGGCCGCCGTCGGCGGCGTCCCGTCGCTGCCGACGGTGCCCGCCACCTGCGTGCCGATGTTGAGACCGCCCGCGCCGAGCGTGTACGCCTTGACGTTGTTCGTGAACGCGTTGGCCGGCGCGCCCGCCATGAGCTTCTCTCGCACGCCGTTGCGACGGCCGCTGGGCGATCCACCGATCGCGTCGAGGAAGTCGCTGTCGCCGGCGGCGGTCGTATTCAGGTTCAGCCCGACATTGACCGGCACCGTCCCGGTCGCCGGCGGCGGCTGGAACTGTTCGAGCGTCACCTGGTTGATCGCGCTCTGCGCCGTGCCGCCGAGCGCGGCGAGGATCACCGGATTCGAGGCGCGCAGCGAGATGCCGTTCGGCGCCGGGCGACGCGCCGCGTGCGCGCCTACTTCGAGGCCGCCCTGCTCGGTGCCGAGCATCAACGGCACCGCGAGATCGTCGCCGCTCGCCGGACGGATGTAGATGTCGCCGGTGCCGGTCGACGCGATGCGTAGCAGCGACGTCGCGCCGCCGGCTTGATCATCGGCAAGCGGCGCATGCAGCGCCGCGGGCCCCGCCTCGAACGTCGCGTTGACATTCACGCCGTTCAGTCCCGCCGCGGCGAATTGCGCGTTGACGCGATTCTCGATTTCGAGCTGCAGGCCGCCGGCGGCCTGGATGCCCGCGGTCGGCAGCGCGGCGACGTTGAGGATCGGCTGGTTCAGGTTGATCTCGACGAACCGGCTGCCGTCGACGCTCAGTTGAAAGCGATTGCGCCGCGTGCCGCCGCCGTTGCCGATCAGTGCGGTCCACGCGTTCTGGAACACGGCGTCGGTGCCGTCGTGGCGCACGGGACGTCCCGACTGCGAGAAGCCCGCGACCGGAGCGGGCGCACCGGCCGCGACCGCCGCGTCGACCAGCTTCGAGTTCTGCGTGAGGAACGTCGCCGCGAACACCGGCGACGCCGGGTTCATCGACAGGTTCTTCCACGACTCGAGGTCGGTCTTGACGCGGGCGCCGTTCTGCACGTCCCAGCGGAAGAGATCGATGTTGAACATCGATTCGGGCTGCGGGCTGCCGTAGGTGACGACCGCGCGGACGTTGTCGCCGGCGCGGCCAGGATCCTTGGCCGTGAGGACGAGCACGTCATTCGCGTTGAGCTCGTCGCGCAGCGTGACGCTCGACGCCGCCGGATTATTTGCCGTCCGGACGACGTAGCACTGGGTGCCGCCGTTCAGGAAGAAGAGGCGCACGTAGTACGGCAGATCGCCGACGGTGGCGTCTTCCGAGAACGAGCGGGCGAAATCGGAGTAGGACAGACACAGGCTCGGCCGGTTCATCGGCCCCTGCTTCGCCTCGCCGATGAACACCGTGATCGAGGTCCCGACGCCGACGATCGTTCGAACGCCGCTCGGAACTTCCTGGACATACACGCCCGGAAAAGTTGGTGACACCGCCATGCACGACCTCCTGCCTCACACCTGGCGTTTCGGTTTCCTGCGGCTCCGGACGACGCGCCGGATCGTGTCGATCAGCTCGCTCGGTGATCGCTCGCCGAGCTCGCGCGTGCGGATGTCGAGCTCGTACATCACCGCCTCGCGTCCATGCAGCATGACGAGCAGCACCGGTACGCGCGGCCACTGCGACAGCGCGGCGGCGACGCCCTGCGACTCGTCGGCGCGCGGCGCGGCCGTGATCACGATGTCGGGCGCGGGCACTCCGGCGCGCGGCGGCGCTTCGGCCGAATCGGCGATCAACGTCATGTCGCGCTGCGAGACGATCGCGTGTTCGAGCACGTCGCGGACGAGCGGAGGGACGTTGCGGACGAGCACATGGATGGGCGCGATCAACCGCGCGATTCTCGCGGGCGATCGGCGGCCGGACAATCCGCCGTACGGTTCAAAAAGGGTGGAGTCGTGGAGCGCTACGCGGAATGAACCGGGGACCGGCCCGTTCGATTCATGCTTCGCGGCGCGAGACGGCGTCGCGGCGGCGTCCAGCGCCAATCTGCGCGCGCGCGACCGCCTGCGCGCGCGTCCCGACGTCGAGCTTTTCAAGCAGATGATGCACGTGGTTCTTGACCGTCGCCTGCGAGATGTTGAGCGTTGACGCGATTTCCTTGTTGGTCAATCCACGGGTCAAAAACGCGAGCACCTGCCGCTCTCGAGTCGTGAGCGCGCCGGTCTCCGATGCCGCCGCATCGCGTCGCTCGCGCTCGGAAATGCTGCGGAACAGCATCGCCGCCACTTTCGGCGGACAGACCAGTTCGCAGGCGGCGATGCGCACGATCGCGTCGACGAGTTCGTCGAGCGACGCGTCGAGCGTGACGTATCCGGACGCACCCGCTTCCGCGCACTCCAGAATTGTCTCCATTGCCTCTTCCACAGCGAATGCAAGGATCCGGGTCGCGGCGGTATGCGCATTGACATCGCGCACGAGGTTGCATGCCTGCGAAATCCCGATGTCAATTACCGCAACTTCGGGATGTGTTTCGTCTATCAATCGCATCGCGTCTACGTGATCGGCGCCGCTCCCAACGACAGCGAGTGCGTCGTAATCATGGAGTGCGGCTACGAGGCCGTCGCGGTACAATCGCACGTCGGCGATGACGATGACGCGAATCGGCATATCGCGAGCGCCGCACAGGATAATTTCCGGCCGTCTCTTGCGCAACTGATTTCGCCACATGCCAACGGATCCGCGTGACTCGTACGACAAGGTTTATTGTGAAAGCACATACCGGAACGGCAGGAGTAATGCATCCGGGTGCGCGCTAGTGGCAACGCCGTTTCGATGTCTTCACCCCTCGCGTTCAGGTCCAGTCATGCGACGCTCTATGCCTTTGATGGTTTCGTTCGCATAGCGATGCGAATCCGGCATGAAACGGACGAATGCTCAGCCGGAAAGAGCGCAAGTGCCATCGAGACTTTGAGAGGTTTCTGCCGATCTCCTCTAAAAATTGCGCACGCCACTATCCGGAGCGAACGAGGTAGTTGCGGAATTCGTCCAGTGCGGCGAGCCAGTCTTTTCAAGGTGTTTTGCGGCTCCGCCGATCGGCGGGCGATTAACTGTACCAACATCTGTACCAACCCCGGTCAAATCCCAAGGCCGCATCTGGCCCCGCACACCTTATAGGTCCGCGGCTCTGACGAGGGGTACCCCGAAGTCCGTGAAGATTGTCTTGTGGAGTCCGTCGTCGGAGACCACGCAATCGCCTCGGCCGACGTACAACGCCAAGACTAGATCGATCCAATCGTTCCGACGGACGTCACGGTGTAGCTGAACGTCGTTCCGACGCTTGTCCTTCCATCCTTTGGAAATACTGATCAACTAGTACGCGAGCGCGTAAAGGAAGGGAGCGTAAATTGCCGACAAACGAGTCCGGTCCCCGTCCATCGCAGCCAACATCTGTTCTACGGTTTCTGGTTTCTCCGGACGATGCTCACGGATGAGAGCTCGGGCTCCCTCAGATTGCACCTTGAGGCGGGCGGCGAACTCCGCGGCGTCTGAAGTACGCGCTTTGCACCAGGCGGTTGCGTCGGGGCTGACGGTTGCGCCGGTCTCGTCCATCAGCCGCGAGTATTCGATCTCGAGCTCTGAGCCCGCCGGAGGAAACGGCTCGTAGCTGATCACCTGATCGTTGCTTAGATGGCGCAACCATTCGAACACTTGAGAGGGTTCGAGTCCAATCCGTACTTTATGCCGTCGCAAAGCGATGAGCGTATCCCGACGCTCGTGTTCACCGCGGCGCAGGATTTCGGCGAGCGTGTAGGGTGGCAGTGTCAGCCCACGCGCATGGGCGGTGACCCGCCCGCGACGGAGAACGGACGGGATCAGGCGCGCCTGATTCGTATCGACAACGAGCCACATGCGCGTGCTTCGCGGCGGTTGAACGGTTCAGAAAGCGTCGCCGTCGCGATTCTCCTTGCAGCGAGCGTCACGGGTTATAGATTCCTTTGCCGCCGCGGCCTATCAGCCGTCCGCTGTCGTCTTGCATCCAGCAATCCCACCGCGAACCATCTTGAAGATAGAGCGTCAGCTTCGGATTCTTCGTGACGATCATCGACATCTTGTGATGATCGAGATCGATTGTGCCTATGATGCGCTCGAATACTGAGCCGGGCCGAGACTCTCCGTCGCCGCACAGCGTTCCCAGCCCGTCAATGTAGGCATCTAAACTCCATCAGCATCTAATTCACCGTTCGAGGTTGGTACCAGCGATGAAGCAGAGTGCTTCGGCGCAGGCACGATCTGCGATTCTGTGTCATGCGGCGCTCGGTCCAGGAGTGCCACTGCCTGCCGCTGCGCGATCTGACCAATGTGGCCGTATCTCTTCGCCATTCGGACCGTGGTTGCCGCACTCCATCCGAACAGAGATGCGACGACGGGCAGCGGTACTCCGCCTTCGAGCATCCGCGTGCAGCACGTGTGTCGCAGATCGTGGAATCGACAGCGGACATCGGCCGCGAGCTTCGCCGACTCCCATCCTTCCTTCCAACTCTTGATCGGCCGCGTCGGATCCGTGTCGAACGCGTGCGCCTCGGCGTTCGCGTGGTTCGTACGCCGGCCGCTGCGCCCAACTGCAACGCCCACGCGGAGCGATTCGTCAGGTCGATCAAGGAAGAATGTCTCGATCGCATCATTCCAATTGGTGAGCGGCACTTCCAGCACGTCATCACGGAGTTCGTCGAGCACTATCATCGCGAGCGGAATCATCAGGGTCTCGACAATCGACTCATCGCGGGCACGCCGATGACCGACAGGACGGGCCGCGTGCGGTGCCGCCGGCGGCTTGGCGGGCTGCTCAACTTCTATGAGCGGGCGGCGTGATCGTAGAGTCGGCCGAGAACTGGAACATTACGGGATTGCCGAGCAGTTGGCGCCACTCAAATTCGGCAGACGATGTCTTGAAGGGTTTCGTCCCGCAAAGCTGTATAAGCCGCCGAGAAAATCCGACGTTCACGAACGTTGCCGGCGAGTCACGTTCGTGAGCAGTTCCGTTGCGGTTCGATAACATTCGCATGACGCTGCCTCGAGCTTCTCGCGGTCCACGATCGTGAGGTGCCCGCGGTGATACGTGATCAGCCCGGCTTTCTGCAGCGTGCCCGCGATGACCGTGACGGTCGGCCGGCTCACGCCGAGCATCATCGCGACGAATTCCTGCGTTAGAGAGAACTCGTCCTTGCCTACGCGGTCGTGCGCCAGGAGTAACCAGCGCGCGAGTCGTTGCTCGACGGAATGAACGGCGTTGCAGGCCGTTGACTGCATGATGAAGCCGCCGAGTGCCTGGGCATACCGCACCATCAGGTCGTGGAATGCGTCCTTTCGGTCGACCTCCGCGCGGAACACGTCGGCCGGCATCCGGTAGCACGTATCCGTCTCACCCTGGACCATCGCAGCCGAAGGCGATGGGTCGCCGTTGAGAAGCGCCGATACGCCAAGCACTCCCTCACGGCCGACCGTCGCCACCTCGACCATGCCGCCGTCGTTGAGCACCGTCACCATCGAGATGAATCCGCCGCCCGGAAAATAGACCTCGTGGATGGATTCACCCGCCTTGTGCAGGAATCGTTTGAGCTTGAGTGGGATGACATCGAGTTCGGGAACAATGCGGTCCAATATCTCGCCGGGGAGCGCAGCGAGGAGATGGTTGGCTGGCGGCGGACGATTCGCTGACGGGAGGAGTGGCTTGGCCATGATTGCAGCCCCTTCGGCCCTTCCGAGGGCATTTCAGAAGAGGCTGTCGCAGGCCAAGCTCTGCCCTCTTCAGGGCGAGGCAGGCGGTAGACCCTAGAGAAAACTGGATCGACGGTATCACGGGCGTCGACCCTTGTGTCAGAAACCTGACAGACTGGGGGAGTACATCTGTCTATCCTCGATCTCAGGTTCAAGCATTTCCGTCATGGACGCCTCACGCGATCCAACGGACCGAGACACGCGACTGCCATCCGCAGTGTCGCGACATGTTGGTTTTCAGCAGCCACTATCCGGCGCTCACGGTCGGCATGGCGCTCACTTGACCTCGATCTGACGCAGGAACGGTTCGTTCCAGGCGCGCGTGGGTGTTGCGCAACGCCGGCTGCGACTACCGGAAACTTGTGGTGACGCATGAAGGGAAACAGATCAATGTCTACGCCGCGCCGCCGCCGCAGGGATCGAGAGCCGCTTCCTGAAATTGTCGGCACGCCAGCCACCGTGCCGAACGCGACGGGTGATATTCGGAATGCGGTCGAGCATGTCGCGATCGAGCCGACCCACGAGGACATCGCCCGTCGCGCCTATCAACTCTTTGAAGATCGCGGCGGCGAACACGGCCACGACTGGGACGATTGGCTCCAAGCGGAACGTGAACTGCGAGACGAGGCCGTTGTGGGTGTCTTCGGCCGGATCCTGGCAATGGGTGGCCCTTATGCCACCGCTTGACGCTCTTGTCGCCCGCATCCGAGGTGAATACCGCGAGATGCCCGGACTGCGACTCACGTTCTGGCAGGCGTGTCGCCTCTGGCAGCTCGACGCGCCTATATGCCAGACGTTGCTCGAGCAACTTGTAAGGGACGGGTTTCTTTACAAAACGGAAAACGGCGCGTACATCGCTCTTCCGACGACAGATCGTGCGCCAGTGAAGGCGAAACTCGCTCGCGAGCGCGTTTCATGGCCTCGTTCGGCCTGACGGCCGATGACACGAATTGCACCCGAGAACTGGCTCTTCACGCGAGGACCGCAATCGGTGCGTCTCGTACGAGAGACCGGCTCGAACAGTTCCTTCCGACTGTTCGTCTACGGTCCGGGAACCGAGGTCGTCACCCACGACTTCGACAACATAGCCGAATGTCTGAAGCGGCAAGCCGAGATCGAGCACCGACTCATGGTGGTCGGATACGAGCTTGCTCAACTCTCTTCGGACCGTCGCGACAAGGATGGGATCTGGAGCGGACCCGACCATCGCCGGGCGCCGAACTGACAACAGCGCAGGGAGAATTCCGATGTCGGACGCTCTCTTCTGGTCGAAGCGCGGCGATATCGCATGCGGTTCCCATGCCCCTGAGCACGATTCCGATCGCTGGCGGGCGGAACGATGGTACGCGATTCCCGAACTTGCGCACAGACGTCATCGTCCCTCCTACCAATGCCCTCGATGCGCTTCAGATGGTCGGTAGTACCGTTCTGTTCATACGAATGAGCGTGACGCCCTCGCGCGATCGGCTTGACGGTTGTCGATGCTGTGGGTCCCCTTGGCGCTCGTCGTTGGACTGTAAGGAGTTCTTGCTATCACTATGCGGCGCCGTCAGCGCGTTTCTTCTGATTACGAAGACCAGATTGAGGTCGGTACGGTCAGCGAAAGCTGGCTGGCCGAACAACGGAGTCGCAAGAGCTGAATCGACTCGGTAGTCTGTTGCAGAGGTCGAGCGCGCCCGCAGGGACCTCCGTAGGCACGGCCTGACCGCGGCGCGCAGCGGCTCCTCACTTCCTGCCTACGAGCGCTTGTTCTTTCGACGCGGCAGGATTGCATCGAGCGACCGCGCGGTTTCCTCTCGAATCTGCTCGTAACACTCACACGATGTTTCCTCAAGACCCTTTCGATCGAGAATCGAGATCTTGCCGCGCGTGTAGCGAATGAGGCCGGCGCGCTGCAACGATCTTCCTGCGAGATTTACCGTGGGTCGTCGAACGCCGAGCATTTGTGCCAGGAATTCCTGCGTCAGCGGAAAAGTGTCTTCACCCACGCGATCGTGCGTTATCAGAAGCCACCGGCATATGCGCTCCTCAAGCGAGTGCGCCCGATTGCAGGCGACGCCCTGCGCGAGTGTCGCAACAGTCGCATGGGCAAACCGCATCAGGAGTTCCGCGAACTGCCCGCCGCGGCGCCGCTCCGCTAGGACAACGTCGGCCTTGAGCCGGATCGCTCGACCAGGAACTTGACAGAACACTTGCGATGACGTGGTCTCGACTCCGAAGACCGCGGCCAAGCCGACCATCCCTTCATTTCCGACCGTACGGGTTTCGATCAACGTTCCATCAGCCAACGGCTTGACAATGGAAATGACACCGCTCTCGGGGAAATAGGCATATTCGATTTTCTTTCCCGGTTCGTAGATTCTTTCCTTGAAGCTCAGCACGACTGCCTCGAGCTGAGGGGCCAGGCGTTTGTATTCCTCCGCGTTGAGCCGCGTCAGGATTTGATTGCGACTTTTAGGCCCGCCGGCCGTCATCGATCCATTCTTGCTTATTGCCTCTGTCCGACGGGTGAC
This sequence comes from Acidobacteriota bacterium, assembly GCA_003222635.1. Classification (GTDB taxonomy): domain Bacteria; phylum Acidobacteriota; class Vicinamibacteria; order Vicinamibacterales; family UBA2999; genus Gp6-AA40. The sequence goes on along the minus strand of QHWQ01000075.1, from coordinate 5,405 downwards.
ACAACGCTTATATGTCAGCCATTGGACATATGGGCGAGCTGGACGAGGGCTGCTGACGACGTCGCACTTTCAGGTGGCTTGAGTTGTCGCCGACGTTGTGTGCTTCTGTGGAGCCAAAAACGCCCTCAGGTCAGTTCCAGATGACCGCGATCAAGCCGGCAGGACTGTGCCGAAACAGATGTCAGGACGTTGCCCTTTTCTTGCCCTTTCGGTGCACCAAAGAGCGTCAACAGCGGCAAGCGCCGGCTTAAAGAAGGTCGAAAATCGCGCGATTCTACGGCGATGAAGCGCGCTGCGGCAACGTCCAGCGCACCGCCGCAAGGGCGGCTAACGCTTCTTTTTTCCGCCTGTTAACCGGAGGGGTTGCTGGTCTAGGACAGCGCTACTTGCAGATCGGTGAAAACATCTCGGTCCCGACTGACGCCTGCCAGTCCGCAACCGTCAGGCGTCGTTTGACGCTCGAGCAGACGGCATCGACCATGTCGTCGGTCTCGAGCATCACGTAGGAACTCAATCCCAACAGGAACCGGCCATCGTCGGAAAACGTGACAGGGCCCGGGAACGACAGCCGCGCGCGAAGACGGGCCCGACCGACAAGTCGCCGTGCGGTTGTCAGCCTGCTCTATTCGAGGTAAAAGGACCGGAATGGGGCCGGCTTCTGTCAGGCTGCTGCTTTGCGCCGCGCTCATCGCGCTCGTGAGCTACGCGGAAGCGAATCCCTGGGCGAATGCGATCAAGGAACAGGTGCTGCGTCGCGAAATGCCGCCCTGGGGCGCCGTCAAAGGCTTTGGCAGCTTCCGCAACGACCAGTCGTTGATACAGGGTGAACTGGATCTCTTCGAGAAGTGGGTGAATGGAGGGGCGCCGGAAGGAAATCCCGACGATCTGCCGACACGTCCGCGAGTCCTGTTGCCGTTGGTCGTCCCGCCCCGCGCCGGCGAGCTGGTGGCGAGCGGCGCGTTCACATTTGCCCGACCATTCACGGTCGATGGGTTCTGGGCGCGGAACACGTCGAGTCGCGAATCGGCGCAAATCACCGTGCAGTTTCCGGATGGCCGCGTCGAACCCCTGGTGTGGCTCCGCGACTACTCGGCCAAGTACGACCATCCGTTTCTGCTCCGCAAGCCGCTCTCCGTGCCGGTTGGCGCCGTACTCCACGGCCTGCCGGCAGATGCAAGCCTCGTCCTGTTGCCAGCAGCCAGCCACTGACGGGATCGTTCAGACCGCTGGCCGGTTTTCACCGAGTGACTGACGGCGGCCGAAATACGCAAAGGCGAGCGACAGAAGCAAAATGACCCCGAGGCCGGCGAACGCGATCGAGCCTGAATATCGCGGAAGATCGAACGGCACGAGCGTCAACGCACCCGTGCGGTCCATCATCCGCCGCCACGAAATGTGAATCACCACAGCGGCCGTGATGATGACGATCGCTCGAGGGGCCCGCGACCACCGCAGTGCGCCCTTCACGAGAGCGGACGCGAGCGCGAGCGCGATCAGCTGACTGACAACGACTCCGGCCGCAAATCCAAATCCTGCGGCGAGCGAGTGGTCTCCCGCGTACTGCAGGAGCGGCTGCAGACCACTCCAGAAACTCGCGCCGAAAATCAGTCCGGCGCCCACACCCAGACCCATCCGGCGACCGTCGCCGCCCACGATGGCCTCGGTACCGAGGTAGGCCACAGCCGCCGCGGTCAGGGCGCCGCAGAGCGGCGGAATCCACGGGGCCGAGGGTGTCCATCGAACACAGGCCATCAACGTGAGCGCTTCGATCGCCGCGAGCATCAGCGCCAACGGCAGCGTCTGCGCGAAGCGTCCGACGAAGATCAACCCCACGCACAGAGCGGCCAGCAGATAGCCATCGTCCTGCACGAAATGCGCGACGCCGGTGTGCATGAAATGCGTGAACGCGTCGCGGCGAACCGGATCGAGATCGAATGTCTCGGGGTCTCCCTCGAATTGAAACGTCCGGAGCCGGCCGTCCGGCCGGACGAACGTCACCGTGCTGTTGACGAGCACGCCGAGCCGGCCGAAGCGAGGCTCATAAGAAAATTGCGAGTCGGCGGACGTGATGGGGACTTCGAGTAAGGCGTCCACGACTCCCTGATCCTGGGTGACGAGCGCATCGGCGGGGAGACGCGGTCCGCTGGTGTGGATCAACGCATCGTCGAACGAACCGAAGAATGGATCGTTCATTCTGGAAATCCGGGTTGTGACGATGGTCGGCTTCGGAAGAGCGACGCCGTTTTCGAACAGCGACAAGCGGTCGGCGACCCAGACTTTCACTGCTTCGGCAGCAATCGCTTCAGATTCCGATAAATCCAGCCATGTGGCATCCAGAACCGGAAACTGAAAATCGATGAACGCGTTGGACGGCACTCTGACCAGCATCTGCAGTCGGCCGCTTTCCGGCTTGAAGAAAACGGCCACGTTCACGAGATCGGGGACGTCGTGGGCGGAGACCGCCACGGGCCACGCCAGCCACGCCGCGAGAATCGCGAGGCCGATGCGCCTCATACGGTTGATTTGCCGCCGGGCGGTGGAACGGCCTCGGTGTCGCCGAGGCGGCTCGATTTCAGCCACTCGTTCAGGAACCAGAGCGCGCCGCCGAGGAGAACGAGGCCGGCGAGCGCGCGCAGAACCATTGCGGCGGCCCCGGTCTCGAACACGACCCCGAAGGGAATCTTCGCCAGTTGGCTCCATCGCTCCGTGAGCCAGCCCCAGGCCGTATCGGCGGCGAGCGCGGACACGATGACACGCTCGATGCGCTCGATGCGCTCGGTTCGCGCGCGCGAGAAGAGATAGGACATCACCGGAATCATGATGGCCGCCGCCGCGACGAGCGTAGAGGCGGCGCCGGCACAGAACGCCAGCACGGAAACCAGCGGATGCGAGCCGCCGAATTGAAGCGCGGGTTCAAGGGCCAACGCCGTGCTCGAGCCGAAGATCAGGCCGGCGCAGCACGCGAACACCGTGCGCCGGTGCGGCGTCACCCGATCGGCGATGTTGGCAAATGCCGCGAGGAGGATGGCCACGACTTCGAGCGCAGCGACAAGCGGCGGGAACCACACCGTCTCAAAGGCGAGTCCCAGGATCGACGCGAGCAAACCGACCAGAAGCGTCGACACGAAGGCGACGACCGGCGGGATCGCTGGACGGTAGCGGCGAAACGGCAGCACGAGACAGAACAGGAACAGCAGCAGCGGCGCGGTGCTGCGGACGAACCGGGTGCCGCGATCCATGAATTGGCGACCGGCATCAGTCCATCGCGGCGCGAGGTAAATCTGGCCGGGATTGCCCTCGAACGTCAGGCTGCGCACCTGACCGCCGGCGCCGACGATCTTCAGGTCCGTGGAAACCCTGACACCCCAGCCCGCCACCTTCGGATCGATGGTGATGGCCGGCTGTTGGGAAGCCAGGCGGTATCGCAGGCGCATGTCGAACCAGACCTGGTCGAGAAACAGATTCTCGGTGGCGGCGACCGGAGGCGCGCCGAGGTGGTCGATCGCGGATCGGTACGAGTCGAACGACTGATCAGAAATCGTTGTAATGCGAGGTTGATCCACCTCGGGCCTGGATACCGGGTCACCGTGATCGTAGACTTCGAATCCGCCGGCAATCCAGTGATCGGCCGCGCCGGGGAGCATCGACTTCAGGGCTTCCAGATCCAGATATCCGGCTTCACCCCGGATTGGAAACTGGATATCCTTCACGGCGGCCAGCGGAACACGCAGGAGCAGATCGAGAGAACCGCTCTCGAGATGGACAAAGGCCTTGACGTTGACGACTTCCGGAATAGGACGATTTGCCGCATGGACAATCGCGGCAAAAAGCACCAACCCCAGGAACCTTTCTGCAATACGCACGTTTTCGAGAGTGTATATGCCGGAAAAACGATGTAGAGTCCACCGAATCTTCCTGACGGCGGTGGACGGACATCCAGGAGGGCGAGGTCAGCCATGAAACGAAACTTGTGGATAGGGACAGCCGTGATCACGCTGGCTGTTGCGCTGGGCGCAGGGTCGGCATGGCTCGGAAAACGTACTGTCATCGAGGCGGCCGGCGAGCAGGCGCCGAAGTTCGAAGTCGATCCGTTCTGGCCCAAGCCGCTGCCGAACGGCTGGGTGATCGGGCAGACCATCGGCGTGGCGGTAGACGCGCAGGACAACGTGTGGATCGTCCATCGGCCAGGTTCGCTCGAAGCCAAGGAGTCGTACCAGACGCGCAAGGAAGCCGATTGCTGCACCGCGGCGCCGGACGTGCTGGCGTTCGATCAGGCCGGTAACCTGATTCAACACTGGAGCAAGGTCGAAGGCCACGACTGGCCCTCTTCAAATCACGGCATCACCGTCGACAGCAAAGGCAACGTCTGGCTCGGTGCCAATGGCGGCGGACAGCCCGGTCCTGCTCCGGGGAGCGCGGCACAGTTCGCGGCCGCCGCGGCGCGCGGCGCGGCTCCCCCACCCGCCGCCCGGGGCGCATCGCCGACGTCGGGGCCGGAGGCCGGCGTGGCTTTGCCTGGCCAGGCCACGTATCACGACAGCTTCATCTTGAAGTTCAGCAAGACGGGCCAGTACCTCGGACAGATCGGACACGCCAACGGCAGCAAGGGCAGCATGGACAACGACAACGTCCGCGGCGTGGCCCAGATCCGCTTCGATCCGAAGACGAATGAGCTCATCGCGGCCGACGGCTACGGCAATCACCGCGTCTCGGTCTGGGATCCCGATACGCTGAAGTTCAAGCGCGCCTGGGGCGCCTACGGCAAACCGCCGACCGACAACACGATGCCGCCCTACAAGCCGGGCGACCCGCCCGCGCAGCAGTTCCGGAACCCGGTGCACTGCGCCCAGCCGTCCAACGATGGGTTGATCTACGTGTGCGACCGTGTCAACGATCGCCTCCAGGTGTTCAAGACCGACGGGACGTTCGTCAAGGAAGTGCTCATCGAGACGAACACACAGGGCGACGGATCGGTCTGGGAGATCGCGCTCTCGCGCGATCCGCAGCAGAAGTACATGTACATCGCCGACGGCGCGAACCACAAGATTCACGTGTTCGATCGTGCGGCGCTGACCGAGATCTACAGCTTTGGCAGCGGCGGCCGGCAGCCCGGCGAGTGGTATGCGCTGCACAGCATCGCGACCGACTCCAAAGGCAACATCTACACGACGGAGACGTATCGCGGACAGCGCGTCCAGAAGTTCACGTACAAAGGCATTGGCCCGGTGACGGCGAACAGCGAAGGCGCCCCCTGGCCAGCCGGCAAAAAATAAGCGGGAATGGTTCGGATCGCAACCATCCTGGCGGCGACGGCGTTCTGTTTTTACACAACGCCGCCGCCGAATGCCCGCGTCCTCGCGGCGCTCGACGCGCTATCCTCACGTCATTCACATCAGGTCCGCGGC
>QHWQ01000396.1 GCA_003222635.1 Acidobacteriota bacterium | reverse complement strand
GATCAGATCAACGCCTCGAACTTCAGCAAGCTCGAAGTCGCGTGGCGTTTCAAGACGGATAACTTCGGACCGTTCCCCGAGTACAAGCTCGAAGGGACGCCAATCGTCGTCAGGGGCGTGCTCTACACGACCGCGGGCACGCGGCGATCGGTGATCGCGCTCGACGCCAGGACGGGTGAGCAGGTCTGGAGTTACCGGCTGCTCGAAGGCAAGCGCGCCGCCGTCGCGCCGCGCCAGCTCTCGGGGCGCGGCGTGTCGTTCTGGACCAACGGCCGTGGCGACGATCGCGTGGTCTTCGTGACGACGGGCTATCGCCTGATGGAGCTCAATGCGAAGACCGGCGTCCCTGTCGCCACGTTCGGCAAGGACGGGATGGTCGATCTGAAGGTCGGCGCCGTGAAGGGACGGGATGTGCAGATCGATCTGGAAACGGGTGAGATTGGCGTGCACTCGACCCCGCTCGTGGTGAAGGACATCATCATCATCGGCTCGTCGATGAAAGAAGGGTCGACCGTTCCTACACACGACAACACGAAGGGGCTCGTGCGCGCCTTCGACGCGCGCACCGGGAAGCTCCTCTGGACGTTCAACACGATCCCGAGACCCGGGCAGTTCGGCGCCGAGACGTGGGAGAACGACTCGTGGGCGAGCAACGGCAACGTCGGCGTCTGGACGCAAACCAGCGTGGACGAGGACCTCGGGCTCGTCTATCTGCCCGTGGAAACGCCGACCTCGGACTACTACGGCGGACACCGGCCCGGCGACAACCTGTTCGCAGAAAGCCTCGTCGCGGTCGATCTCAAGACCGGTCAGCGGAAGTGGTACTTCCAGTTCGTCCATCACCCGATCTGGAATTTCGACATGTCATCGACACCGATCCTCGCGGACGTCACGGTCGAAGGCAGGGCGCGCAAGGTGGTGGCCGTCCCGAGCAAGGAGGGATGGCTCTACGTGTTCGATCGCGCGACGGGCGAGCCGATCTGGCCGATCGTCGAGAAGCCGGTCCCGCAGTCGGACATCCCGGGTGAGAAGACCGCGAAGACACAGCCGCATCCGCCGGACAAGCTGCGCTACGCGCGGAACGCGTTCAAGATCCCGGACGATCTGATCGATTGGACGCCCGAGCTGCGCGCCGCCGCGGTCGAACGCGCGAAGCGATTCAAGTGGGCCGACACGCCCTTCAATCCGGGCATCCTCGGCGACGTCAACGGCATGCTTGGCGCGATCACCGTTGGCACGGCCACCAACTGGCCGGGCGGCGGCTACGACCCCGAGAATCACATCGTCTTTGCACCCGCGGGGAACATGCCCGGCATACGGACGCTCGCGCCGCCGCCGCCCGGTTGGTCCGACATCCGGTACCTGACGGGCATCAAGGGGGAGGAATTCCGCGTGGTGCTTGGACCGGGCGACTGCTGCGCGGCCGACGCGCCGCAGACGGCCGCTCGCGCGCGTGAAGCGAGGGCAGCCACGTCGCCGGCGCCTGCCACGCCGGCGCCCGCGCCCGAAGGCGGTACCGGACTGAACGTGCAGGGCCTGCCGATGATCAAGCCGCCGTACGGACTGCTGGCCGCCATCAGTCTCGATCGCGGAGAAGTGATATGGCAGACGCCGCACGGCGACACGCCGGACGCCGTTCGCAACAATCCGGCCCTGAGAGGGAAGACGATTCCAAAGACAGGACAGCCGGCAACGTCGGGCGTCGGCCTGCTGGTGACGAAGACACTCGTGATCATGGGCGACCCGCAGATCACGGCGCCGCCCGGGCGTCCGCGCGGCGCGATGCTGCGTGCCTACGACAAGAAGACCGGGCAGCAGGTCGGCGAGCTGTGGATGCCGGCTGCGCAGAGCGGATCGCCGATGACCTACCAGGTCGACGGCAGGCAGTACATCGTCGTGGCGATCAGCGGCGGGCCGTACTCGGGCGAGTATCTCGCCTTCAGCATGCCGAGCGACGCGAGCAGCGCGACACGGTAAGGCGTGGCGTCACCAGGCGGCGCTTGCCAACCGCAAGCGCCGCTGGTGATGCGACCATGCTCGCGGATTGATGTCCTCATCCCTTCACTACGAGGCAATCATCATCGGGGCGACGGGTGCCGTCGGCAGCAATGTCGTGAGAGCACTCTTACCCTCCGCGGCCTGCACGCGCATCACCGCGCTTTCACGCCGCCCGACCAATCTCTTCGATGGCTTGCAGGGGACTGAGAAACTCGAGATCCAGGTGATCGACTACGCGCGGATCGAAGAGGCAACGGCCGCGGCAGCAGGCTCGTCCGTGGCCTTCTGCACCATCGGCGTCGGACAGTCGCGTAAAGCGACCGCCGAAGAGCTCTGGCGTGTGGACGTTGAATATGCGGGTGCCTTTGCACGCGGCGCGACCAGGGCCGGCGTCAAGCACATCTCATTACTGTCCGCGGTGGGTGCGAACGCCGCATCCCGGAACCGCTACATTCGGACCAAAGGCAAGGCTGAGGAAGCGATTATCGATGCCGGCATCCCACGCACATCGATATTTCGTCCGAGCCTGCTGGTCACGAGGGATATTCGCTACGGTGTACAAGATCGGCTGACGCAGGCACTCTTCCCAATCGTCAGCCCGCTTCTGCCGCGCCGCTTCCATGAGATCTTCGACGACCCCGAACACTCGTCCGAAGAGCCTCGGGAGATCATCGTGGGGTATTCTGAACGACAGCGTCTGCTACTCGTGGCTTTCACCGAGCGGCCGCCGAAGGTTCGGATCATCAGTGCTCGTC
>QHWQ01000395.1 GCA_003222635.1 Acidobacteriota bacterium | reverse complement strand
ATCTTTCCCTGCGATTCACCTGTCTTTTGCGACAGCCCCTGCAGCCAGTCCGCCAATTCCTTGTCGAGACGAACAGTGATTGTATGACCCATCTGTCAAAAGTGTATTCGAACGGCGCGGGTTGACGCAACCGCTCTACGCGGTTCTCTGCGCCGCCGCGACCTGCAGGCCGAGCTCGGCGACGGCCATCTCGCGCATCCTGAATTTCTGCACTTTCCCCGTCACGGTCGTCGGGAACTCGTCCACGAACTTCCAGTGCGAGGGGATCTTGAACGTGGCGATCCGGCCGCGGCAGAACGCCGCCAGTTCATCGCTGGTGACCTCGGTCCCCGGACGCCGCTTCACCCACGCCATCACCTCTTCGCCGTACTTTGCGCTTGGCAGGCCGATGACCTGCACGTCGAGCACCGCCGGGTGGGTGTAGAGGAACTCCTCGACCTCGCGCGGATACACGTTCTCGCCGCCGCGGATGATCATGTCCTTGATGCGGCCGACGATGTTCACGTAGCCGCCGGCGTCGGCGGTCGCGAGATCGCCGGTGTGCATCCAGCCCGCGGCGTCAATGGCCTCGCGCGTCGCTTCCTCGTTGCCCCAGTAGCCGAGCATCACGCTGTAGCCGCGCGTGCAGAGCTCGCCCGGTGTGCCGCGCGGCACGATGGCGCCGCTCTCGGGATCGACGATCTTGATCTCCACGTGCGGATGCACGCGGCCGACGGTCGAGACGCGGCGATCGAGCGGGTCATTCCAGCTGCTTTGCGTCGAGACCGGCGACGTTTCGGTCATGCCGTAGCAGATCGTCACCTCGGGCATGTGCATCGATGACTGCACCTGCTTCATGACTTCGACGGGACACGGCGATCCCGCCATGATGCCCGTCCGCAGCGACGTCAGATCGAATTCGCTGAAGCGCGGATGCGACAGCTGCGCGATGAACATCGTTGGCACGCCGTAGAGCGACGTGCAGCGCTCGGCGGCGATCGTTTCGAGCGTCGCGAGCGGATCGAAGGCGTCGGCGGGGACGACCATGCACGCACCGTGCGAGCTGCAGGCGAGGTTACCCATGACCATGCCGAAGCAGTGATAAAAGGGCACGGGAATGCAGACGCGATCCTGCTCGGTGTATTTGATCATCTCGCCGACCAGATATCCGTTGTTCAGGATGTTGTGATGCGAGAGCGTCGCGCCCTTCGGAAAGCCGGTCGTGCCCGACGTGTACTGGATGTTGATCGCATCGTCGAATTGCAGACGGGACTCGCGCCCGGCAAGCTCCGCCTCGGTTGCGCCGCTCGCGCGCTCGAGCAGCTTCGTCCAGTCGCTGTCGATGACGATCGTCTCGCGCACGCCGGGACAGTGGCGGCACACCTCGGCGACCATGGCGACGTAGTCGCTCGATCGGAACGCCCGCGCGTGGATCAGCAGCGAGATGCCTGATTGCGTCAACGCGTACTGCAGCTCTGATGTCTTGTACGCCGGGTTGATGTTGACGAGGATGGCACCGATGCGCGCGGTCGCAAACTGCGTGATGACCCATTCGAAGCGGTTCGGCGCCCAGATGCCGACGCGGTCGCCCTTCTGCACGCCCGACGCGAGCAGCGCGCGCGCCAGCGCGGTCGTCTGCTCCCACAGCTGTCGATACGTCGCCCGGTAACCCTGCCCGCGGACGACGAGCGCCTCGCGATCGCCGCATCGCTCCACCGTGCGGCGCAGGTTTTCGCCGATCGTTTCGCCGAGCAGCGGCATCAGGCTCGGGCCGTGCAGGTACGAGTTCATGGCAAGTGGAAAAGTTTAGAAGTGGAAAAGTGGAAAAGTAAGTCAAAAGTACGCGGGAAGGTTCTTTGAAATGTGCTGTTTTTGCCGTCTCCCTCGCGATCGTTGTCGGATGCGCCAGCCGAAAGGGATGTTTCACGTCTGGACCAAACGCATCGGCAACAACCCGAAGGTGAAGGTGTTGCTGCTGCATGGTGGCCCGGCCGCCGGCCACGAATCGGGCATCGAGTACTACTCCTACGACCAGCTTGGATCGTCTTACAGCGACGAGCCGAGGCGGCGAACAAGTTCGACGATCCGCGCCGAAGCTGATGATGCCGACGCTCGTCATCGGCGCGCGCTACGACACAGCGCGGCATTGTATCAAGCGGCCATGCCGCGCTGTGTCCAAGCGACACTGTCACGGTGGACCCCGCGTATATGGAGATGATGTCGAAGCGCCGCTTCTAACTCAACGCGCCGAGCACCTCGTCGGCGTGCTCGTCGACCTTCACGTTGTCCCAGCGCCGCTGCACCTTGCTGTCCGGGCCAATCAGGTATGTCGTGCGGACGATGCCCATGAACTTGCGGCCCATGAATGACTTCTGCTGCCAGACGCCGTACTTCTCGGCCACTTCGTGCTCGGGATCAGCCAGCAGCGGGAACGTGATGTCGTACTTGTTTGCGAACTTCGCCTTGCTCTTCTCGTCGAGGATGCTGACGCCGAGCACCGCCGCCTTGCTTGGCTTGAACTTCGGCAGGTACGTCTGGAAGTTGCACGTCTCTTTCGTGCAGCCCGGCGTGTCGTCCTTCGGAATCCCAAATCCCAAGGATGCTGGCCGTGATAATGGCGCGACGCTTCAGCGAATTGTTTCGAATGATCGTCGCGACGATCTTCACGAGCTCGTTGGCAATACGCAAACGCAATCTCGTCTCTTTCAACTCCCGCAGGACGATGCGTTCCTTCGCGCGGAAGTCGCGGTCACTCGACGCATCATCCGACTCCTCGATGCTCGATGCTGCCGAGGAGGCGGCCGTGGCGATCTGCAACGAAAGTGCACCGGCGATCCCGCCTCGGCGTTGCACTTTCAGCATCGCGCGCGTGACGTCGCACGCGAACAGGAAGGTTCTTTCACGGATCACGCCGAATGCCACGCACCAGAACGATTGGAATTTGGGATCTGGGATTTGGGTTTTGGGATTTACCCAGCGACCATGAGCCTGTCGCGCCCTGCGTTCTTGGCGGCGAGCAGCCGCGAATCCGCAATGCTGATGAGCGTCGTCGAGTCGGAGCCGTCGAGTGGCGAGACGGCGATCCCGGCCGAGCAGGTGATGGTCACGACGGCGTGGATGCGGATCGGAATCGGCGTCGACGAGACGGTACGGCGGATTTCCTCGAGCCGCGCGGCGGCATCGGCGATGCTCGTATCGGTGAACGCGAGCGCGAATTCATCGCCGCCGAAGCGCGCGCAGAGGTCGGTGCGGCGCACGGTCTTCGTCAGGCGGGCTGCGACCTCGCGCAGCACCTCGTCGCCCGAGAGATGGCCGGCGGTATCGTTGACGCGCTTGAACTGATCCACGTCGATGATGGCGAGCGCCAGCGGCCGATGCGTGCGCGACGAGCGCATCAGCTCCATCGCGAGCCGCTCCTCGAAGTGCGCGCGGTTCAACAGACCGGTCAGGTTGTCGCGAATTGATGAGAGCCGAAGACCTCGCGCGCGCGACACGATGATGCGCGCGAGCATCGTCGCCGCGGCGATGATGACCAGCTCCTCGAGCTCGCCCATCATGTCGACGCCGCTGTCCGCGAAGACGTGCACGAGCGTCACCCACTCGAGGGCGGCCAGCGCGCCCGCGAACGTGGCGACGCGGCCGTCGTTGCGCAGGCTGGTCGCCAGAATCGCGAGCAGATAGAGCGCGAAGGCGACGCGGCTC
>QHWQ01000394.1:1278-6312 GCA_003222635.1 Acidobacteriota bacterium | reverse complement strand
ACTGCCCACGCTCGACTCTTGCTCCTCAGAGCCATCCGCCTGTCGATGCGGGCCTCCGCGTTCGCGGCATGGGGCTGCAACGGAGGTGCCACGGCTCAAGTGGTAATTTCGGTAACCCTCAGCAATAAAGGAACTTACCTACCCAAATTTCCTCAAGGAGGCCGCGGTCAAGCATCGCGCGTGGCGCGCCGCGATCGCGCAAATCCGGCGTTTAACTGAGGAAAATCAGCTAGTTGCGGGACTCGAGAAACGCGCCGAGCTGTGCCAGGCGCGCGAGCGTCCGCTCGCGTCCGAGCAGCACCAGCACTTCGAAGATGCCCGGACTCGCCGTGCGGCCTGTTACCGCAACGCGCGTCGCGTGGATAAGTGGTGCCGCTTTAATGTCCTGCTGTTCCGCTGTCCGTCGCACCGCGGCTTCCACATGTTGCTCGTCAAATGGCATCACCTCGCGCAGGGCGTGTGCGAGCGCATGGACATGATCGGTAAGGTGTGGGACTCCGAGGTGCTTGGTGACGGCGTCCTCCTCGTACTCAACCGTTTCCGCGAGGAAGGGCCGCGCCTGCTCGACGAAGTCGGTGAGACGCTTCGCGCGCGGACGCAGCAACTCCAGCAGCCGCATCACCCACTCGCTCGGCGGCGTGCTCGACGCCCAGAGGCCCTGCTGCACCAACAGCGGGATGACGGCCGCCGCCAGCTGCCCGGTTGACATCCGCGCGATGTACTGCCCGTTCATCCAATCGAGCTTCGCGACATCGAAGATGGCGTTGCTCCCGGTGATGCCCTCGAGCGTGAACGCCTCGATGAGCTCCTCGCGCGACATCAACTCACGGTCATCGCCTGGCGACCATCCGAGAAGCGCAAGGAAATTGACGAGCGCATCCCGCAGATACCCCTGCCGTTCGTACTCCATCACCGACGTGGCGCCGTGCCGTTTGCTGAGGCGTTGCTTGTCGGCCCCCAGGATCAACGGCACATGCGCGAACACGGGAAGCTGCGCACCGAGCGCGCGGAACAGCAGCACGTGCTTCGGTGTGTTCGAGATGTGATCGTCGCCGCGCACGATGTGCGTGATGGCCATGTCGATGTCGTCGACAGACGCGGAGAGGTGGTAGATCGGATGGCCGTCGGAGCGGACGATCACGAAGTCTTCGATGTGCGCCGCGTCGAACTCGATGTGCCCGTGCACGACATCGTCGAAGGCGGTCTTACCTGACGGAACCTTGAAGCGGATGGCATGCGGCAGTCGTGCTGCTTCGTTGGCGGCGATTTCTTCCGGAGTCAGGTGCAAACAGCGGCGATCGTACTGCCACGCCTCGCCGCGCGCTTCGGCGCGCTCGCGTTCTTCACGCAGCCGCTCGGCGGAGCAGTAGCAGTAATACGCGCGTCCAGCTGCGACCAGCGACGCGGCCGCCGCGCGATGACGGTCATAGCGCTGCGACTGGAAGTACGGCGCGTGCGGGCCACCGATGCCCGGCCCTTCGTCCCAATCCAGCCGCAGCCATCCCATGCCGTCGAGAATCCCGGTGACCATCTCCGCGGACGAGCGCTCGGTGTCGGTGTCTTCGATGCGCAGGATGAAGCTGCCGCCATGACGGCGGGCGAACAGCCAGTTGAAGAGCGCTGTACGCGCGCCGCCGACGTGAAGATAACCCGTGGGAGATGGAGCGAAGCGGACACGGACCATCGAAGGTTATAGGTTACAGGGTACAGGTTGGAGGGAGTTCATCCCTGTAACCTGTTCCCTGTTCCTTGTAACCTGCTACCGCGTAGCCGTGGCAGGCTCGAGTGCCGGCGCGGGCGTTGCCAGCGGCGGCCGCGCAAACGAGAGCGACACGAACGCGATGAACGCGAGACCGGCCGCGCCGTAGAACGCGTAGGAATACGAGCCGGTCGCCTGATAAACGCGCGCGGCGATGAATGGCCCGACGATCCCGGCAACGCCCCACGCCGTGAAGAGCGCGCCGTAGTTCATGCCGAGGTAGCGTGTGCCGTAAAAGTCCGCCGTCGTCGACGCGAACACCGACAGCTGCGTGCCGTAGCACCAGTAGCCCGCGGCAACCAGCGCGTAGAGCGCGAGAATCTGGCTGATGCCCATGCCGAGCGCCGACATCACGAGCAGCGATCCGACGACCATCACCTTCAGCGTCGTCAGGCGGCCGAGCGAATCGGAGAGCGCGCCTGACAGGATGCGGCCGCCGGCGTTGCCGAACGCGGCGATCGTAATCGCGAACGCGGCGGCTTCAGGCGTGAGGCCGACCGAGCGCATGAACGGCACCAGCTGGCTGATCATCATCTGGCCCGCGGTGGTGCCGAGGCAGTAGGCGATCCAGAGCGCGGCGAACGTCGGCGTCGCCATCATGTCGCGCGTGCGCATGTCGAGCAAGGCACGCGCCTTCGCGGCAACCGCGGGCGCGGCGGCGGGTGCCTTGTAGCCCGCCGGCGGATTCTTCAGCAGCGCGGTGCCGATGAGGCCCATGACGAAGAAGGTGGCGCCGAGGATCTGGAAGGTCGTGCGCCAGCCGTAGGTGAGGATCAACTTCGTCGCCAGCGGTCCGATGATCGCGGAGCCCGCGCCGTAGCCGCCGACCATCAATCCGACAGCGAGGCCGCGCCAGCGCGCCGAGGAAGGCGCAGATGCGCGGTCCCTTCGCATCCTGGAGCTTCCCCGCGAGGATGAAGGTGGCCGCGAAGCAGACGATCGCGATCGTGTAGACCCACGACGTCTGTGCGCGGTTCCAGCCGAACTCCTTCTCGAGCGGCAGGACGAACACGCTCCACGCGTAGAGCGATCCGAGCGCCAGGTTCAGCGACACACCGCCGACAATCGGAAGCCACCGTTTCATGGAGTCCTCCTGGGAAGAATGCGAATGAAGGCGCGCGCATTCTGGGCCGGGGTACGCCCGGTGTCAAGGCAGCTTGGTGATACTCCGCATCAGGGCGGCGCCGACGAGCACGCCGAGACCACAGGCGATGTTCAACGCGGACCAGAAGCCGCGATTGGCCTGCATGCGCTCGAGCCGTTCGGCGGGTAATGCCAGCAGTGCGGTGATCGAGAGGAGTCCCACCGCGGCCGCCATCTTGATGCCGAAGTAGACGAGGTAGAGCGAATGGTTCGTGACCACCGGCCAGATGACCAGCCACTGGACGACGCCGGTCAGGACGATGATCGCGATGCCGACCCATTTGACGATCGCGTAGCGGCGAATCATCGCGCGAAGAAACGGTTCGCGCTCGGATGCGGGGAGCTGCGGGAGCGTCGGCCACAGCACGTAGCGCGCGTAAAACAAGCCGCCGAGCGAGGTGCAAGTGGCGGCGATATGCAGCACCCGGCAGACGAGCATGACCATGCGTCAGGCTTATCGGCTCCAGGCCGGCGGTGGCTGAAATCGATGATTTCAGGCCCTGCCGAATGATGGTCCTTGGACCGCGTTTGGGCACACTGGTGGGCACACTCACGACGACGCCTCGGGGGGACCTTGTTTTGGTGCATTGCAGTGCACTACAATTGCAATGCATAATCGGAGGCTTTTCATGGAGGATCAGATCACCGTGCGGCTGCCAACCTCGCTGGGTCGCACACTCCGGCGAACATCCCGTCGCCTGGGGCGTCGGCCTTCCGATGTCGTCCGCATGGCGCTCGAGGCATTCCTGCAGGAGTCTCCCTCGCCCAACGGCAAACCAGCCGAACGCGTCGAACACCTCATTGGATCGCTGGCGTCTGGCATTCCAGATCTCGCGGAGCGACATCGTGAGTACGTCCTCGCCTCCTTGAAGCATGCCCGGCGAACTGCTTCTTGATACCGGTGCCCTCGTCTCGCTCCTCGATCGCAGCCAGACGCACCATCAGAAATGCCGTCGTGCCTTTGCCGAGTGGGCCGGTCCGGTTGTGTCGACCGAGGCTGTGCTGACGGAAGCGACGCACCTCTTGGCCGGTGTCCATGGTGGACGCGCCGCTTGCGTCGATTTCTTCCTCTCCGGCGGTGCCGTTCTCGTTCCTTCGACCGCGACGTCGTTACGGCGCGTTCGGAAGCTGCTCGACAAGTACGCTGATCTGCCGATGGACTTCGCAGATGCGACGCTCGTCGCGCTGGCCGAAGAGCTCGATTGCACGTCCGTGTTCACGACGGATCGAACCGACTTCTCGGTCTACCGGCTCAAAGGCCGCAAGCCATTTCGGCTCATGCCGAACGATTAATCAGACAATGAGAGTCTGTTGACTGCAGAATTCGGGTCTGCAGGGCAATCAAGCGCGGCGTTCCCCCGACTGGTGGCTGAACATCCGTCCGTCGAGCAACGACTTGGAGGCGATCCACAAGCGGACGTTCGCCGGGCTGAGGGCGCATTCGCCCCCGACCGAAACTCGAGAAAGGGTTTGCGACCGGGCCACGCTCGCACCTCTCGGGTGACCGCTCATGTGATTCAATCCGGGTCACGAGATGTACCAGTCGATTTTGGGAAACAGATTTGGCCGGCAATCTCCGACAGGTAGGACCGATCGGGATACCGTGTTCAACGAGTACCAGCTCGCCGGCGACGTCGACGGATGTCCTGACGCTCGGACCGCGCGGACGCGTTCTCGCTAAATTTAGCGCCACCGTCCTGCGCGTGCGTCGCGCTTCTGCGCTTCTCGGTACTCACGAACAGCGCCGCGAACCTCCTCGAGTGCGTGGCCGGACGACAGGCGTTCGAGCGCGGAGCGGATCTGCTCGGTCATGGTGTCGAGTCGTTCTACTTCACGCGGCCCGTCGATGAGCGTCGGAACGCCGAACGGTCCGTCGACGAGGAGGGGCGCATATCGCGGATGGAGCTGCAGCGATTGGACTTCGTCCGCAAGTTCGGTCGCTTGCTGCTTCAACAGCTCGGTGTACGTCCGCAGCTTGTCGAGGCTCAGGCGAGTCGAGTCGCCGCTCGGTCCACTAAGCCACTCGAGTTCGAGCTGCAACAGCCCGTGCAAATTGCCCCCGGCGTAGGCGGCGGTGATCTCCTGCATGACGCGGCTCTTCTTTTCGCGCTCGGCCGGATCGGGCTCGAGAT
>QHWQ01000394.1:0-1036 GCA_003222635.1 Acidobacteriota bacterium | reverse complement strand
TCTCGAGGAAGGTCAACACGTCATCGAGCTGTTCAACCAGGATCCGCCGCAGCACGCGGTGTTGAGCCTTCGTCAAGCGGCGATCATCGAGAAATGGCGTGAGCGCCCGTACGAGACCGACGCGCAGCGCAACCGCTCGGTCAGTACGCGGACGAATTTCCGCTGCATGGAAAACCAGCAAGCGATCGAGCCGACGCTTCTCCTCATCCAGTGCGCG
Organism: Acidobacteriota bacterium; assembly: GCA_003222635.1. Lineage (GTDB taxonomy): Bacteria > Acidobacteriota > Vicinamibacteria > Vicinamibacterales > UBA2999 > Gp6-AA40. Next base: position 819 of record QHWQ01000394.1, on the reverse strand, counting down.
GTTGAGCGCCTCGAGTCTCGCGAGCGCGCGATTGAACGCGCGTTCCTCTTTGCCAAGTGGCCGACCGGGTGTGGATCGGACGGCGAGCGAACGATACGCCGACGATCCGCGCAGATCGTCCGGATCGAATAGCAAAGGATCTGTGGGAAGCATGGTGCAGCTTACGCAACCGCGGCGATTTTGGCCACTGCCCGACGCGACGCATTGCAGCGCGCTGACCACGCGGGTATATTGCGCCCATCATGCACTTCGAGAAGATCTGGATCGAGCAATGCCGCGCCACTCGGGCGATCAAGCGCCGCTTCGGAGTGAAGAACGCGCTCGACTATCTCGTCGGCGAGAAGCTGCGGATGTTTGCCGCCGCCGCCCGCCACGACGACGCGTTCGCGCTCGAGCTCCCGCGATTCCTCGCGGCGATTTGGCGAGTGTTCAACGAGTACGAGCTCGCCGGCTATGTCGGCATGCAGAAACCGACCGTGCGGAGGCAGCTCCGCGCGCTTCTCTACTTCTCCTGACGCTCGGTGAACGGACCGGTCTTCTGGCGGACCGCCGCCGTAGCTCCGTGGACGATTTCCGGCGACCGGATCGGCAACTGTTTTTCAGACCGCTGCACGTCGTTGGAGCGATCTTGGCCGGCCTCGCGGAGGCTGGTCGTGGCCATGATCCGAGAATTCCCTCCTGAGTTCGTGCAGAGAAGTCACTCGCGCTCAGGCACTTGCTGGGACACACAACGGTTGAAAGAACCGCTACTTGCATTGCGAACGGCCTGACAGTGCCTTCCTCGTCATTGTCCGCGAGGTGTCGAGCGCTGGCAGGAAC
>QHWQ01000074.1 GCA_003222635.1 Acidobacteriota bacterium | reverse complement strand
CGGCCCCAACGACCGGAAGGGCAATCTCGTCGCGCGCCTCCGCGGAACGGGAAGCAGCAAACCCATTCTGATCATCGGCCACCTCGACGTCGTCGAAGCGCTGCGCCAGGACTGGACGACCGATCCGTTCCAATTCGTCGAGCGGAACGGCTACTTCTACGGCCGCGGCACGCAGGACATGAAGGACGCCGCCGCCGCCGTGCTGACGACGTTCATCCGGCTGCAGCGCGAGGGCTACCGTCCGAACCGCGACGTGATTGTCGCGCTGACGGCGGACGAAGAAGGCGGCGAATTCAACGGCGTCGCGTGGCTGCTGAAGAATCATCGCGACCTCGTCGACGCAGCGTTTGTCATCAACGTGGATGCCGGCGGGGTGACGACCGCGAACGGCAAGCTCGTGAATCTGGATATCGAAGCGACCGAGAAGCAGTACGCCGATTACCAGCTGACCGTCGCCAATAGTGGCGGACACAGTTCGCTGCCAACCCCGAACAACGCCATCTATCAGCTCGCCGCCGCGCTCGCTCGACTCGAGCGGACGCCGTTTCCGCTGGAGCTGAACGACGTCACGCGCACCTACTTCGAGCGACGGGCACCGCTCGAACAGGCGCAGACGAAAGCAGACATGATCGCCGTTGCCCGGCCCCGGCCGAACGCCGCCGCGGCGGCGCGCCTCTCGAAGGATCCACGCTACAACGCGCTGCTGCGCACCACCTGCGTTGCCACGCGCCTGACCGCCGGTCATGCGAACAACGCGTTGCCGCAAGCGGCGCAGGCGATCGTCAACTGCCGCATCCTGCCCGGTCATTCGCCGGCGGAGACGCAGCAGTCGCTCGTGCGCATCGTCGCGGATCCGAAAGTGAACGTGGAGTACCTCGATGGCGCCGGCAAGACGACGGCCGCGCCGGGCTCGAAAGGCTTTCCGACAGTGCTTCCCGCACCCGAGGTGCTGCGTCCGCTCGAGCAGGTTGCCGCGGAGCTCTGGCCGGGCGTGCCCATCATTCCGATGATGGAGACGGGCGCCACCGACAGCATCTACACGATGGCCGCCGGCATCCCAAGTTACGGCTTCAGCGGCATCGCCATCGATCAGGACGACATTCGCGCGCACGGCAAGGACGAGCGCCTCCGCGTGAGCGCGTTCGACGACGGCGTTGATTTCTTTTACCGGTTTGTGAAGGCGATGACCCGATCGGCGGGCACGACGCGCTAGACGCCGCGCGCTCTGGCGGGCCGAGGCACCCGCGTTCCGCCAATCTCCACCACCTCGACGCGGTTGCGTCCGGCCTGCTTGGCGCGTTCGACGGCTTCCTCTGCCTGTCGCAGCACCGCATCCGCATGATTCGAGCTCTGGCCGTCGCCGATGAGCACGGCGACCGACACGGTCACCTGCACCTGCTCCTCGGTGCGGTAGTCGCGCAGCGCGAGACGCTCTTCGACGGTCACGCGCAAGCCTTCGGCGAGCGACTCTGCGTTGGCGCGAATCGTTTCCGGCAGCAGGATCGCGAACGTATCCTCCGAGCAGCGCGTCACCCAGTCGTGCTCGCGGAAGTAGTTGCGAATGACAATGCCGATGCGCTCGAGGACGCGATCGCCGAAGCCGTAGCCATGCTTCGCGTTGATCTCGGCGAGGTGATCGACGTCGACGAGAATCATCGCGAACGGATGCAGGAAGCGCTCGACGCGCCGGATTTCCTTCTCGAGCGCGGCCAGCAGCACGGCGCGCGTATGCAGCGCGGTCAGCGAATCGTGCAGCGCCGACTGATCGGGCTCGCGCGTGATCCGCTCGGCCACCGCGGCGAGCACGTCGAACGAGCCGCGGCGGACCATCTGGGCGATGCCGGGCCACCCCTCACTCGTGGCGCCGAACGATTCGTCGAGTGCAACTTCGTCGAGCGCGGCCCGTTCCATGACATAGACCAACCCGAAGAGCTGCCGCACCGTCAAACCAAAGTCGAGCGCCAGCTGCCGGAGGTCGGCCACGCGGCCGGTGCGCGGGTCCAGTTCGCCTTCCCGTACCGCCGTCGTTAGAAGTTGAAGAATGAGGTCGGCGAGGTTGGCGGAGCGTTCCTGGTCCGACGACTCGGCGCCGGCAAACGGAAAGATGGCGACAGCATCTTTGAGGATGATCTCGGAATGCTGCTCGAGAATGCGGGCTGTCTGGGCGCGCTCCTGCACGTTTCGGTTATCGGTGGATGCCGGCCCGGCTATAACGGCCGGGGACCAGAATTTATAGGACGACCCCCCTACTGTCCAGCTTTGCGAAGTCTTATGATGTAGGGCCGCCCGCGATCGACCGAAACGGAGAGGGGCCCACATCTTGTTCCCCAGGGGAGACTGCTAGCGCGTGCGTAAGAAAATCGGTGAATGTCTCGTTCAGGCGGGGCTGATCACCGAAGCTGACCTTCAAACGGCTCTGGCCGAACACAAACGCTCAGGTGAGCGGCTTGGGGCGGTCCTCGTCCGTATGAATCTGGCGACGGAACGCCAGATCGCGAAGGCGCTCGCCTATCAACTCGGATTCGCCTACGTCAATCTCAGCGAAAACGCTGCCGACCCGGCCGCCGTCATCCTCATCCCGAAAGAGGTCGCGCTCAAACGCACCTGTATCGCGATCGGCGTCGAGAAGAACCTCCTGACGGTCGCGATGTCGGACCCGCTGCTCTTCACGCTCGTCCAGGACCTGGAGTTCCAGACCGGCTATCGCATCAAGCAGGTCGTCTCGACCAAGCAGGAAATCGTCGACGCCATCCACCAGTCGTATCCCGACAAGGCGCTCGCACGGCTCGGCCAGCACGGCTCGGGCATCGCGGTGCAGGTCACTCCTCCGCGGGCGGGCCAGCCCGGCGAGGGTGGTACGCATGGCGGCATGCTGGCGCCGATCCCCGAACAGACAGGACTCGCGCAGCGCCGCCTCGAAGACGACGTCTTCGAGACCACCAACCTGAAAGGCGCGACGCCGGAGACGGCGCCGATCATCGACCTCGTCGATCTGGTCATCAAGAGCGCGCTCAAGAGCCGCGCGAGCGACATCCACATCGAGCCGACCGAAACCAACGTTGTCGTCCGGCATCGTCTCGACGGTCTGCTCAAGGAAGTGATGGACCTCCCCAAGTGGGTCCATGAAGGGTTCGTCGCGCGCATGAAGATCATGGGCGGGATGGACATCGCGGAGAAGCGGCTCCCGCAGGACGGGCGCATCCGCGTCGCCGCCGACGACGGCCAGGAAGTCGACTTCCGCGCCTCGACGCTGCGCACCATCTTCGGCGAGAAGCTCGTGCTCCGCATCCTCGACAACCGCAAAGGTGTCCCGCCGCTGTTCGGAGCGGACCAACATCATCACCATCGAGGACCCGGTCGAGTATCAGATCCCCGGCGTCAACCAGACGCAGATCAACGACAAGATCAAGCTGACGTTCGCCAGCGCGCTGCGCTCGATCCTGCGCCAGGACCCCGACGTGGTGCTCGTCGGCGAAATCCGCGACCAGGAGACGGCGCGCATCGCCATGCAAGCCGCGCAGACGGGCCACCTCGTGCTCTCGACGCTGCACACCGACGATGCGCCGTCGTGCGTGACGCGTCTGACCGACATCGGCATCGAGCCGTACGTGGGCGCGTCGGCGCTCATCGGCGTCATCGCGCAGCGCCTGATGCGCCGGCTCTGCATGCACTGCCGCCGCCCGTACACGCCGGATCACGAGACGCTGCGCGCGATGAACGTGCCGGAGGCGGAGGCGGGCGCGCTGACGTTCTATCGCGCGGTCGGCTGCGAGCATTGCAATCACACGGGCTATCGCGGCCGCGTCGGCATCTACGAGATCATGCACGTCAGCGACAAACTGCGCCGGCTGATCGCGCAGAAAGGATCGGAAGCGCAGCTGCGCGACGCCGCGATGGCCGGGGGCATGATTTCGCTGGGCGAAGACGGCCTCCTGAAGGTGAAGGCCGGCATGACCACGCCGGAAGAGCTCCTGCGCGTCGTCACCGAAGTTCGCGAGACCCACGCGTTGTGCCCCGAGTGCGGCGCCAACGTCTCGCCTGATTTCGCCGCCTGTCCGTCCTGCGGACATCGCGTCGGCGGCGGATGCCCGCATTGCCACAAGCCCCTGCAGAGCGGCTGGAAATTCTGTCCGTACTGCGCCAAGACCACGGACGTGTCGTCTGGCGGCAAGCGCGCGAAGAAGCTGCGCGAGCAGCGCCAGATGCAGCTGCCGGCCGCCAACGTCGCCGAGTTCAAGAAGTAATTCCGTTCAGACGTGCCGAAGCCGTTCTACGAACTGCTCGAGGTCGCCGCGGACGCGTCGAGCGATGAAATCAAGCGCGCCTTCCGGCGTGAAATCGCCAAGTACCATCCCGACAAGGTTCAGCATCTCGGCAAGGAGTTCCAGGAGATTGCCGCAAACAAGGCGGCGGAGCTCACGCGCGCGTACAAGACGCTGACCGATCCGGCGGCGCGCGCGGAATACGATGCCGACGGCGCGCCGAGTTCAACAGAGACCGCCCGGACCAGAGCGGCGTCACCACCACCGCCGTCGTCGGATACGGCGGTGCAGCCGTCGCGCCCCGCGGCGCCTCCGCCTCCCGAACCACCGCCCCCGAGCGGCGCGTCGGTATTTCAGCAGGATCGCGCCGGCGCCAACGATCTGGTGCAGCGCGCGACCGTGATGCGCTTCCGCTCGGCGCTGACCGGAGAGTTTCAAAGCTGGGAGGAGTTTTCGCTGGCCGGCTTTCAGGTGAGCTGCATTCCGAAGGCGACCTTCTGGAGCCTGAGGCTGCCGCCGCGCGTCCTTGGCCGGTTCGTGCCGCAGGTCGACGGTCCCGCGGTCACCGAGACGTGGGACATGGCGCTGCGTCTGCCGAAGGATAGCCAGCGCGACACGTGCCTGATCTTCCTGATGGGGCCGGCGATTGCACCCGCGGGCGAGCTGGCCGCGGCGCTGAAGGAGTCGATGCGCAAGCCGTCCAAGACGAAGCTCGTGATGGTGCCGGTCAACACGCGGACGTGGAACGCGCACGTCCCGAACGACGCGCCTCCCCTGGTCAAAGCGCTGATTACCCGCCTCAAAACGATGTGAAACCGTCCACCGTGGACGGCCGTAATACCTATCGATGGCGCTGATCGAAACGCGTGATTTGTGGAAAACCTACGTGATGGGCTCCGAGGAGATCCACGCCCTGCGCGGCGTGTCGATCGACATCGAGCGCGGCGAGTACGTCGCCATCATGGGGCCCTCCGGGTCGGGCAAATCGACGCTGATGAACCTGATTGGCTGCCTCGACACGCCAACCAGGGGGAGCTACCTGCTCAACGGCAAGCAGGTCGGCGAGATGAACGACAACGAACTCGCTCGCATCAGGAACGAAGAGATCGGGTTCGTCTTCCAGACCTTCAATCTGCTGCCGCGCGCATCGGCGCTGCACAACGTGGAGCTGCCCCTGGTGTATGCCGGCGTGAGCGCCGCCGACCGCGAGGTCCGGGCGAAGGCGGCGCTCGAGCGTGTCGAGCTCGCCGACCGCATGACGCATCGGCCCAACGAGCTGTCAGGCGGTCAGCGCCAGCGCGTGGCGATTGCGCGTGCGCTCGTCAACAACCCCTCCATCCTCCTCGCGGACGAACCGACGGGAAACCTGGATTCGAAGACGGGCAACGAGATCATGGCGCTCTTCAAAAAGCTCCACTCGGCGGGCAATACCATCGTGCTCGTCACGCACGAAGCCGACGTCGCCGCGTTCGCCGAGCGGACGATTCACCTCAGGGACGGGCAGGTCGAGCGGGACCTCACACAGCGGCCCAATGTTCCGAAGCGACCGGTTTCAGAGGCGCATCTCTCCTGAATGACGCGGGGTCGAGCTCGATACGCTGACGCGGCGCATCGGGATCCAGTACCGGAATCGCGCTGAGCAGCGCTTTCGTGTACGGATGCGTCGGGTTGGCGAAGAGCGCGCTCGTCTCGCCCAGCTCCACGATTTTTCCCATGTACATCACCGCCACGCGCGTGCAGATGTGCTCGACCAGCCGCAGATCGTGCGCGATGAACAGATACGTCAGCTTCAGGCGCGCTTTCAGATCGAGCAGGAGCTTCACGACCTGCGCCTGAATCGAGACGTCGAGCGCCGAGACGGCTTCGTCCGCGATGACGAGCGCGGGGTTGAGCGCGAGCGCTCTCGCGATGCCGATGCGCTGGCGCTGCCCGCCGCTGAACTCGTGCGGGTAGCGCTCGATGAATGCCCGGTCCAGGCCGACGAGATCGAACAGCTCCGCCACGCGCGCGCGGCGCTCGTTCTTCGTACCCAGCCTGTGAATCAGCAGCGGCTCCTCGACGATGTCGCCGACGCGCATGCGCGGGTTGAGCGAGGAGTAGGGATCCTGAAAGACGATCTGCATGTCGCGCCGCGCCGTGCGCATCCGCGCGGAGGAATACTGCAGGACGTTCTCGCCCCGGAACAGCACCTCGCCGGATGATGGTTCGATCAAACGGAGGATGCAGCGGCCGGTGGTGCTCTTGCCGCTCCCCGATTCGCCGACCAGCCCGAACATCTCGCCCTCGTCGATCGTGAAGCTCACGTCGTCCACGGCTTTGACGACCGACGGATGGCTGAACAGCCCCTGCTTGCGGACGAAGTGCTTGACGAGATTACGAACTTCGAGCAGCGGCACTATCGCGCCCCCGGAACCGCCGCGAGGAGATTCCGCGTGTAGTCGTGCGTGGGATGGCGAAGGATGTCACGCACCGGACCCTCTTCGACGATCCGTCCCTTGAACATCACGGCGACGCGGTCCGCCATCTCCGCGATGACGCCGAAGTCGTGCGTGATGAGCAGAATCGCCAGGTTGTAGCGCGCTCTCAGCTCGCGCAGCAGCTCGAGCACCTGCGCCTGAATTGTGACATCGAGCGCGGTGGTCGGTTCGTCGGCGATGACGAGCGGCGGCCGGCAGGCGAGCGCGATGGCGATCATCACGCGCTGGCGCATGCCGCCCGAGAGCTGATGCGGGTAGTCGCGCACGCGGCGCCCGGCGTCGGGGATCTTCACCGCGTCGAGCAGCTCGATGGCGCGCTCGCGCGCCTCGGCGCGCGTGGCCTTGCCGTGGACGAGCAGCGCCTCGGCAATCTGATCGCCGACACGCATCACTGGATTGAGCGCCGTCATCGGCTCCTGGAAGATCAGCGAGATGCCGGCGCCGCGCACCTCGCGCATCCCGCTCTCGCTCGCGCCGACCTGAAAGCTCACATCGTCCACCGCCGGTGCGGGCCCACCAAAGGTCACCGCGAGGTGCTGAACGTCAAGAAGCGGAGCCGGCATCCTGGTGTTCGCCGAAGACGCTGCGCATCGCGTCGGCAATCTCGCCGAGCGTCGCGCGCGCCTCGACGGCTGCGATGATGGGCGGGACGAGATTCGCGCCGCCGCGCGCCGCGGCCGCGACCGCGTCGAGGGCTGCGCGCCATTCGCGCTCGCTGCGGCTGGCGCGGACGGCACGCACGCGCTCCACCTGGACGCGTTCCGTGTCCGGGTCGATGCGGAAGACGTCGGCGGCCGGCGTGCTCTCATCCTCGAACTTGTTCACGCCGACGACGACCGCGTCGCCCGAGTCGATGGCCTGCTGTGCACGGTACGCCGCGTCCTGAATCTGCCGCTGGATGTAGCCGGATTCAATGGCTGCGAGCGTACCCCCGACTCGATCAATCTGATCGAGCAGCTCCGTCGCCTCGCGCTCGATGCGGGCCGTCATTTCTTCGATGGCGTACGAGCCGCCGAACGGGTCCACGGTATTCGCCACGCCGCTCTCGTGCAGGATGATTTGCTGCGTCCGCAGCGCGATCGTCGCGCTCTCCTCTGTCGGCAGCGCCAGCGCTTCGTCTTTCCCGTTGCAGTGCAGAGACTGCGTGCCGCCGAGCACCGCTGCCAGCGCCTGCAGCGCGACGCGAACGATATTGTTGTCCGGCTGCTGCGCCGTCAGCGTGCTGCCCGCGGTCTGCGTGTGGAAGCGGAGCTGCTGCGCGCGAGCGTTCGTCGCGCCGAAGCGGTCCTTCATGCGCCGCGCCCAGAGCCGCCGCGCGGCGCGGAATTTGGCGATCTCCTCGAGAAAGTTGTTGTGCGCGTTGAAAAAGAACGAGAGGCGCTGGCCGAAGGAGTTCACGTCCAGCCCCGCTTCGATCGCCGACTGCACGTAGGCGCTCGCGTGCGCCAGCGTGAAGGCGACCTCCTGCACGGCGGTCGATCCCGCCTCGCGAATGTGATACCCGCTGATCGAAATCGAGTTCCACTGCGGCAGCTCGCGCTCACAGAACGCGATGATGTCGGTGACGATGCGCAGCGAGGGGCGCGGCGGGTAGATGTAGGTGCCGCGCGCGACGTATTCCTTGAGGATGTCGTTTTGCACGGTGCCTGAGAGGGCGCCTGGCGGCACGCCCTGGCGTCTGGCGACCGCGACGTAGAGCGCCAACAGGATGATCGCGGTGGCGTTGATCGTCATCGACGTCGACACGCGGTCGAGCGGGATGCCGTCGAACAGCGTCGCCATGTCTTCGATCGAATCGATGGCGACGCCGACGCGTCCGACCTCACCCGCGGCAAGCGGATGGTCCGAGTCGTAGCCGATCTGCGTAGGAAGATCGAAAGCGACGCTCAGCCCGCTGACGCCCTGCGACAGAAGATAGCGATAGCGCCGGTTCGACTCCGCCGCATCCGCAAAACCCGCGTATTGCCGCATCGTCCACGGCCGGCCGCGATACATCGACGTCTGGATGCCGCGCGTGAAGGGGAAGGTGCCCGGGCCGCTGAGATCGGCGTCAGGGTCCAAGTCGGCAATATCGGCTGGGGTGCGGAAAAACCGTGAAATTGGCCCGCCGTTCATGGTGGTGTCTGGCGATTCTACCTCCACCCCTTGTGGTGAAGTTGACACTCTGCAGTACTGACTCTACAATGCCGATAGCCTTCACATGAGGCTAAACCCATACAGATGAACATCTTTGGCGCCCGATCCCTGCCACGCCTCCCCGGCCAGTGCAGGTTCGGATCGGGAGACGCCCCGGATCCCGGGTTCGAAATGAAGGTAACGCTCGAAGCGGTGGTCGGGTTCGTGAACCGCAACAATGGCACTGCCGTGACGAAGATCACGACTCCTGCGCGCCTGCTGCCCGCACGCCGCGCTCTCGAGCTGACGGCGAACGACAAGCGCTTCCTCCGTTCACTGCGCATTGGCGCGGACGAAGCGAAGGAACCGACCGTCGAAGGACAGAATTAATCAGTAAGGGCAAGGCGCTCAGCGCGCCTTGCCCTGATTCGCAACCGCCGTCATCTTCGCCGCCACGGCCTCCTGATTTCCCAGATAAAACTTCTGCAGCGGCTTCAACTCTTCGTTCAGTAGATAGACCAGCGGGATTCCCGTCGGAATATTCAGCTCGAGGATGTCCGTGTCGGACACGTTGTCGAGGTACTTCACCAGCGCGCGCAGGCTGTTTCCGTGCGCGGCGACCATGACTTTCTTTCCGGCCTTGATGTCGGGCGCAATCGAGGTGTGCCAATACGGCAGAAAGCGCGCGACGGTGTCTTTCAGCGACTCCGTCAGCGGCAGCTCCGACGGCGAGAGCGACTCGTAGCGGCGATCGCGCGAGGGATGACGCGGGTCGTCGGGCGTGAGCGGCGGGGGCGGGATATCGTAGCTGCGGCGCCAGATCTTCACCTGATCCTCGCCATGCTGGGCGGCGGTCTCCGCCTTGTTCAGCCCCTGCAGCGCACCGTAGTGGCGTTCGTTGAGGCGCCACGACTTGTAGACGGGAATCCAGAGCAGATCCATTTCATCGAGCGCGATCCAGAGCGTGCGAATCGCGCGCTTGAGGACGGACGTATGCGCCACGTCGAACTCGAACTTCTCGGCGGTCATCAACCGTCCCGCCTCGCGCGCTTCGGCGCGCCCTTTCTCGTTCAAGTCGACGTCGGTCCAGCCGGTGAAGCGATTCTCCTGATTCCAGGTGCTTTCGCCGTGACGGAGCAGCACGAGTCGATACATAGAATCCTTTGGTCCGCCTAAAGGCGGACGCTACCGACGATTCCGGCCGGACGCAGGCAGGGTGTCGGTAGTGTCCGGCTTTAGCCGGACCTGACCGAAAGCTGACGAATCGCCGCACGCCCCGCGTATTTCGCCTTCGAACCCAGCTCCTCTTCGATGCGCAGCAGCTGGTTGTACTTCGCGATGCGGTCGCTGCGGCTCGCCGAGCCGGTCTTGATCTGACCCGCCGACGTGCCGACCGCGAGGTCCGCGATCGTGGCATCCTCGGTTTCGCCGGATCGATGGGAGATGATCGTGCCGTAGCCCGCGGCGCGCGCCATCGCAATCGCATCGAGCGTCTCGGTGACCGTGCCGATCTGATTCAGCTTGACGAGCAGCGCATTCGCAACGTTGTCCGCGATGCCCTGCTCGAGGATCGCGGGATTGGTCACGAACACATCGTCGCCCACGAGCTGGACGCGATCGCCGAGCGCTCCGGTCAGCGCCTTCCAGCCCTTCCAGTCGCCCTCGGCGAGTCCATCCTCGATCGAGGCAATCGGGTACTGGCGCACCCAGTCGCTCCACATGTCGATCATCTGCGCGGACGTTCGCGTCGGCTCGGCGGATTTCCCGAACACGTACTTGCCGCCGTCCCAGAGCTCGCTCGCCGCAGGGTCGAGCGCGATGAAGACGTTCTCGCCGGCCGAGTAACCAGCCTTCGCGATGGCCTCGAGCACGACGTCGAGCGCCGCGCGATTCGACTTCAGGTTCGGCGCGAAGCCGCCCTCGTCGCCAACGCCGGTGGAATGTCCCGCCTTCTTGAGGATGCCGCGAAGCGCGTGAAAGATCTCGACGCCGGCGCGCAGCGCTTCGGAAAAGCTCGGCATGCCGACAGGCATGACCATGAACTCCTGCAGGTCCACGCTGCTGTCGGCGTGCGCACCGCCGTTCAGGATGTTCATCATCGGCACCGGCAGCGTGTAGTCGAGTCCCGTGCGTCCCGCCAGCTGCGCAATGTGCGCATAGAGCGGCCGTCCCGCGGCTGCCGCCGCGGCTTTCGTCGTCGCCATCGACACACCGAGCAGCGCGTTGGCGCCAAGCCGGCTCTTGGTCGGGGTGCCGTCGAGCGCAATCATCCTTTCGTCCAGCGCGCGCTGGTCGAGATCCGCGCCGACCAGCGCCATCGCAATCTCGCCGTTGACGTTGCTGACCGCCTTCAGCACGCCTTTGCCGAGATAGCGCCCCTTATCCTGGTCGCGCAGCTCGAGCGCTTCGCGCTCGCCGGTGGATGCGCCGGACGGCACCGCCGCGCGCCCGAAGGCGTTGCCTGCCGTGACGTCGACTTCAATGGTGGGATTGCCGCGCGAATCGAGTATTTCCCGCGCGTGAATCGTGGTGATCTTCATGCGTGTGCCGCGCCGCCGCGATCCGCGTCCGCCTCCGCGCGCAGCGCCTCCTCGGTGATCGGCCCGATGAGCGGCTCGTCTTCCGCCGTCACCACCACGACGCCGCCTTCGGTGACCGTGTGGCGCCGCCGATCCTCCTCCGAGTTATATCCGATGAGCGCGCCGCGCGGAATCAGGACGTCGCGGTCGACGATGACACGCCGCAGTCGGGCGTGGCGTCCGACGCGGACGCCGGGCATCAGAATCGACTGCTCGATCTCGCAGAAGCTGTGCACGCGGACGTTCGGGCAGAGGATGCTGCCCATGACGCGGCTGCCGGAGATGATGCAGCCGCCCGAGATGATCGAGTCGAGCGCCTGCCCGCAGCGGCGCCCCTCGGCGGCAAAGACGAACTTCGCCGGCGGCGACTGCGGCTGCGCGGTGCGCAGCGGCCATTCGGGGTCGTAGAGGTTGAACTCCGGGTTGACCTGGCACAGGTCCATGCTGGCCTCGAAGTACGCATCCAGCGTTCCGATGTCGCGCCAGTACTTCGCGGCCTTTTTGTTCTCGTCGTAGAACCGGTACGAGTAGACCGGCGAGGATTGAATGAGCGACGGGATGATGTTCTTGCCGAAGTCGTGCTGGCTGTCCTGCCGCGCCGCATCTTCCTCGAGCGCGCGTTCCAGCACGTCGGCGCGGAAGATGTAAATGCCCATCGACGCGAGCGCCGTGTCGGGCGAGCCCGGCGCGGACGTCGCCCGCTGCGGCTTCTCCTCGAAGCCGATCACCCGATCGGATTCGTCGATGCTGACGATGCCGAAGCGCGACGCATCCGCGATCGGCACCTCGATGGTGGCAATCGTCGCCTCGGCGCTCTTCTCCTGATGGAACCGCAGCATCTTCGCGTAGTCCATCTTGTAGACGTGGTCGCCGGACAGGACGATGATGTGGCTCGCCGATTCACGGGCGATCGAATAGAGGTTCTGGTAGACCGCATCCGCCGTGCCGAGATACCAGTGCTCGCCGACACGCTTCTGCGGCGGCAGGATTTCGATGAATTCGCCGAGCTCTTCGGAGACGACGCTCCATCCCATTCTGATATGCCGGTTGAGCGACAGCGACTTGTACTGCGTGGCGATGTAGATGTGCCGCAGGCCTGAATTAATGCAGTTGCTCAGCGTGAAATCGATAATCCGGTAGGGGCCGCCAAAATAAACGGCCGGCTTGGCGCGTTCCTTGGTGAGGGGGTACAGCCGTTCTCCTACTCCCCCGGCGAGCAGGATGACGAGGATATCGTCCAGTTCCATGGGCCCCGCGAACGGGCAGCGATAATAACATGGCGATTGTTTGACTTACCCTTCGCAGGACCCCTAAGATCGGTGGGTTCCGTAACACCAAATTTTGCTGGAGCGAGGCATGAAAAAGATGAGAGGCATCGTTGCTCTCTGTGTTGCGCTGACCGTCAGTTCCGGCGCCGCCGCGTTGATGGCGCAGGGCGCGCCGAAGAACCAGAAAGAGGCCAAGCGCAGCAAGCCGGAGCAGATCGATTTCGATACGCTCACGATGATTGTCGACAACACCGAAACGGGCCGTCCAGCCGGAGCCGCGGACATCAGCGTGACGTGGGATTCCAATCACTTCTTCCGCGCGCCGGACGGTACGACCTACGTCCCGTTCACCGTCACGGTCGACAAGAGCAAGCTGGCCGCGCCGACCGCCGCGGTCTACCTCGCCGTGTTCCCGAAGGGCGCCGCGGCAGCCGCCGCGCCCGCCGCGAAGGGGAAGGACAACAAGACCGCGGGTCCGATGCCGGTGTTCGACAAGTTCGACTTCACCACGCTCAACGCCGACGGCAAGTTGATGCGCTACGTCCAGGTGAAGCCCGGCGACTACGACGTCTTTCTTGCCATCAAGGACAAAGGGACGGTCGAGAAGATCGACAAGAACTACACGCCGCGTGTCGGCCTGCTGAAGAAGGAACTGACGGTTCCCGATTACAACGCCGCCGGCCTGCAGACCAGCAGCATGCTGGTCGCGACCGGGATTCAGCCGGCGCCCGCCGGCCAGACCGCGGACAACGATCCGTACATCTTCGGCCAGATGCAGATCGTTCCCTCGACAGACGGCAAGTACAAGAAGACCGATACGCTCAGCGTCGTCTACTGGGTCTACGGCGCAACCGGTGATGCCGCCGGCAAGCCGGACCTGGACATCGAGAACAGCTTCAACCAGAAGACGGCCGACGGCGAGAAGTTCTTCAACAAGACGCAGCCGCAGGCGGTCAATGCGACCACGCCGTACACCGTGGCGCAGGGCATCCCGAACTTCCTCGAGGTGCCGCTCGTCAGCTTCGCGCCGGGCGATTACCGGCTGGAAATCAAGATTACGGACAAGCCCTCGGGAAAGACGGTCACGCAGAACGTCAATTTCACGGTGGCTGCATCCTAGTTACACGAAAGGCGTAAGATGTGAGGGTGCGCCTCCCGGCGTTCCTGGCGTTGCTGGCGGGACTCATCAGTCCCGCGATTTCCGTTGCTCAAGTCGCGCCTCGCGCGCAACCCTCATCCGTTCCGCAACTGGTCTCACTGACGGCCGCTGAGCTCCACGGCGTCGTCGTCGACGACCACGCGCAGCCGCTCGCCGGCGTCGTCATCTCGGCGCTCGGCGGCACCAGTGCGTTCGCGGTCTCCGACAGAAACGGTCATTTCGTTCTTCACGATCTGCCGGCTGGCCCGTACCTGGTGCGCGCGCACCTGCAGGGTTACACGCCGGCGCGCGCGCGTATTGTCCAGGTGACCACGTCGCCGCACGACATTTCGATCGCGCTCACGAAAGTGAACGGCAAGTCCGAACCGCCGCAGGTCCTGCAGGCAGGCATCGGGGCCGCAGACGAGCAGGCGGACGACGAATCGACGGCCAGTGACAGCGACACCGAAGACCACAGCGAGCTGGCGTGGCGCCTGCGGCATCTGCGCCGCAGCGTGCTGAAGGACGTCAACACGGCGGTGCTGCCAGGCGACAACGACACCTCGTTCATGGAAGGGTCGCTGGCGGCGCTCGCGAAGGCGGTCGGCAGCCCGGTGCGCTTCGCGTCCGACTTCATCTCGGATCTTCCGGTCAACGGGCAAATCAATCTTCTGACGACGATGTCGTTCGACCGTCCGCAGAATCTGTTCTCGCTGCAGAACGGCTTGCCGAGCAGCATCGCGTTCGTCGCGTTGACGGCGCCGACCACGACCGGGAAATGGGATGTCCGCGGCGGGGCGACGCAGGGAGATCTGTCGTCGTGGATCGTCGCGGGCTCGTATTCCTGGCAGCCGACCGGCTCGTCGCACAGCTATCACGCCGGCATGTCGTACGCGATGCAGCGCTATTTCGGCGGCAACGCGGATGCGCTGGCCGCGATGTCGGATCGCCGCAACGCAGGCGAGATGTTTGCGTTCGACCGATGGACGCTGAACCCGCGGCTCGATGTCACCTACGGCGCGCGTTACGCGCGTTACGACTACCTCGCGCACGAAACGCTCTTCAGCCCGAAGGCGAGCGTCACCGTCGCGCCGTTCTCCGACGGCTCGCTGCGCCTGCGCGGAACGCTGTCGCACCGCGAGGTCGCCCCGGGCGCGGAGGAGTTCCTCCTGCCGAGCGTCGGCATGTGGTCGCCGCCTGGACGGACGTTCTCGCCGGCCTCGTCGCGATTCGGCTTCCGTCCGGAGCAGATTAACCACGTCGAAATCGCCGCCGAGCAGCCGATCGGGAGCGCGGTCGTCCTTGGCGTCCGCGCGTTCCGCCAGCAGGTGGACGATCAGCTCGTCACGCTGTTCGGCGTGTCGCTGCCGGATACTGCCGGCGCCAATCTGGGCCACTACTACGTCGGCAATGCGGGCGATGTGGATGCGCGGGGCTGGGGCGTCAGCGTGAGCCGCGACGTCACGCAGGGCATTCACGCGTCGGTGGATTACACGCAGTCCAACGCTCAGTGGCTGCGGCCGTCGGCAGGGACCGCGAGCGTCGCGCTCGTGTCCCCGTCGGTGATCCGCCGTCAGTTCGAGCAGCTCCGCGACCTGACGACGTCAATCGAAAGCGAAGTGCCGGGGACCGATACGCACGTCTTCGTCATCTACAAGATCAACTCCGGCTTCACACGCCCCGACGCGACCGGGCTGCGCCCGCAGTTCGGCTCGCGGTTCGACGTCGAAGTGAGCCAGGCGCTCCCGTTCCTGAACTTCTCGTCCGCGCAGTGGGAGATGATCGTGGCGGTCCGCAATCTCTTCCACGAGGATCTCCTCGACGCCTCCGTCTACGACGAACTCCAGGTCGTGCGGCCGCCGAAGCACGTCGTCGGCGGCGTGACCGTCCGCTTCTAAGCGCTTTTCCTAGAAAATTTCGGCTCCATCGCCTTGGATGCGTGTGGCCGCGCATTTGGATCCGGCGCGCTTCTGATATCCTTGATCCTCGGTAACTGACTGATTTGCATTGAGTTACGACGCGCAAGATCCACTCACCGGTGGTATATCGTTTGCTGCCCCTTCGCGCGCCAGCCGGCGTGTTTCCGGCCGAAGCCTGCGAAGGATGAGAAACGCTCGACGAAGCTCGGACGCGTCGCACGCGTGGACAACATGGCGAGGGCCTGCCATACCAGCCATTGTCGTTGCCGCATTGCTATGCCTGGGCATCGCGAACATCTCCGCCCGGGCGACCTGGCACGCGGTCGAAGACGGGGTGCTCTGGACGGCGCAGCCTGAGGGCGTCGTCGCGGCGGACGTGGCGCCGGGGACGGCGGCAGCGAAGGTCGGCATCAGGCGCGGCGACCTGCTGATTGCCATTGACGACCGGCCGGTGCAGCAGGTCTCCGACATCGAGCAGGTCCTGCGCGATGCCGTCGCCGGGCAGAACGCGCGCTACACCCTGCTGCGGCTCGGCACGCGCGAGGTTGTCGACGTGCGCATCGCGCCGATTCCGAGCGGTCCGCGCGCACTCTACTTCCTCCTCGCCTCCGTCGGCATCTTCACGCTGCTCGTTGGCGGCGCCGTTCGCCTGCGGCGGCCGCGCGACCCCGCGACGCTGCATTTCTTCTGGCTCGCCGTCGCCTTCTTCGGCGTCTTCACGTTCTCGTTCAGCGGCCGGCTCGATCGTCTCGACTGGGTCTTCTATTGGGGCGATGCGGTGTCGATGCTGCTGCTGCCGCCCCTGTTCCTGCACTTCACGCTGGTCTTCCCCGACCGTGCGCGCCGATGGACCGCCGGTCCCATGGGCCACGTGATCATTCCGCTGGCGTACGTGCCGGCCGCGTTGCTCGGCATCGCGCACGTCGTGGCGCTGGCGCGCGGCGCCGGTAATGCGGTCGCCTCGGTGCGTACGCTCGAGACGCTCGACCGCCTCGCGTTTCTCTACCTCGCCGGTTGCCTGATTGCCGGTCTCGCGGCGCTGGCGCGCGCGCTCACCGAAGTGCGCTCCATCACCGGCCGCCGGCAGCTGCGGTGGATTGCGTGGGGCACGGCGCTGGGCGGCACCCCGTTCGCGCTCGGCTACGCGTTGCCGTACGCGTTTGGCGTCGCCGGCTCGCTGCCGATGCAGCTGTCCGCGATCCCCCTCGGACTCATTCCTCTCGCCTACGCGTGCGCGATCGTCCGCTACCGGCTGATGGACATCGAGGTGATCGTCAAGCGCGGGCTCGTGTATGCCGCGGCGCTTGGCGCCATCGTCGCCATCTACGCCGCGATGCTCGGCGGCGTGCAGCGCATCTGGCTGAAGGGTGACAGCGAACACAACTGGATCATTGCCCTGCTGGCGACGCTGGTCGCGCTGCTGCTCGCGCCGCCCGTGAAGAGCGCGGTGCAGAACATGCTCGATCGCGCCTTTTATCGCGATCGCTACGACTACCGCCGCGCGCTCGTCGGCTTTGCGCGCGACCTGAACAGCGACCTGGATCTGCACCGCCTGTCCGAGCGGCTCGTCTCGCGCGTGGTCGAGACGCTGCTCGTCGATCGCATGGCGCTGATGCTCGAGGACGAAGCGGCGCCGTACTACGGCTCGGTGCGCGCCTCCGGGTTTGGCGACAGCGATCCACCGGCGCTGCCGAAGCGCTCCGGCATCGGCGAGCGGCTCGCGGGCGGCTACACCGTGGCGCTCGACGATCCGATTGCCTCCACGCGCTTTGCCGTCGAAGAGATCGAATACTGGCGCGACGCGGGCCTGTACTACTTCGTCCCCTGTATCTCGAAAGAGGGCACGATCGCCGTGCTGGCGGTCGGCCGCAAGGATACGGGCGAGCCTCTGAACAGCGAGGACATGGGCCTGCTCGCGGCCGTGGCCGGCCAGATTGCCACCGCGCTCGAAAACGCGCGGCTCTATCGCCAGCTGCACGTGAAGGCGATCGAGCTGGATCGGATGCGCGCGTTCAACGAGAACATCCTCGAGTCGCTCGACGACGGCCTGCTGGTGCTCGATCTCAACGACCGCGTCGTCCGCTGGAACCCGGCGATGGAGGCGTTGTCGGGCGTGTCGAAGGGCGATGCGACCGGCCACCCGCTCGACGAGCTGTTCGCGTCGCCGTTTGTCGAAGCGCTGCGCGCGGCCAGGCGCGATGCCCCGCAGGGCGCGACGCTGTCGCGCCTGCAGATGGACCGGCGCATCGACGGCGGCTCGCCGGCCATCGTCAACGCCGCCGTGGTGCCGCTGCGCGCGTC
>QHWQ01000378.1 GCA_003222635.1 Acidobacteriota bacterium | reverse complement strand
AAGCTCTTTGTCGCCATGGGCGGCAAGCTGTTCAACCCGGGCGGACAGCCGCTGATCATGTTCCCGGGTCTCTACATCAGCCTGATCCTCGGCAACGAAAAGGGCGAGGGCGGCACCGTCGGATCGGTGGTGAACCACGTCGGCTTCATCGTCGACAACGTGCAGCGGCGCACCGCCGAGTGGAAGGCGAAGGGCGTCAAGGTGCTCCCGGGCGGCGCGCTCCCGAATGGCGGCGGCAACCGGCTCGATCAGGCCTACGTCGAAACGCCGGACGGCGTGCGCATGGAGATTCTCGAAGACAAGACGCAGACCGTGCCGATTCGCAACGAACACATCCACTTCTTCCTGCCGGCAGCCGAGATTCCGAAAGCGGTGGAGTGGTATGCGAAGACGTTCGGCGGGCAAGTCGCCACGCGCAACAACGCGCCGGTCGTGAACCTTCCGGGCGTCCAGCTCCGCTTCAACCCGGCCGATACGAAGCAGGCCCCGACGCGCGGCCGCGTGCTCGATCACTTCGGCTTCGACGTGGGCGACCACCCGGCATTCGTGAAGCGGCTCGAGTCGCAAGGCATCAAGCTCGATCAGCCGGTGGGCAAGGGCGCGACGGGCAACACGATCACCTACATCACGGATCCCTGGGGTGCGCGCATCGAAATCGTCCAGCGGCTGCCCGTGGGTCCTGAAGTGAGGCAGACGAATTAGCAGGAGCGCCGGCGAAAGGCCGGTCACCGAGAGGTCCGGCTAAAGCCGGACACTACCAATTACGGGAAGGGAGCATCATGGCTTCGAGCAATCCCAGCAGACGGAAGTTCCTCGCCAGCGGCGCCGCGGTCGCAGGTGCGGCAGCAGCGGCAGCGCGCACCGCGAGCGGGCAGTCCGCTGCACCGGCGCGCACGCCGACGGCAGCAGAAACGGCTGCGACCGCGAAGAAAGACCTCAAGGAGCTGATCGCCTACGGCGAGCGCTCACGGTTCGTCACCTCGCTGCGTGAACCGGCGGACGGCCGGCCGTCGCCAGACGCCTTCGGCCTGAC
This sequence comes from Acidobacteriota bacterium, assembly GCA_003222635.1. Taxonomy (GTDB): domain Bacteria; phylum Acidobacteriota; class Vicinamibacteria; order Vicinamibacterales; family UBA2999; genus Gp6-AA40. Next base: position 907 of record QHWQ01000378.1, on the reverse strand, counting down.
GTTTCACGTGGTGACGCCAATCGGCGAGTCGGTCGGCAGCATCACGCCCTCCTCGCTCCACTACGTCGCGGCGCATCGCGGCTTCTTCGTGCCGGAAATCGATCCCCAAGAACACCGCCTGATGATTCACGGATTGGTGGACCGTCCGCTGATTTTCACGTTGGACGAGGTCAAACGCTTCCCGTCGGTGACGCGCGTCCACTTTCTCGAGTGCATCGGCAACCGCTCAACGCGCACTCGAAACACGGTCGCCCAGACGCACGGCATGACGAGCTGCAGCGAATGGACCGGTGTGCTGCTGTCGACGCTGCTCAAGGAAGCGGGGGTGCAGAAGGGCGCATCGTGGGTCGTGTCGGAAGGCGGGGAGGAAGTGAAAGGCGCCTCCAGCGTCCCGCTTGGCAAGGCGATGGACGACTGCCTCGTCGCCTGGGGCCAGAACGGCGAGCCTGTGCGCCCGCAGCAGGGCTTCCCGCTGCGGCTGATCGTGCCTGGTTTCGAAGGCATCTATCAGACGAAGTATCTGCGGCGCATCAAGGTGGTCGATCGCTACTACATGACCTACAACGACTACGGCCACCTGCAGAAGGATGCGAGAGCGGCCGCGCTGGGCAATCAGATCGGACCGAAGTCGGTCATCACGTTCCCGGCGGCCGGTCAGAAGCTGTCCGGACCGGGTTACTACGAGCTCAGCGGGCTGGCCTGGTCGGGCGCGGGCGCAGTCAAGAAAGTCGACGTCTCCACCGACGGCGGCAAGACGTGGAAGGTCGCCGAGCTGCGGACGCCGGCGTATCGGATGGCCCACACGCGCTTCGCGCTGCCATGGACGTGGGACGGCAAGGAGGTCGACATCCTGTCGCGCTGCACGGACGACGTCGGCACGGTGCAGCCGACGCGCGCGGAGGCCGCC
>QHWQ01000073.1 GCA_003222635.1 Acidobacteriota bacterium | reverse complement strand
TGGCGTACTGCAGATTCAGCTCGGCCTGCTGAACGGCCGCGCGCTGCTGAAGCACGTGCGCCTCGGCGGATGACGCACGCGCCCGCTGCGCGGCGACCTGCTCGGGCGCGGTCTGCGCCGACTGCAGCTGTGCGGCCGCCTGCGTATGGCCGGCGCGCGCCTGCGTCAGCTGGCTCTGCGCCATCGAGATGCCGGCCTGCGCCTCCTGCACCTGCGCACGCGCCGAGTCGGCCGCCGCACGAGCGCCATCGGCCGCGGCGACGGCGGCGTCGTACTGCTGCTGCGAGATCTCATCCTTGGCGAGCAGACCTTTGAAGCGCTCGACATCCTTCCCGGTCCTCGCGGCGTTGGCTTCCGCCTCGCGCTGGCGCGCCTGCGCGGTGGCGAGCCGCGCGTTGGACGCCTCGACGCCGCGTTGCGCCCCTTCGATGCCCGCCTCCGCCTGCTCCACGCCGCCGCGTGCCGTCGAGACGGTGCTCGCCGTGGCGGTCGACGTGATCGGGACGTTGACGCGCGCCGCGGCCGCATCCGCTTCCGCCGTCGCCAGCTCCGCACGCGCCTTGTCGAGCGCGACTTGGTAATCGCGCGGATCGATCACGACGAGCGTCGCGCCGGCATCAATCTGCTGGTTCTCTTTCACCGGCACGTCGACCACCATGCCGCCGACGCGCGTCGCGACGGGCGTCACGTGGGCATCGACCTGCGCGTCATCGGTCGTCTCGCGCCCGGCCGTCGCCCACAACCACACGCCTGCGCCGAGCAGCACGATCAGCACGACGCCGATCGCCATACGAATTCTCTTATTCATTACTCTCTTCGCTCTCCATCTGCCGGATCCACAAGGACCCGGCCTCCGCTATGGAGTCCCTGGACCCAATATCCGTTGCACCGCGGCTTCGGCGTCGCCGAGCGATCGCGCGAGCACCGCCTTGGCGACGTCGTAGCCGAGCATCGCGTCGATGTACTGCTCCTCGGCCGCCGTCACCGACTGCTGTGCCTGGACGACCTCGATGGTGTTCGCGATACCGGCCGCGAAGCGGTCGCGCGCCTGCATCAGCTCCTGATTCGCAAGCTCGCGCGAGCGCGTCGCCACCTGCAGTTCCTCACCCGTCGCCTGCAGATCGAGAAATGCAGTCCGCACGTCGTAGTAGATCTCCGCCCGCATGTCTTCGGCTTCCGCCCGCCGCTGTTGCAGGTCCGCGTCCGCCTGTGCGATGCGCCCCTGCGTGCGGCCCCCTTGGAAAATCGGGATGTTCAGCGATCCGGCCAGCGTATAGGTCCGCACGGTGTCCGACGGCTTGAGGCCGAGCGCGCCGACATCGGCGTTGACGTGCACGGACGGCAGCCGCTCGCTGGCCGCCGCGGCGCGCGTCGCTTCCGCCGCCTTCACGCGCTCCTGCGCGGCGAGGTAATCGGGGCGATCCTTGTACGCCTGCGCGAGCGCTTCTTCGACCGTCATGTCGGGCACCGGCACGTTCGGCAGCTGCGCGCTGACGACGAACGGCTGTCCGACAGGAAGCCCGATCACGCGCGCGAGCTGAAGACGCGCCTTCTCCAGATCGTTCTGTGACGCGGTGACGCGCTGGCGGTCGGCATTGAGCCTGACTTCGGCGCGCACCACGTCGATGCCGGCGACGATGCCGCTCTGTCTGAGGTCCTGCGACTGCTGGTAGATCGCGCCAGATGTCTGCAACTGCGCGCGCGCCGACTGCGCTCGTGCATCGGCGGCGAGCGCCTCGAGGTACGCGTCCGCCGCGACGAGGACCACGAGATCGCGCGCGCTCCGGTATGAATGGCGCGCGGCCTCGAGGTTATGGTTCTCGGCGCGCGTCTCGTTGGTGGCGCGCAGGTCGAACAGCGACTGCGACAGCGACACGCGGGCATCGAAGTTGTTGAAGGGACCGACGACGCGGGGGATGCCGAAGGCCGAGGGCGAGAAGCCGAACGCCTCGAGGTTGTCGCGCCGGCGCGCCTCGGTCACATGCGCGCTCACGTTGGGCAGCAGCTGACTCAAGGCGATCCACCGAGCGCCGCCGGCGCGTGAAATCGACTGCTCCGACAGCAGGACGCCGAGATTGTGCTCGAGCGCGCGACGAATGATGTCGCCGACGGTCAGCTGGAGCGTCTGCGTGGTCGGCGGCCCCTCGGGCACACCGCCGGCAAACGGGCTGCCCGGCGGGAGCTGGCGGCCGGACACGCCCGGCTGCGCGCCCGCGGGCGCGGCAGCGGTCAGGAATGCAAGGAGGAGAAGGAAGCTGGTCGTGAGATGACGAATCACAGTACGGTCGCGCCTCAGAAAGACTAAGACGCCATCGTACCTCAGTGGGGTTCTACGCCTGCAGCCGGGCCTCGATCAGTGCGTCGCGGACGGCGGGCGGGAAGGTCGTGTTCGGGACGACCGACGTCGCCAGGATCTGGCGCAGCCGATCGGCATCGACGGATTCTTCCTGCAGCAGCTCCTCGGCGAGCGCCTTCACCGCGCCGCGCTGGCGCTCGATGATCTGGCGCGCCGTCTCGTAGCCGCGCATCACCAGCGTGCGGATCTCCTCGTCCACGCGCCGCGCCGTCTCCTCGCTGAAGCCCGCCGCGCGCGCGTCGTTGTCGAACGCGTTGCTCGGACGGCGATAGTGGAGCGGACCCAGCGGCGACATGCCGAGCTCGCAGACCATCTTGCGGGCCAGCTCGGTCGCGCGCTCGATGTCGTTGCTCGCGCCGCTCGTCATCTGGCGAAGGAACAGCTCCTCGGCGATGCGGCCCCCCATCAGGATCGCGATCTGCGTCTCGATGAACGGCTTGCTGTGCGTATAGCGATCTGCCTCGGGCAACTGCATCGTCACGCCCAGCGCGCGCCCGCGCGGAATGATCGTGACCTTGTGCAACGGGTCGGCATCGGGGAGCAATGCCGCCACGACCGCGTGTCCTGCCTCGTGATACGCACAGGTGATGCGCTCACGCTCGCTCATCGTGACCGACTTGCGCTCGACGCCCATCAGCACCTTGTCGCGCGCGGCATCGAGGTCCTTGTTGGTGATCGTCTTCCGCCCCGCGCGCGCCGTAATCAGCGCGCCCTCGTTCACGAGGTTCGCCAGATCCGCGCCGGAGAAGCCGGGCGTCCCACGCGCGATGGAACGGAGATCGACATCCGGTTCGAGCGCGACCTTGCGTGCGTGCACGCGGAGAATCTGCTCGCGTCCCTTGATGTCGGGGTTGCCGACCATCACCTGACGGTCGAAGCGGCCCGGGCGCAGCAGCGCCAGATCGAGGATGTCGTGGCGGTTGGTGGCGCCGATGACGATCACGCACTCGGACTGCGTGAAGCCGTCCATCTCGACGAGCAGCTGGTTGAGCGTCTGCTCGCGCTCCTCGTGGCTCAGCGAGTTGCCGCCGCGGCTGCGGCCGACGGCGTCGAGCTCGTCGATGAAGATGATGCACGCCTTGTGGCGGCGCGCTTCCTTGAACAGCTTGCGGATGCGCGACGCGCCAACGCCCGCGTACATCTCGACGAAATCCGAACCGCTCGCGGAGATGAACGGCACGCCGGCCTCGCCCGCCATCGAGCGCGCGAGCAGCGTCTTGCCCGTTCCCGGAGGTCCGATCAGCAGGATGCCGCGCGGGATGCGCCCGCCGATGTCGGCGAAGCGCTGCGGCTCTTTCAGGAAGTCGACGATCTCGCGCACTTCGTCCTTCGCTTCGTCGACGCCGGCGACATCCTCGAAGGTGACCTTCACGAGCTGCGGATCGATCGTCCGCGCCTTCTCCAGCGTCGGGACGCGTCCGGTGACGGCGCGGAAGAGCGCGAGTCCGGCGAAGCCGAGCAGCAGCAGGCCGAACGCCATGGCGCCGTAGCTGCCCGCGGCGTGCGTATCCTCAGCGGCCTTCACGTCGAAGGTGATGCCGCGCTGTGCGAGGTCGGTGACAAACGTCGGACTCGACGCGACATAGCCCTGCGGGGCAATCGTCACGCGATGCGATCCGTCGGCAAGATCGAATTCCAGCGTGCTGTCCGCCTGCGTGATGTGCTTCACGCGGCCGTTCTGCACGTCGTGAAGAAAATCCGAAAACGCGGCGGTGGTGCGCGCCGGCTGCGCAGAGGGACGCAGCAGGTAGAAGCCAGCGACTGACAGGGTGACGACGAGAACGCCCGCGACGATCCAGAAGAGCCGCGTGCGAGGAAGTTTGCCTCCGAACACAGTATTCCCTCTGCTGTAGAGCCAAAGCAGCCGGGCATACCGGGTGCAACGGCCCGAATTGTTGTGGAAAGCGCGCGGGTGGAGAGCCAGACGCGCTCGATGATTGTATCGGACGGTTGCAGGACTGTAAACAGTGGCGCCAGCGGAAGTTAGACAACTCATCCGCATCGGCTGCTCCGGCTGGCAGTACAAGCACTGGCGCGGAGTTTTTTACCCCGCAGAGCTACCGACGTCGCGCTGGTTTGCGCACTACGCGCTGAGCTTCGATACCGTCGAGATCAACAACAGCTTCTACCGGCTGCCGCCGCCGGAGACGTTCGCGAAGTGGCGCGAGCAGGCGCCCTCGCACTTCCTCTACGCCGTGAAGGCGAGCCGGTTCCTGACGCACATGAAGAAGCTGAAGGACCCGGAAGATCCGCTCGCGCGCTTGTTGGACAACGCGCGGCAGCTTGGACCGCGGCTCGGGCCAATCCTGTATCAGCTGCCGCCGCGCTGGCCGCTCAACCTCGACCGGTTCGAAATCTTCCTGCGCGCCCTGCCGCGCGGATATCGCCATACCGTCGAGTTCCGAGAGCCGAGCTGGTACGACGAGCGCGTCTTCGAGCTCATGCGGCGCCACAACGTGGCGCTCTGCCTTCATGACATGCAGGGTTCCGCCAGCGGCACGCTGGTGATCGGTCCGTTCGTGTACGTTCGATTCCATTTCGGCACCAAGAAGTACGGCGGGCGCTATCCGGACGATCGCCTCGATGATTGGGCCGACTGGCTCGCCGCGCGCGCCGCAGAGGGGATGCACGTCTTCGCGTACTTCAACAACGACACCGGCGGTCACGCGCCGCGCGACGCTGTCAGACTCCGTCAGCGCATCTTCGACAGGCTCTATCCGGCTGTTACAATCGCCGCTGATGCCGACACCGGCGCACCTCGCACTGACGCCGGAGATCGACGCGCTCCGGCGCCAGTTCGAAGAGCTCGCTGACGAAGCGGATGCGCTGGTCGCGAACCTGACCGACGATCAGTTTGCGTGGAAGCCGTCGCCGCAGGCGTGGTCGATCGCGCAGTGCGTCGATCATCTCAACGTCACCGCGCGCCTCTATCTGCCGCAGCTCGACGAAGGGATCGCCAACGCGATCCGCCAGGGGCTGTACGGTGACGGCCCGTACGTCTACTGGTGGTTCGCGCGGATGTTCGTGCGGATGCTCGAGCCGCCGCCGCGCGTGCGCGTGAAAACGCCGGCCGTGTTCCAGCCGCCCGCGTCGCGCCCGCGCCGCGAGATCATGGCGGCGTTCCGCGCCTATCAGGTGCAGTACATCGATCGTCTGCGCCAGGCAAACGGTCTCAACCTCGCGCGCGCGCGCGTGCGCTCCCCCGCCGCGTCGTGGATCTTCCTTCCGCTTGGAAGCGGGTTCGCCGCGATGATCGCGCACGAGCGTCGTCATCTCTGGCAGGCCGCGCAGGTCATGAAAGCGTCGGGGTTTCCTCGTTAACTCCCAATCTCCAACTCCCGACTTCCAAGCAGTTGGCGAGGCGCCGCCGGATCGCGGTACGCATGGACGGGCATTCTGTGGTCGGCACATCGCATGCTCCTCAAGGGCGACGATGTAGAATCGGGTCGTGCCGGCCTGATGGACCGGAGCGAGATGCCGAACGTACAAGAACGGCTTGCTTATCTGGAAGGTCGCGTCGGAGATCACACGACGGCGATCAACGACGTCCGTACGGAAATCCGTGAATTGAGAGCTGAGATACGCAAGGGAAAATCGGAGCGACGCTGGGGCTGCGCCCGGCGGACAGCGAACGCCCCGAGGAACGTGCCAGCTTGGAAGAGCGCATCGCGTACCTTGAAGGACGACTGGACGGCCGTCATGAGGGATCGACCGGTCCCATCCAGTTCGCGTCCGGCAAGTAGACGAAGCGATCATATCGTTCCCGCAAAGATAGATCGCGCGTCTGTGCACGCAGCTGGACGAACAGCACGCGTCGCAGTGGACCTGTCGATGCCGTGACCTTCGTGATTACTTTGTCGCGACTGTGAGGTACGCGATCAGATCGTCGCGTTCGGACTTGTCAACGATCCCGGCAAACGCCATGCGGTTGCCGGGAATGAAGGCCTGCGGATCGGTGAGGTATTTGTCGAGCGTCGTCGCATCCCACGTGACGTCGCTGCGCTTCATCGCCGCGGAGTAGCGGTAGTCCTCGAGCGATCCTGCTTTGCGTCCGACGACGCCTTTCAGCGACGGGCCGTCGAGATCGCCGGAGCCATCAACGGAATGGCAGGCCGCACACTGCTCGAACAGCGCCTTTCCTTTTTCAACATCAGCGCCGCGCACGAGTGCTGTGGAAGTTGTCGCGACCAGCACACCACAACTGCCAACTACCAGCCACCAACTACCAACCAGCCGGTGTGTCACGTCATGAGTCCAGGACGATTGCGGAACTTCGTCTTGATCGCATCAGCCGTCCAGTAGGCCAGCGCGCCAACAGGACCAGTCGGGTTGTACGCGGAGTTGTGCGGGAACGCGCTGGCGCCGAGGACGAAGACGTTCGGCACGTCCCACGACTGCAGGTACTTGTTGAGCGCGCTGTTGCCGGGCGAGCTGCCCATGATGGCGCCGCCGGTGTTGTGCGTGGACTGATATGGGACGATGTTGTAGTCGCCGAGCATGCCGGGACCGGTCATGCTCGCGGGCTTGAGGCTGCGCGCGATCTCGGCGGCCTTCTGGGCGACATACCCGATCACCTTCTTGTCGTTCTCGAGGAAGTTGTAGGTGAGACGCAGCAGCGGCTGGCCGAACACGTTCTTGTAGGTCGGGTCGAGGTCGTAGGCGTTGTACCGGTTCGGCATGTTGCTCGCCGTCACGCCGATGTTCATCGCACGCAGGTACCACTTCGCGGTCGCCTTCTTCCACGCGGCGCCCCAGCGTGGCGTGCCCGCCGGCACCGGCCGGTAGCCGATCGGCCGCCCGTTGCTCTGCCCGACGTTGATGGTCGCCCCGCCGAGCGCGCTCATTGCCGCGCGATCGAATTGATCGTTGGCGTGGAAATCGTCGATGGCGATGCCGAACGCGCCGGTAGCCATGAACGGGTTGAAGATCCTGTCCTCGAAGAAGAGCGTCACGCCGCCGCCGCCCGGCTGGTAACAGTAGTTCTTCCCGACGATCCCCTTCTGCGTCGTCGCATCGTAGGGCGTGCCGATGCCGGAGAGCAGCATCAGGTGGACGTTGTTGATCGCATAGGCGCACAGCGCGACGATGGCGGCCGGCTGCTCGTACTCCTCGCCGGTCGAGACGTCCGTGTAGGCGACGCCGATCGCCTTCTTCTTCGTCGAGTCGAGCATCACCTTCGTCACCCACGAGTGCGTACGCAGCTCGAAGGAGGGCTGCGCCATCGCTTTCGGAATGACGGTGATGTGCGGGCTCCCCTTCGCGTTCGCCTCGCAGCCGAAGCGCTCGCAGTGTCCGCAGTAGACGCACGCGCCCAGATGCGAGCCGTCAGGGTTCGTGTACGCGCGTGACGCGTTCGCGCACGGACGCGGGAACGGGTGATAGCCCATCTGCGCGGTCGCATCGTTGAAGAGGATCTGCGAGTAGCTCGGCTCCAACGCGGGCAGCGGGTAGTCGCGATCGCGCGGCTGCTCGAAGAAGTTGCCGCCCGTCTGCTTCGTCCCGCGGATGTTGCCCGCCTTGCCGCTGACGCCGGCCGTCCGCTCGAACTTGTCGTAGTACGGCTCGAGCTCCGCGTAGGTCATCGGCCAGTCCTGGATCGGCATGTCGGACGGGATGAACGACTTCCCGTACCGCTGCTCGTAATACGAACGCGCGGCATGGTCGATGCCCGTCCAGCGCCACGTCACGCCGTTCCAGTGCACGCCGGCGCCGCCGAGACCTTCACCCGGCAGAAACGATCCGAGCTGCCGCATCGGCAGCGAGGGCTCCGTCGGGCTGTGGCGGAACGTCAGCGTGTCGCGCGCCGGGTTCTGCATCAGGTGATTGCGCACGGCGTATTTCAGCTCGTCGCGGATCTGCGGGATGGCGAAGTCCGGATTGGTGCCGCGCATGCCGCCGCGCTCGAGCGCGACGACGCGCATCCCCGCTTCGCTCAGCTCCTTTGCGAGGATCCCGCCGGTCCATCCGAGGCCGACGATGACGACGTCTACTTCTCTCAGGCGTGTAGTCATGACAAATCCAGAATACTCTTCGGCTCGACGTCGTACTTCTTGTTGCGGTACGTCTTGATGTGTTCGGAGTAGATGGCGATGACGCCCGGGAAGCCGATCATCTTCCACGCCGCCTTGTCGCGGTTGCCGCCGTAGATCGGATCGGCGAAGAACCCCTGCATGGCCGTGCCGAGCAGCAGGTTGAAGAATTCCTGCGCCGGCACGGTGCCCTCGAAGGTGACGCGCCCCTGCTCCATGTCCTGCAGGACTTTGTTCTGCTGCTCGACGGTCAGCCGATCGAAGTCTTTCTGCAGCGTCTTGCGGCAGTAGGCGTTGGTCGCCGCGATGCCCGCGCGAAAGAACTCCGCCGGCGTCAGCGGCGACTGATAGCCCTGTGTCGGTACGCCCTTCTGCCACGGCCCCTGCATGTAGGTGCGATCGCCGCTCCCCCACGCGCCGGCCAGCTGCCGGTCGATGAATACGGCGACGCCGCAGTCGGTGCCGCCCGGCGTCAGGTCGTCGGCGGGAATAAACCGATCGACCGCCGCTTCGATGAATGCGGCTTCGGGCGCGGTGAGAAAGGTGTAGGCGTGGGATACCGGTCCACCTGCCGGGTCCAAAAGGACCCGGCCTGCTGGTGACCCGGCAGGTGATTGACCAGCGACGGAGGTGTCGCCGCCGACCGCCGCCGCGATGCCGGTGGCGCCTACAGTGCCAACGGTCTTCAGGAAGTCGCGTCGATTTTTATTTTTCATGATGTCACCGCTGACACGATATGCCGTGACGAGATGCCGTAGTGATCGATGAGCTGCTCCGGCGTGCCGCTGCGCGGAATGTCGCGCACACAGAGCCGCTCGACGACGAAATTGCTGCCCGAGACGCAGGCCGCAACGGCATCGCCAATGCCGCCCGCGCAGTAGTGATGTTCGACGGTGATGATGCGCTTGGTCTCGCGCGCGCACCGGAGCAGCGAGCGCGAATCGATCGGCTGCAGTGAATAGAGATCGATGACGCGGATGCTGATGCCGATCTTCTGCAGCTGATCGTACGCCTTCAGCGCTTCGAAGACCGTGATGCCGCCGCCGATGACCGTTGCCGCGTCCTTCGCGCTCTCGCGCAGAATCTTCAGGCCGCCGATCGCGAACTTCTCATCGGGCCCGTAGATGACCGGCGTCTTCGGGCGCGACGTCCGCATGTACGCCGGCCCGGGGTGATACGCCATCAGCTCGAGCAGACGCTCGGTGCTCATCGCGTCGCACGGGTAGAGCACGGTCATGTTCGGTTGCGCGCGCATCATGGCGAGGTCTTCGAGCGCCATCTGCGAGGGGCCGTCCTCGCCAATCGACACGCCCGCGTGCGAGCCGGCGAGCTTGATGTTGACGTTGCTGATGCACGCCATGCGGATGAAATCGTAGGCGCGAGAGAGGAACGCCGCGAAGGTGGAGGGGAACGGAATCGCGCCGCGCGCGGCGAGCCCCATCGCCGAGCCGACCATCACCTGCTCGGCGATGAAGTTCTGGAAGAACCGATCGGCGTGCTTCTCCTCGAATTTTTCGCTGAACGTCGAATTCTTCACGTCCCCGTCGAGCGCGACGATGCGATTGTCGCCGTCGCCGAGCTTGGCCAGCGCCGCGCCGTACGCTTCTCGCGTCGCCACGCCGTCGCCCAGTTTGTAGGCGGGCGTGCCGACGGTGCCTTTCTTCGGGCCGCCCTGCGGCCGGCTCATGTCGCGCCGCGTGCGCGGCCCATCAGGCGGCTGCGCCGGTTCGTCCTCGGGCAGCATCTGCGACTCGAGGTCCTTCAGTACGGCGTCGAGCTCCGGCCCCTTCTTGA
>QHWQ01000072.1 GCA_003222635.1 Acidobacteriota bacterium | reverse complement strand
TCTTGATGCGGTGCAGGCCGCCAGTCGTGAGGCTCGCTGGATTGAGGTCGTAGGACCTCCAGCTCGCGACATCGGTCGCCATCTTCTTGCCCGGCTGGAAGCGGTACAGCTTCACATCACCCGCGCGGCTTACCATCCAGAGCCGCGGCTTGTGAGACGCGTTGTGCACATCGACGGTGATCGCGCCTGACCGGAAGTCCATCGGCGACATGAGATCCCATTCGACGAGGGGAGCATCGGTCGAGGTGATGGCACAGTGGCAGGCGTTGTCGCCGTTGGCGAAGATCGCCGCTGACGTCGCGAGTATGAACAGCGCGGCGATGCCGACGCGCGCGCGGATGTCATCGGCTGCGCGGCGTAGAACGGTACGGACGTGCTGTGCGAAGGTTGGGTCATTGAGGTCCGGGGCAGAGCAGTCGTGTGGCAGGGCAGTTGTGGTCACGGTATCGCTCCATCGATGCCGCGGCTGGGGGGTTCGCCAACCGTGGGTTGTCAGTCCGAGTCCTATAGAGGCAACCGACGTACCCAATCCATGTCCGGTCAAGCATTGGAGGAGCACGTCGCGCACCCCGGCCGCGAAATACGCGCATTTCGCCGACTCGGCGCTCGAGGTCGGCGCGCACGCGCGGTCGAGGCGTGTAATTTGTGCCCAGAACGCGGCCGCTGGGTGTTGAAGGAAATGTGAGGTTCGTTACCCCCGTGTAGCGCGCGCGCCGCTCACGGTGGATTCCGCTACACAATCACGGGCGCCGTGAGGATCCGTGTGCGCTCAAGCATTCCGAGCGCGCCCGCACTTGCACGGAATTTCGCGCCGCGGTCGCGCGCGCGCCTGGATTGATCCCACAATGGGGCGCCGCGAGCGCGCTTCCGGCGTGCATACACGCGTAAGCACCGAGTGCATGGACGCTCAAGCATTGCCAAGCATTTGTATTGCACCGCAATGTGTCCGGAGACGGCAGGTGCCGGTTTCCTCCGGGCGATAGGACCGAGTCAATGGCGTTCAAGTGGCCGACGGATCCGGACAATCCGCTCTCAGCTGATGAACCCGAGCTCGCGGCGCGGAAGTGCAAGGTGTGCGAATGGGAAGGGCAGCTGGTCGTGCGGCCGGGAGAGGATCCCGACTGCCCCTGGTGTCACGCCCCGACCGAAACCTCGGTCGCGCCAGGATTGCAGCCCAGCCGCAAGAATCCGCACGCCGCCGCGCTCGGGCGTCTTGGCGGGTTAAAGGGTGGACAAGCGCGCGCCAAGGCGCTGACCGCCGCCCAGCGCCGCAAGATTGCCTCGCGTGCCGCACGGGTCCGCTGGGCGAATCGCGGCAAGAAAGACAAGGACGGCGAGTGATCGCCTACCGCACGGCGACGGTGAACGACACCGTCGCGACGTGCGATGCCCGCTGAAACTGCCGCCGTCCGTCAAGGTCCGGCGTGTCATGGGACTGGCGTGTTCATGTCGGCGGCGATTTCCGCGGCTGTCAAGGCGCGATTGTAGATGCGCACATCGTCGATGCTACCGCTGAAGTACTCGCCCCAGATGGTATTGCCGCCGATGCGCAGGGGACCCGTCGTAACGTTGATCGAGCCGGACAGCGACGCGGTGCCGGTCTGCGCACCGTTGACGAACATCCGAAGCGTGGCGCCATCAAACGTCGTAGCGATGTGGGTCCACACGTTGACGGCAATCGCCGACGTGCCCGGCGCCGTCCGCTGCGCGGCGCCACTACTCATGACGCCACCGGGCACAGCCGGCGTGCCGTTGTTGGCGTACAACGCATAGGCGAGATCGCCCGTGGCTTCCTTCAGCACGGCTTCCTGGTACCCGCTGACAGCCGTCGGATTGACCCACGCCTCGATCGTCATCGCGGTCGTGAGATCCAGCGAGTTGGCGTCCGGGACCGTGACCCAGTTCGACGTGCCGTTGAAGGTCAGCGCCTTTCCGTATTTGCCGGCCACGGTCCACGTGGCGCCGGAGATCGTCCCGACATTACCGCTGCCGGACGAATCGCCGACCGTCGACCCCGCGCCTTCATCGAAGGAGTAGGCGGCCACCAGGCCCATCGGAGGCGGGGCGGTATTCGAGACGGTGACCGAGACGGCGGCCGATGTCGCCGTGTTGCCGGCGTTGTCGCGCGCACGCGCAGTCAATGAGTGCGTGCCGTTGGATGCCGTGGTCGTGTTCCACGACCAGCTGTACGGAGCAACCGTGTTCTCCGCGCCGACCTGCACGTTGTCAACGAGGAACGTCACACCGGCGACGGCTACGTTGTCGGATGCGTTCACCGTGACGGTCGCCGTGCCCGACAGCGTGGCGCCCGATGCCGGCGCGGTGATCGCGACAGACGGGAGAACGGTGTCCGGCGTATTGTTGACCGTAACCGTGACGCTTGCGGGAACTGTGGTATTACCGGCCGCATCGCGCGCCCGTGCGGACAACGTGTGCGTCCCGTTGGTCGCGCCGACGGTGTTCCAGGAGATGGAGTACGGATCGGACGTATCCTCAGCTCCGAGCGACGCGCCGTCGAGCAGGAACTGCACGCCGGCCACGCCGACGTTGTCGCTCGCCGACGCGGACACGGTGATCGTGCCGCCTACCGTGGCACCCGATGCCGGCGCGGTCAGCGCGACCGTAGGTGGCGTCGTGTCGGGTGCTCCTCCACCAACCGCAGCGTTCATGTCGGCGGCGATTTCCGCGGCTGTCAAGGCGCGGTTGTAAACGCGCACTTCGTCGATGCGGCCGCTGAAGTACTCGCCCCAGATGGCATTGCCGCCGATGCGGAGCGCACCCGTCGTGACGTTGATCGAGCCGGACAGCGAGGCGGTGCCGGTTTGCACACCGTTGACGAACATCCGGAGCGTGGCGCCATCAAACGTCGTGGCGATGTGGGTCCACACGTTGACGGCAATCGCGGACGTGCCTGGCGCGGTCCGCTGTGCGGTGCCGATGCTCATGACGCCGGCGGGCATAGCCGGCGTGCCGTTGTTGGCGTACAACGCATAGGCGAGATCGCCCGTGGCTTCCTTCAGTACGGCTTCCTGGTACCCGCTGACAGCCGTCGGATTGACCCATGCCTCCACGGTCATCCCGGTCGTGAGATCGAGCGAATTGGGAGCGGCAACCGTGACCCAGTTCGACGAGCCGTTGAATGTCAGCGCCTTTCCGTATTTACCGGCCGTGGTCCACGTGGCGCCGGAGATCGTGCCGACATTGCCCTGGCCCGAGGAATCGCCGACCGTCGAACCCGTTCCCTCATCGAAGGAATAGGCGGCCACCAGACCTATTGGTGGTGGCGCGGTGTTGGTCACCGTGACCGTCACGGCGGCCGATGTCGCCGTGTTGCCGGCGCCGTCGTGCGCGCGCGCAGTCAGCGTGTGCGATCCGTTCGGGACCGCCGCGGTATTCCATGACCAGCTGAATGGGGCGACCGTGTCTTCCGCGCCGGTTTGCACGTTGTCCACGAGGAACGTCACACCCGCAACCGCGACGTTGTCGGAGGCAATGACTGTCACCGTCGTCGTCCCGGTCAGCGTGGCGCCTGATGCGGGCGTTGTGATCGAGACGGTCGGCGGCATCGAGTCGGGTGTGTTGTTCACGGTGACGGAGACGTTCGTCGCGAGTGCGGTATTGCCGGCCGCATCGCGCCCCCGCGCGGAGAGCACGTGCGTGCCGTCGGTCACGCCTGTCGTATTCCACGAAATCGAATAGGGCGAGGTGGTGTCCTCGGCGCCGAGCGATGCGCCATCGAGGAGGAACTGCACGCCGACGACGGCTACATTGTCGCCGGCGTTCGCGCTCACGGTCGTCGCCGTGCCGCCGACCGTCGCGCCGGCGGACGGCGCGGTGATCGAGACCGTCGGCGGCGTGGTGTCGGGAATCGGCCCGCCACCGACCGGCGTATTGACGTCCGCCTGAATCTCCGACGGAGCCAGCGCTCGCCGATAGACGCGCACTTCGTCGATGGCGCCGGAGAAGTACTCGCCCCAGATGGCGTTGCCGCCGATGCGCAGCGGTGCCGTCGAGCTCACCAGGTTGCCCGTTGTCGTCGTCTGCGCGACCTGCGTGCCGTTCACGTACAGCCGGACCGTCGTGCCGTCGTACGACCCCGCGAGGTGCGTCCACTGGTTCAGCGGAACGCCGCTCGTGCCCGCCGCCTCCAGGTCGCCGTTCGGCACGCGGATGGTGGTTGCGGGACGCGGAACGCTGTCGTTCGCGTAGATGCTGTAGGCGAGCGTGTTCGGCGGCGCCTCCTTCATGATGACACTGCGCCAGCCGGTCAACGAGCTCGGATTGACCCACGCTTCGAGCGTCATCCCGTTGGTGAGATGCAGCGCCGCGACGTCGTTGATCGTCACCCAGTTGCTGCTGCCGTTGAAGAGCAACGCACCGCCCATACCCGTACGTCCCTGCGTCCAGGTCGCGCCGGTGATCGTGCCGGTATTGCCATTGCCCGAGACGTCGGTGACGAGCGTGCCCGACCCCTCGTTGAACCCGTATGACGCGACAAGTCCGCCTATCGCGCGAACGGTCACGCGGATGCCCGAGCCCGGCGTTTCGAGATTGCCGCTGTCGTCGTAGGCGCGGCTGCGAATCGTCGCTGACGTATCCGTCGATCCGGGACCCGAGGGCGTCCAGCTGTAAGTCCACGAGGCGGTGCCCGACGCGTGATGCCACGTCGCGCCGTTATCAGTCGAGACATCAACGCTCGTCACGATGCCGCCTCCGGAATCCGAGGCCGTGCCGGTGATCGTGACCGGCGTGCCGCTCTGTACGGATCCGCCGTCCGGGGGCGAGGAAATCGTCGAACCGGGCGCGATGGTGTCGAGCGACGGCGACGCGGTGACCAGCCCGAGCTGCAGCGATCCCGGCTGCGCGCCCATGTCGGCGAGCAGGTTGACCGTCGCCTGTTGCAGCCGCGGGTCGGCGGCCGGGCCGCTGCGATCGTGCGTGGCGTCGAGACCCCACGAGTACTGCACGGTGCCGGCGCCGAACACGAGCGCCCCGCTTGCGGCGCGGTACAGCGTCAGGCTGTGCGTCGCGATGCCCGACCCGTAGGTCGATCCGTAATCCTGCAGGTAGAGCGGGCTGACGTCCATCGTGGTGGTTGAAAGGCGCTGCAGTCCGGGTGGCGTGGTTGCGTTGTCCGGCGCCTCGTCAATCTCGTACCCGACCAGGCCGTTCGCGAAGGTCGCGGTCGTTCCCGGGGCCAGCGTTGCAACGCTGGTGTTCCGCCAGAAGCGGTGCAAGCCCTGTGCAGCCGGCACCTTCAACGGATCGTTGCGCGTGCCGTTGACCATGAACATCGTGCCGCTCATCGAGTTCTCGGGACGGCCGCCATCGGCCGGCGGGCTGAACCGCGGATCGCGCCACGTGCCGGTCCATGTCGCTGTCGGATCGATCTTCGCGTTGGCGTGCGTCTCCTTGTAGCTGACGAGCGTGCGGTACGCCGTCGCTGAGGCGTCGATGCTCGACTCCCACCGCGTCTTCCAGAAACTCTCGTTGCCGCTGAAGAACGCCAGGTTGATGCCCGCGTCGCGCGCCGCTTCCACGTTCGCGCGCTGGCCGGCGGACCAGTACTCGTCGTGGCCGACGGAGAGGAAGACCTTGTGCTCGAGCAGCTCCGCGCCGCGCCGTTCGGTGTCGACGCCCGAGAAGTAGCTGACGTTGTAGCCGTTGGCTTCGAGCCAGCGCACCATCGGCATCTCGGTGGCGAAGAACGATCCTTCGATGCCGCCGTTGGGCGTCGATCGATTGATCAAGGGGCGGTTGTAACTGACCTTGTAGGCGCGGCCGTCGGGCTGACCCACATACAGGCTGTTGCCGCCGTAGTTGTTGTACGCCTGCCACGTCGTGTCGGAGGTCTGAAACAACAGGTCCGAATGGCCATCGTCGTCGCGGACGACGAACGGAACGTGGCTCGCGCCTCCCGTATCGTTGCGCACGAGGCGTGCGAGGTAGACGCCGGAGACCGCGTCGGGCGGCACGCTCCATGACGCCGAGATGGCCCAGTTGCCGCAGTCGATCAATCCCGTTGCCGCGTTCGTGAGACACGCGGGTTGCGTCTGCGGCAGCGTCACCGACGGAACGATCGTGGCGACCTTCCGGGCGCCCATGCCGCTGTAATAGCCCACGCGGTAGATGTCGATGTGATACGCGGCCGCGTCGGTCTTCACCTTGAACTGCACGAGGCCGCCCTGATCGGCGCTGATATCCGTGCTGAATCCCTGAATGCTCGCGTCGCCCGAACCCGTGACATCCCAAGACGATGCGGGATCTCCCGGTTTGAGGTTCTCACACACGATCGCATTGATGTTGGCCCCGCAGGGACTCGACGCCTGCGAGCGCAGCGGCGTTCCCGCCAGCAGGGACGCGAGCACGATGGCGAGGGCCAGCCACAGACGACGCGATTTGAGCACGAGGAGATAGGCCACGGGTTCGACTCCGATAGCACGGATGAAGACGCAAACGGGTATCTGAAACGAGCGTTAGGGGTCTGTAGCAAACACATCGCCACGCCGTTGGTCGGCAACCGTGCACCGTTTGCGCCTGCAGTCGCCGCGGAGGAACGACGTACGGACTTTTGTCTGCCCGCGGGCAGACGCCGGCGCGGTGCGACGCCTGTGACGCGGCATTTTTATGGCGAGCGATTTGCTCGAACGGACGCGCGACATTCCCGGAGAGGACAGTGATGCGAGTGGTGCCGTTACAAAGCAGCGGCGTGCGTGGCCATGACAACGCGAACGTCGATTTCGTGCGGGAGTCGTTCGACTCCGAAGCCTTCGGCATCGAGATCGGTCGCATCCGTGCGGCCTACGCCACGTCGGCGGCCGGCTACCGGCTGCTGTTCAAATCGGTGCTGCAAAGGGCTCGCGCCGAACACTTCCAGCAGGTGCTGCGCCGCACGCGCCTCGAGAATCTCGAGGAGGTGTGGGCGCTCGAAGCCACGGGCTTCGAGATGATGGACGTCGTCGTCACGTTCGCGCGCAGTGTCGCACCGGCGGCGGCCCTTCCCGTCTGGCCCGATCTGCGGGTGGAGGAAGCGACCGACGAGACCTTCGAGGTGATCGCCCACGAGCGGGCAGCCGCCTTTTTCGTCGGCATCATGGAGGATCGCCCGGCCGGATACGTCACGTGCGTGCTGCACGACCACACCGGCGAGGGCGAGATCGAGCTCGTGGGCACGCTGCCGGAGTTCCGGGGGCGGCGCGTGGCGACGCGCATCATCGAGCGGGCGCTGCCCTGGTTTGCGGAGCGCTGCCGCGTGGTGACTGTGCGCACACAGGCGACCAACATCGCCGCCGCGAATCTCTACGAGCGCGTCGGTTTCACGCTGCGCTGCACGGAGGCGACGTTCCGCGCCAACGTGGCGACGGCGCTGCGCGCACAGCCATGACGGCCGCCAGCGCGCACCTTACCAACATCGTCACAAGAGTATTCGCATGAAAACAGTTCTCGTGACCGGCGGCGCCGGTTTCATCGGCAGCAACTTCGTTCGCTACCTCCACCATGAGCGTCCCGATTACCGGGTCATCGTGCTCGATGCGTTGACCTACGCGGGGAATCTGGACAATCTTCCGCCGGCGGTGCGCGAATCGAAACAGTTCGAGTTCTGGCACGGCAACGTGACCAACGGCGAGATTGTGAATACGCTCGTGGCGCGATCGGATGTCGTCGTGCACTTCGCCGCGGAGTCCCATGTCGCGAGGTCCATTTTCGACAATCGCATCTTTTTCGAAACCGACGTCGTGGGCACGCACGTGGTCGCGAACGCCGTCCTGAAGGCCGCCGACAAGGTGGAGCGATTCATTCACATCTCGACCTCCGAGGTGTACGGCACCGCGCTCGAAAGCCCGATGACCGAGGAGCATCCGCTGAATCCCACGACGCCGTACGCGGCCGCAAAAACGGGCGCGGACAGACTCGTCTACTCGTATTGGCAGACCTACGGCATTCCGGCGGTGATCATCCGCCCGTTCAATCAGTACGGGCCGCATCAGCATCTGGAGAAGGTCGTGCCGCGCTTCATCACGTCGGGCTTGTGCGGTTCGCCGCTGACGGTGCATGGGGACGGTGCCAGCAGCCGCGACTGGGGATTTGTCGGAGATACCTGTGAGGCCATCGACAAGGCCATCCACGTGCCACTCGAGCGCGTCGTCGGTCAGGCCATCAACCTGGGAACGGGCCGCGACGTCGCCGTCCGCGACCTGGCGACGATGCTGATCAACCGTCTGGGTGTGTCGCCCAGCTGCATTCAGCGCGTCAGCGACCGACCCGGTCAGGTGGATCGCCACATCGGTTCGACACAGAAAGCCAAAGCGTTGCTCGATTGGGAGCCGACGACATCGCTCGAAGACGGCCTCGACATCACGATCGACTGGTACAGCCGCAACCGCGATTGGTGGCGCACGCAGCAGTGGATGAAGCTCGTTCCCGTGCGCACCAGGGAGGGCTGCATTGAGTACCACTGATCCTCGAGACCGTGCCACGGCGAGCGGCTGGCATCCGCGCCGCGTCGAGTTCTACCGCCACTCGCTCACGGAGGCGGACATCGACGCCGCGGCCGGCGTGCTGCGCAGCGTCTTCCTGACGACCGGTCCGCGCGCCGCGCTGTTCGAAAAGGAGTTCGCGAGCTTCCTCGGCGTGCAGCACGTGGTCACGACCTCGAGCTGCACGAGCGCGCTGTTCCTCTCGCTGGCGGCGCTCGGGCTCGGGCCCCAGGATGAAGTGATCACGACGCCGATGACGTTCGTCGCGACCGCCAATGCCATCCTGCAGGCCGGCGCGAAGGTGCGGTTCGTGGACGTCGAGCCCGACACCGGCAACATAGACGTCGATCAGGTCGCGGCGGCGATCAACCTGGACACGCGCGTCGTGCTGCCCGTGCACTTGTACGGATTGATGGCGGATGTCGAGGGGCTCGCCGATCTGTGTCATCAGCGTTCGCTGATCATGATCGAAGACGCCGCGCACGCGGCGGAAGCCCGTCGTGAGGGGATTCGGCCAGGGCAGCGGGGACAGGCCGCGTGCTTCAGCTTTTACGCGACGAAGAATCTGACGTGCGGCGAAGGCGGAGCGGTGGCCACGGACGATCCCGCGATGGCGGATGCGCTGCGCCGCCTGCGATCGCACGGGCTCTCGAAGGAAGCCGCAAACCGCTACACGGAGAAGTATCAGCACTGGGACATGTTGGAGCTTGGCTATAAGGCCAACCTGTCCGACATCCAGGCGGCGCTGCTTGTGGGGCAGTTGCCACGGCTCGAGGCCCAGCGGCAACGGAGGGAGGAGCTCGCGAGACGCTATGAGGAGGCGTTTGTCGAACTGTCTGACGTGAGCTACCCGATCGTTCCACGTGGCGCCGACAGTGCGCGTCACCTGTTCACGATCTGGGTGCCGCCCGCGCGCCGCGAGCGGACACTGGCGGAATTGCAGGAGCGCGGCATCGGCATCGCCGTGAATTACCGCGCCGTGCACCTCCTGACGTACTACCAGCGCCGCTTCGGCTTGCCTCGCGGATCGTTCCCGAACGCGGAGCGGATCGGCGACAGCACGCTGACGCTGCCGCTCTATCCGTCGATGACCGATGACGAACAGCAGCAGGTCATCGACGCCGTGCGCGCGGTCGTCGCGGGCTGGGCGCCGTCGCGCAACGTGGTCGCCTTCTCGGGCGCCGCAGGCTGACGGCCATGGCGCGTCCCGCCGTCAGCTTCATCCTGCCCTGCTACAACCACGGGCACTTCCTCGCCGAATGCGTCAACTCGATCCTGCGGCAGACCTGCGGCGATTTCGAAGTGCTGATCATGGACGATTGCTCGCCCGATGAGACGCCGGCGGTGGCGCGGTCGTTCAGCGACCCGCGCGTCGTCCATGTGCGAAACGAACACAACCTTGGACACCTTGCGAACTACAACAAGGGCATCGGCCTGTCGCGCGGTGAGTTCATCTGGCTGATCAACGTTGACGATTACCTCCGCTCCCCCGGGGTGCTGGAGAAGTTCGTCGCGGTCATGGAGAAAGTGCCGACAGCAGCGTATGTCTTCTGTCGCGCCTTCTCCGTCCGCGGCGGAGTCGAAGTGCCGCCACACGTCGTCCACGGCACGAGCGATCGTATTTTCGGCAGCGACGAATTCCTGCAGCGCCTCGTCATCCGCAACACGATTTCGACGCCGGCCGTGATGGTGCGTCGAACATCATACGAGCGCGTCGGACGGTTCGAGCCCGACCTGCCGTACGCGGGTGACTGGTTCCAGTGGTGCCGCCATGCCTTCCATGGCGACGTCGCTTATCTGGCGGAGCCGATGGTCTGCTACAGGGTGCACGACACCGGTATGAGCCAGTGGTACCACCAGAACCCGCACAAGCTGATTCGAGACGAAGTCGAAGTCCGGTGGCGTGTGCGGTCGATGGCCGAACAGTTGGGTCGAACGGCGATCGTCAAGGCGGCGACCGACGCGATCGCGTGGGACTACGGGCTGCGTGTGTCGATGAAGCTGACCGAGAACTGGCCGCTCGGAATGACGATGGAGCAGTTCAGCGAATCGCTGCGAGCGCATACGGATGATCGCGCGGTAATGACGCACGTCACCGGCAAGATGTTGCGGGAAGTCGCGGACGCGTACTATCGAAACGGCGATGCGGCAGTGGCGCGACAGTATTACAGTCGTGCGCTCCGCGCCGCGCCCGCAGACATCGCGACATGGACGAAGCAGGCGCTGCTGGCCGCGGGGCCCGTGGGGCGCACGCTGCGCACGACGGTGGCGCGGCTGCGCGGCGGAGCCGCCGCGTAACACCCAATTACGACAGCGCCAGCAGGCGGCGCAGCTGCTCGGCTCCCTCGTTCCAGCGCTCGCCCAGCTCCAGTTTCAACAGACGCATCTCTTCGGCCAGCCGTGTCTTCTGTGCAACCGCCTGCTGAATCGCTGCGGCGAGTGATTCCGGTGTGTGGTCCGCGTACACCGTCCCGCGATTGAAGTACGTCCGCAGCGCGCGCGTGTCCGAGGTCACGAGTGGTCTTTCGACGGCGACCGCCTCGTATGCCCCGCACACCAGGCAATTGTCCATGCGCGTCAGGTCGATCACCGCGTCCGCGCCCCGGAGGAGCGCTTCGTACTCCGCCGCGGGAAGATACCCTGTCAGCGAGACGTTGGCCGGAATCGACACGCCGCGAAGAACGCCCTGCGGGTTGCCGGTGATGTACACCGTCATGCCGTCGCTCAGCCTCGACGCAGCGCTCAACACTTCGAGGTACGGTTCGTCAGGCGCGTACGAGCAGATGAACACGACGTACGGCGTGCGTCGATGGGGCGTCGCGGCAGTCTCACCGTCGACGACGGCAGGCACCCTGTCGGGCAGGACGAAGGCGCGGCCCCCGCGCCCCTCCACGATCGACTTCAACGGGTCGTTGGTGACCAGGCAGAGATCCGCCAGCCGGGCAATCCAGGCCAGCGCCATGTGATAGGCGGCGAAGGAATAGTTGAACGGTTCGACCGCCTCGTTGTGCAGATCGGCGACGTAGGTGTAGCCGAACACGCGCTTCAGGATGCCGCCCCACAGGCCGAGCAGGATCGATGGACTCTGCACGAAGACGGTGTCGGGGCGTGTCGACGCGAGACAGACAACCGTGCGGAGAAGCAACAGCGGATGACGAAAGAGTCTCGGGCCCCTCGCGGTGAGCTCGAACAGCTGGATGTCAAAGGCGCGGCAGAGCTCCCGCGTGCGCCTGTGGCGCTCCCATGTAATCCACACGGCGCGGCCGGCCCTCGGATCCACGGCGCCCTACTTTTCGATCACGCCGTCGCGTTGAACGGTGCTCATGCGCGGTGTCCCGCCTGCATGCGCTCCACGTGATTCGTATCGCGCCCGAGAACGTCCAGCAGGATGCGTGCGAACACCTTGAGATCATCTCCCGACGGCCTGTACCTCAAGCTGATCAACCCGAGCCTGAGGGCAAGCAGATTGTCGCGTCCGGTCTGGTAGTAGGCCAGCGCCCGATAGCGTGTGGCAATCACGCGCTTGAGTTTGCGCCGGCGCCGCGCGATGGTCTCGCGCTCCAGCAGCCGCTGCCGCGTGAGGATCTTGTGATGAAGGATGTTGGGCAGATTCGAGCTCATGGTGCGCGAATGGAGGCGCTTGTACCAGCCAACCGCCGGTATCAGACCAATCGGGTATCGCGCCGCGACGCGGTACTGGAACTCGAAATCCTCACTCGCCCTGAGCGACTCATCGAACATGCCAATCACGTCCACGGCCGCGCGGCGCACCATCGGGGAGGATGATCCGAAATTCTCGGTCAGCAGCAGCTCGGTGCTGTCGGCCGGATCGAGGACGAGGCCGTCGCCGACCTGTTGCCGGCGCAGCCGATCGCTGAGCAGGGGACACGTCGCGAAGTGATCGACCGGCTCGATCCCGCGCTCGTCAAAGTCCTGGTAATTCGAGAAGACCAGTGCCGCCTCGGGATGGGCCGCCAGAAACGCCACCTGGGTCGCAACTCGATGCGGCGCCATGACATCGTCCGAGTCGATGAAGACGAAGAGATCACCGGAGGCGACGCGCATGCCTTCATTGCGCGGCTTCGAGCATCCCCTGCTGTTGTTCTGGTACAGATACGTGACCGGTTTGCCGTACGATTCGATGATGCCGCGCGTTCCATCCGCGGACCCATCGTCGACAACAATCACCTCGATGTTCGGGTAGGTCTGCGCAAATATGCCGTCGAGTGTCTCCGCGAGGTACCGCTCGGCGTTGAATGCCGGGATGATGACCGAGACAAGGGGCTGTAATGAAGGCACGTGGGTTGCTCGATGTGCAAGGGCGCCGCCACGCGATGGTGGCGATGCGCCGGCGCATTGTGCGGATGAACAGGGGATTTGCGCCTGTTGCCAGCGTCACGCCGGGACCTATGAGAGGCGTGGCCTCGGCGGCTGGGACAAAAGTCTGCCTCGGCGGCGACTATTCATGATTATTTCTCTGGTGAAGGCGACGGCTGGCCCGGTGGCGCGCGCGCTGACCGGTTCGGCCGCGCGCGTGCTGATGTACCACCGGTTCAGCGATGGACCGGACAGCCGAAAACTGTCCGTGCGGCTGTTCGAGCGCCATCTCGAATACCTGACGCGCCGCTTCCGCGTCCGTCGTCTTGGCGACGTCGTGGCCGCGCTGCGCGAGGGGCGCCCGCTCGAGGACCGGACCGTCGTCCTGACGATCGACGACGGGTATGCGGATTTCGTGACGTATGCCTATCCGGCGCTGTCTCGCTACGAGGCGCCCGCAACGGTCTTTCTCGTGTCGCGATTTCTCGACGGCGACCTGTGGCTGTGGTTCGATGCCGTCCACTACATGCTCACGAGGACCGCGGCGACGTCGCGCGACGTGTACGTGGGCGGCGAGCCGCTGCGTCTCGATTTGAGCTCGCGCGACGCGCGCGACCGCGCATGGTCCACGGTAGGCGAGCGCCTCCTGCGCCTGAGCACCGGCGATCGCGCCGCGGCGATTGCCTCTCTTGGCGCCGCGCTCGACGTCTGCCTTCCACAGCGTCCCACGGAAAACTACGCGGCGATGACATGGGACCAGGCCACGCAGATGGACCGCGCGCTGATCGACTTCGGCTCGCACACCTGCACCCATCCCGTGCTGTCGCGATGCGGCGCCGCGGAACTGGCGTATGAGGTGCGCGAATCGAGGCAGCTGCTCGCACGACGGCTTGGCGGAGTGATCGACACCTTTGCCTACCCGCACGGTGAGCCGGCGGATGTCGACGCGCGCGCGGTCGAGGCCGTGAAGTCGGCCGGTTATGCGTGCGCCGTGGTGGCCGTCGGAGGTCCACTTGCCAGGCGTCCGGATTTGTTGCAGATGGAGCGTGTGCCGGCCGCAACCGATCTCGAGCAGTTCCGCAGCACGGTGAACGGCGTCGAGTTTCTCGCCAACAAGGTCAGGGCATGGCGGCAGGCGGCAGCGTTCTAGTTCTCGACGGCGACAAGCTGCACGCCCTGGACATTGTCCGGTCGCTGGGGCAGTGCGGCCTGACGGTGTCTGTTGGCGCGCCGGCACGCGACGCCATTGCGGGTGCGAGTCGATTTGCGGCGGCGCGTCTTGTCTATCCGCATCCCGCACGCGATCGGGATCGTTTCATCGAGTGGCTGGAGCAGGAGCTGCGGACCGGCGCCTATCGCCTGGTGATGCCAGTTACCGACCTGACGGGGATTCCCATTTCGCGCGAGCTGTCGCGGCTGCAGGCGTACTGCCCGATTGCCACGGAGAGGTTCGACACGATTCAGCTGGTGTCGGACAAGCGCCGGACGCTCGCGCTCGCCGCGCGCGTTGGTGTGCCAGTCCCCGCGACGATGGCCGTGCACCGCGAAGACGAGATCGACGGCTGCGCCGCGCTCCTGACGTATCCCGTCGTCTGCAAGCCGATGGCGTCGAGCGTCTGGACCCCTGCCGGATATCTGAGTCCCTCCGTGTTCTACGCGCTCGACGAGCAGGCGCTCCGGCGCTCGTTGCCGCCGCGCGTGCGCGAGTGTCCGTTCCTCGTGCAGGAGTTCCGGCGTGGCGCAGGGATGGGCGTCGAAGTGCTGGCGCGCAACGGCGAGATCCTTCAGGCGTTCCAGCACCAACGCCTCCATGAGCTGCCGTTGAGCGGAGGCGCGAGCACCTACCGCATGAGTGTGCCGCTCGATCCACGACTCGGCGAATACACGCGACGGCTGATCGCGGAGATCGGCTGGACCGGCGTCGCGATGGTGGAGTTCAAGGTGGATCTCGCCACGCACGAGGCGGTGCTGATGGAAATCAACGGGCGGTTCTGGGGATCGCTGCCGTTGTCGAGCCGCGCGGGGATGTCGTTTGCGAAAGATCTTCACGACATGCTCACGACCGGATGCACGCCCCCGGCTCGCCGCTACGCCGTTGGCGTTCGATGCCGGAAGCTGCGCGACGATCTCGAGTGGTTCAAGGAAACCGCGAAGCTGCGGGCGCGGGATCCGCTGGTGGCCGCCGGCATCATCCGCCGTCACTCAGGCGGCGTCGATCCGCCGGCACCTGGCGACCGCCGTCCGCCGCCTGGGGTCGCGTGTCTACCGGATGCGGTATACCTCGCGGCTGCTGGCGCGAGCCGCCTCCGCGGAGCGCGTGCTGTTTCTCTGCTACGGCAACATCATGCGCAGTGCTTTCGCCGGAGCGTACTACGCATCGCGGGCACGGGGCGAGGCTCTCTCCGCGGGATTTCATCAGCGTGACAAGCGACCCGCCGACCCGCGTGCCGTTGCCGCGGCACGGACATGGGGCGTCGATCTGTCGTCGCATCGTTCGCGAACGATCGACCGTGAGCTGATGTCGCGGGCCGACCTCGTGCTGGTGATGGATCACGCCAACCTGGCGGCGCTGGCGACGCGGTATCCGGACGCGCTCGAGAAAACGTATCTCCTCGGGTCACTCGATTCGGAGCCGGATGTCGAGATCGCCGATCCGTTCGAGGCGGAAGATGCCGCCACCGAGCAAGCCTGCGGGCGTATCGCGGGTGCGATCGATCGTCTGCTCGTCCACGTGAGCTGCGGCTTGCCGTCGTGAGAGTTCCCGAGGTCGCCCCCGCCGCGACTTTCGTCTGCCTGTCGGCGAACTCTATGAGGCGAGACGGCGATAGACATCCATGTAGGCGTCCGCCATGCGGCCAACGGTGAACTGTTCGGCCGCCTCGCGCGCTTTGCGCCCCATGCTCGCCGCGAGCTCGGGATGCAGCAGCACGAACGAAATGCGTTCGGCCAGGGCCGCAATATCGCCAGGCGCGACGAGAAAGCCTGATTCCCCCTCGCGAACGAGTTCGGTGTTGCCGCCGACGTTCGTGCACACGGCTTGTGCGCACGGCGGCGCGGCAGTGATCGGTATCGCCGGTGCCCACCAGGAGCAGGTGCGCGGTGGGATGCCTGCGACGAATGGTCGCGAACGCGAGCACGAGATCGTGGTGCCGTTTCCAGGGCCTGAAATTGGCGACCATGCCGACGACGGGATCGGTGTCGCCGATGCCGAAGCGTGCGCGCAACTGCGCGCAGGGTTGCACGTCGAATCGCGTGAGGTCGTGGCCGTTGTAGCAGACATCGATTCGGTCGATGGGATAGCCCTCGCGCACGTGCACGTTCTGGCGCACGGCTTCGCTGTTGGCCACCATGCGGGCGACGAAATGGTTGCTGATGCGCAGTGCGCGCAGCTTGCCTGCCGTGTACCAGAACCCCATGTCGCGCCGCGACGCAACGACGCGCGCGCCCGCGAGCCGGCAGAAGAACGGCGCGGCGATCGCCGCATCGTTCAGAAAGACGTGCGCGACGCCCACGTGCTTGGCGCGCACGAACGCCGTCAGCGCGAGGAGCCTGGCGGCATTTCGCGGTTGCATGAGGCTGTCAATCTGCAGGACGTCAACGGGACACGGAAACCGGTCGGCTTGTTCGATATAGGGCGTCGAGCGAAACAGGACCAGGTGAGGCTCGAAGCGGCGCCGGTCGAGATGTGTCAGCAGCTGCAGCACCTGGCCTTCGGTGCCGCCGACCGCGTCGCCCCCGTAGAAGGCATCCATCACATAGAGAATTCGCGCCCGTGTGTTCATGACCGAGCCTGGAGCAGAGCAAAGACGCTGCCGGGAAAACTCTCCGCCTGCGCGGACTTTGTTCCACATTTTCGTGGATGCGCGTCGATCCACACCACGCGTCATCGGCTTGGGGGCGGTTTCCGCAGGCACCGGTTTTGAACAGCGCAAGGCGATAGTCCAATGATGAAAACGGACGCCGTATCGGGTCAATCGGCGTGTGACCTGCTGGCAGACCCCGCGTTTACCGCGAGCTGGCAGGCGTTGTACGAACAGTGCCCCTGGGCGACGCCATTTCAATGTCCCGCGTTCGTCACGGCCTGGTACCAGATTTATGCCCGCCAGTTTGCACCGCTCATCGTGCGCGGGCGGGCGGCGGATGGTTCGCTCGCCGGCCTGTTCACGCTGGCCGTCGATGTCGAGGCCCAGACCATTCAGGCCGCTGGCGCCGATCGCGCCGAGTACCAGGCGTGGCTCGCGCGCGAAGATTCCGCCTCGGAATTCATCCGCAGCGCGTTGCAGCACGTCTGCAGCGCCCATCCCGGGCGTCCGATCGACTTTTACTATCTCCCGCCGGGAATTCCAACAGCCTGGATCGCCGAAGACCCGCAATGGAAGCGACGCTGCCGGCTGCACTCGTTCGCCGCCCCGATCATGGACGTCGCGGACGGAGCGCAGGCGAGCGCCTCACGGCGACGCAAGACGCACCGCAGTCTCGGCCGTTTGCAGCGGAGCGGTCACGTGCGCTTCGAGGAGCTGCGCACCGTCGATGAACTCGCCGCAGTGATCGACTCGATCGCCGCGCAGTACGACTTTCGTCAGGCCGCGGTCAACGGCTACGTCCACTTTGGTCGCGATGAGCGCAGGAAGCAGTTTCAGCTCGCGCTGATGCGGACGCCGGGCCTGCTGCATGCGACGGTGTTGCGCCACGGCGACGCGGTGGTCGCGGCCAACCTGGGGTTGAAGGGCAAAGACAGGGTCTATCTCGGCATCTTTTCCAATGCCGCCGCCTACGCGAAAGAGTCGCCGGGCAAGTTGCACCTGGTCATGCTGGGTGATCACCTCGCGCACACCGGCCAGCGTCAGCTGGACCTGACGCCGGGCGAAGATGCATACAAACCGGCGTTTGCCAGCCGTTACGAGCAGGTGCACCGGCTGACCGTGTATCCGAACGCGCGGCAGTGGTTCCGTGCCGGGATGCGGCACGCCATGACACCGGTGGCGACCCGCGCGCTGGCGGCGATTGGCATTGACGCACGCGCCGCCAGAACGCGGCTCGCTCGCGCGCGCCGCGGAAGCGTCCGGCACATCGGCGCGCGCGTACGTGCGGCGTTGACGACCGTGCGGCGTCGCGTCTGGTCGCACGATGAGATTCGCGTGTATGCGATGCCCGTCAATCGAGTCGGCGGTCCCCCGCCTGGCCTGGAGCTCCGCCACGACGCCCTGGATGACCTTCTCCTCTTCGAACCGATGCCCGGCGCGAGCCAGCGTCAGGAATTCCTCGCGTGCGCGCTTGCACGTGTGGGCAACGGCCATCACTTCCACACCTTCACGGACGGCGGAACGCTGATCTACCAGGGGTGGATGGCAGAAAACCAGGCGCGCGCGATGCTGATCGAGGTCGGTCAGGAGGTGACGCTGCCGCCTCGATCGTCCGTGCTCTACGACGCGTACACACATCCCGCCGCGAGGGGCCGAGGGATTTACAAGCAGTCCCTTCGTTGCGTGCTGCACGCAGTCGCGTCGCGGGGGGCCAGTGACTGGATTTTCATCTGGGTGGAGGCGGGCAATACGGCATCCCGGCACGTCATCGAGGATGCGGGCTTCGAGTACTACGGCAGTGCGTTTCAACGCACCGTGCTCGGATGGGTCAAGCGGTGGTCCACCTGCGAGGCGTTTACGGTGCGGACCGATCGGGGCGCCGCGCTCGCGGTGCCCGCCGGCGGGGATGCCCTGTGAAGCGGATCGTCTACGCGACCTACTCCGCCGCAGGCGGCGATCGACTCGTATGGCGGCTTGCATCACGACGGTTGCGCATTCTTGCGTATCACGGGATCTGCGACGACGAACTCGCGCGTGAGCGATGGGTGCCGCCGTATTTCGTCACGCGTTCGGCGTTTGACGCGCAGCTGGCATATCTGAAGCGGCACGCCTGCGTGCTGCCGCTGAGCGAAGCGGTCGCGCGGCTTCGAGGACACGACCTGCCAGCCCGTGCGGTCAGCATTACGTTCGATGATGGGTATGCGAACAATTTGTACGCGGCCTACCCGATCCTGAAGAAGTACGGGATGCCCGCGACGATCTTCCTCGCCACGGCCTATATGGATTCGGGTGAGTTGTTCCCGTTCGATCGCGTGCAGTTGATCGAGCATCTCATGCGCGGACATGCGACCGCCCATCGCGAGGCGCCGTCGCTGCGCGATTATGAGAGGGCGCCTCTCGATGACGTCCGCCGGCGTATTGATGACTGGTGGCACCGGTGGGGGAGTCCGCTGACAGCGGACCAGGTCACCACGCTCCGACCGCTGCGCCGCGACGAGATGGCCGGCTTCAGCGGGGGTCTCGTCGAGTTCGGCGCGCACACGCATTCCCATTGCATCCTGCGCAATGAGACCGAGGCCCGCCGGCGTGCGGAGATTCGTGAGTCGATCCTGCGAGTGGCCGACCTGACAGGACGGACCCCGACGCTCTTCAGCTATCCGAACGGCAAGCCCACTGACTTCGGTGAGGACGACAAGCAGGTGCTGCGAGGCGCGCGCATCGCAGCGGCGGTCACGACGACAGCCGGCTCGAATCGACGAGATCGCGATCTACTCGAGCTGCGGCGCTATTCGGTGGGGCTGCTGCACACGCCGCAGTCGTTTGCCGCGGCGCTCACGGGCGTGCAGACCCTCCTCGGCATCGCGCGTCGCGGCGCATGACTCCTTGCGCCACCAACGCACTGCAACTGGAATAATCCGTCGATTTCGCAGATGACCTATCTCGTTGATGGCAAAAGCATTATCGGTTTGAGGCCGGAGCGCGGAGACATCGAAGTGCATCGCGCGCTTCACACTGCTAGGTCTCTGGAATACCGATGCGTGAAGTGCGTTACGTACCCGCCGCGCGACAGAAGTCGCATCGATGTCGCTCATGACAGTCCGTTGCGCAGCGTGCTCCGATCGCACGCGCGAGGCAGCGCGCTTGCCCCACATATCCCGCGTGACGACGGTTCAACTTCATCGATCGCGCGGGATTGGAACTCACGACCGGACTGCGGAGGCTCCTGCGCTGAAGGCGAGGGGTCATGCGCGTCTGTCGTATCGATCTTCGACCGATTAAGGGATGGCGCGCGATCGCCGGGCTGCTGGCGATCACATTCTTGTTCGCGTGTTCGGCCGATGCCGGGCAGTTGACGCTGGCGTGGACAGCGAACACCGAATCGGATCTCGCCGGATACAAGCTCCATTACGGTACGTCGAGTCACACCTATCAGACGTCCATCGACGTCGGTAACCGGACGACCTACATCGTCACGGGACTCCTTTCCGGACAGACCTATTACTTCGCCGTCACCGCGTACAACACGAGCGGCGCGGAGAGCGGCTATTCGAATGAGACCAGTGGTGTCGTCGGCGGTGGAGGTGGACTGCCCGCCGGGCTCGTCGCCGCGTACGCCTTCGATGAAGGAGCCGGGACGACAACGGGCGACGCATCGGGGAGCGGCAACACGGGAACGCTCAGCGGCGCGACGTGGAACGCCACGGGCAAGTTCGGCAAGGCGCTCTCGTTCAACGGCTCGTCCAGCCTCGTCACGGTGGCGGACGCGGCGTCGCTCGATCTGACCAACGGCATGACGCTCGAGGCGTGGCTGTATCCGACCGCGTTGAGCGGATGGCGGACGGCGATTCTCAAGCGCACCACCAGCGGTCTTGCCTACAGTCTGTACGCGCACAACAACGTCCCACAGCCGGCAACGACGATCAACGTCGGAGGATCGGATGTCAGCGCCACGGGCCCGTCCGCGCTGCCGCTGAATTCGTGGTCACATCTGGCGGCCACGTACGACGGGACGACCATGCGGATCTATGTCAACGGCGCACAGGTCGGCACGTTCGCAGTGTCGGGTTCCATCACGACGTCGACCGGTCAGTTGAGCATTGGCGGCAACAACGTCTGGGGTGAGTACTTCTCCGGACTGATCGATGAAGTCCGCGTCTATAACCGCGCGCTTTCCGCGGCGGAAATTCAGACGGACATGACCACTGCCATCGGCGGCGGGTCGTCGTCCGACACGACGCCGCCAACCGCCTCGATCACCGCGCCGGCCGCCGGTGCCGTGCTGACCGGGACGACCGCGGTCACCGCCACCGCGACGGACAACGTCGGTGTCGTGGGCGTGCAGTTCAAGGTCGACGGCGCCAACGTCGGTGCCGAGGATATGGCAGCCCCGTACTCGATCTCGTGGGACACCAGTACCGCGTCCAATGGCACGCACTCCCTCACTGCGGTTGCCCGCGACGCCGCTGGAAATGTGAAGACATCGGCGGCGGTCAGCGTGACCGTGGCCAATGCGACGACGGGGACGATCCGGCTCAGTCCTCAGGACACGACGCTGAACCTCGACACGATGAACTACAGCGCGGATCCATCGTTGATGACCTACACCTGGCCCGCCAATCAGGTCGCCAACGCGATTGTCATGAAGTTCGACCTGACGCCGATTCCGACAGGAGCGACCGTGCAGGCGGCAACGCTCCACCTTTCGCTGACCGCGAGCGACAGCCAGCCGGAGCCGACATACACGATCACGGCGCACAGGATCATCAATAAAAATCCGGCGATCAGCAGTGCAACCGGATTCACCTTCAACGGTGTGACGGGATGGACCGCCAACACGTGCTGTTTCAACAACGTCCCGCTGGCACAGGCGGATATCGCTGCGGCCGTCGACAGTCGGGCCGTCGACAAGACGCCCGGCGACAAGACGTGGACGGTGACGTCAATTGTTCAGCAATGGTGGACGACTCCGACGAGCAACCTCGGCCTGCTGCTGAACTCGGATGCGTCGGCGCTGAACGACCGGTATCGCTACTTTGCGAGCATGGAGAACGCGAATGCGACCCTGCGGCCGTATCTCGAGGTGACGTACTCGTTGCCGCCCGGAGGCACGCCGATGCCCGCGATGATGACGGCGGCCTCGGTCGGATCCGACAGCGTGGATACGACAGGCAACACCCTGCCGGCCGATGCGAGCGCCACCGCGCCGAGCGTGTCACTGGTCGATCCACTTTCGCAGCAGACACTCGCGGGGACGAACCTCCTCACCGCAAGCGCGTCAGACATCGCCGGCATCGCGGGCGTCCAGTTCATGCTCGACGGCGCGGCTCTCGGCAACGAGCTTCGCTCGGCTCCGTACACGCTCGAGTGGGACACCGCGTCCGTCTCTGACGGCGGATACGTGATTACGGCCGTTGCCCGCAACACGGCTGGGGCGATCGCATCGTCGGAGCCGATCAGCGTGGTCGTGGCAAACGGGAACCTGTGGATATCGCCACTCGACACCGAGCTGGGCCTCGATGCGATCAATCGCAGCGCGGAGCCGACGCTGAGCACCACGACCTGGCCCGACAACCAGGCGGCAAGTGCGATCGCGCTGCAGTTCAACCTCGCGCAGGTCCCCGCAGCGGCGATGGTGTACGAGGCGACACTTCACATGGCGCTTCTCGATGCGGACGCGTCGGCGGAGCCGAGCTACAACGTGAGCGCCCACAAGATCACGGGACGCAATCCGCAACCCGTCGACACGCGGCCTGGCGACAAGGTGTGGAGCGTCACGCCGATCGTTCAGGAGTGGTTGGGAGCTCCCACCAGCAACCGCGGGCTCCTGCTCAATCCGGACCTCGGCGCGCGCGCAAATCGTTACCGCCGCTTCGCGAGCTCGGAGCATCCCAATCGGAACCTGCGGCCGTATCTGCAGGTGCGTTACACGCGTCTGTCGGCCGCTGATGTCATGCCGCCGGCGGTCGCACTCACAGCGCCTGCCGCTCGACGCACAGTTGCGGGGGCGATCGCTCTGGCCGCGGCGGCGGGCGACAACGCGGCGATGGCCGGCGTCCAGTTCAAGGTGGATGGCGTGCCAGTCGGCGGCGAAACGGCCGTGGCTCCCTATACCGTCATTTGGGATACGAGGCGTGTGGCTGACGGGCCGCACGTAATCATCGCCATCGCACGCGACGCCGCGGGAAATCTGGCGGTTTCCGAGCCAGTCACGGTCGTCGTGAAGAATGTCGTCAGGTTGGTACGGTAATGGCTAGACGTCGGAGCGGAACAATGCACAAGGTACTCCCGGGACTTGCGGTTGCCAATGCCGCGCTGATGATGCTTGGCCTCGCCGCGGCCGCCAACGCGCAGCCGTCCATTTCGTCCACGTCGGGGACGTGGTCTCACCAGGCGTCGGTCACGATTGCCGGATCGGGATTCGGCTCGAAGCCGACTGCGGCACCCACCATATGGGACAACGCCTCGGGGACCAATCCGCTGACCAAATGGGATGACCTGTGGCCGAATTGCTCGGGAAATAGCGCCTACAACCTGACGTATCGCACGCCAGCGGAAGTGGGCCGGAACATATCGCTGCCACACAATCACATTACGAAATACATCGCGGGCGCGCACTACGGGCCCTCACCGGGACCGCAGTGCAGCTACAACGTGATTATGTGGAAGGTCCGCACCATCACGTCGTTTCCGGCCTATTCGTATCTCTCGTGGTATCAGCGGTCCGACGACGGATGGCATTTCGGCGACGACGACAATTACAAGACGTTTGCGTATTCCGAGGGCTCGGGGCCGTACAACATGCCGAACAACTGGTACATGGAGTACAACCCGCGCCCGACCAGCCGGACGTCGGATGCGACGTGGCATCTCAACGATGATGGGTTCGGCCTGTCATCGCAGAGCCTGCAGTCGCCCGATCAGAACGGCCACAACATGTGGTGGGACCAGGCGGTCAACCCCATGGCAGGCCAGTGGTCGAAGATCGAAATGGAGCTCAAATACACCAATCAGAACGACGGCTACATCAAGCTGTGGGAAAACGGCGTTCTGAGGGTCGACTACCGGGGCAGGACCGACGGTCTGTCCGGCAGCACGCGCACCGAGGGCATCGGCGGCTACGCGCGGAACTACCCCTACACCTCGAACTGGAGATATTTCGCGGATGTCTATCTCGATTACTCGCGAGCGCGGGTGATCCTTGGCAATGCGTCCACCTACGCCGCATCGACGATCCGCGAGGTGCAGATCCCGACGGCCTGGTCGGGTTCCTCGATTTCGCTGACCGTGAACCTGGGCAAGTTTCAAACCGGACAAACCGCCTATCTGTACGTCGTTGATTCCAATGGCCAGGCGAACTCCGCTGGCGTGCCCATTACGGTGGGATCCGGCGGCGGCGGAGGCGGCGACACGACTCCTCCGACGGTGTCACTTACGGCGCCGGCCAACGGCGCAACCGTTTCCGACGCTGTCACCGTGTCGGCGTCGGCGTCCGACAACGTCGGCGTGGCAGGCGTGCAGTTCAAGCTGGATGGTGTGGATCTCGGCGCGGAGGATGCGACCTCACCGTACAGCATTTCGTGGGACTCGACCACGACGGTGAACGGCTCGCACACCTTGACGGCCGTGGCCCGCGATGCGGCGGGAAACCAGACGACTGCGGCCGCCAGAACGGTGACCGTCTCCAACAGCGCGCCTCCGCCGCCGATCGGGCTCGTCGCCGCCTTTAGCTTTTCCGAAGGCTCGGGCACATCAGTGGGGGACGCCTCGGGCAACAACAACACCGGCCTGGTCACCGGCAATGCTGCATGGACGACGCAGGGGCGCTATGGCTCCGCGCTGAGTCTGGATGGTGTCGATGACCTTGTCACCATTCCCGACGCGCCGTCGCTCGACTTGACAACCGGTATGACGCTCGAGGCGTGGGTCAATCCGACCGGGCTCAGCGGGTGGCGCACCGTCATGATGAAGGAAATCAGTGCGGGGCTGGCGTATGCGTTATACGCCAACGACAACGCGCCCAAACCCGCCGCCTACGTGCATCTGGCGAATCAGAGCCAGAGCAATGGTGTGGGTGGAGCAACGCAGCTGCCGCTGAATACGTGGAGCCATGTGGCGGCGACGTTCGACGGGGCGACGGTGCGCTTGTTTGTCAACGGCGTGGAAGTGAGCAACGCGCCGGCAAGCGGATCGCTCATGCAATCGTCCAATTCGCTGCGCATCGGCGGAAACGGCGTGTGGGGCGAGTACTTCGCGGGCATCATCGACGAAGTGCGGATCTACGACCGCGCGCTGACAGCGACCGAGATCCAGGCGGATATGTCGACGCCGGTCGCGGCGCCTCCGCGTCCACCAACGAACCTTCACATCGTTCCGTAGTCGCCGGGCAGGCAGACTTCTGTCCTCCGCGGCGGCGACTACGCGGACGATCGGCCGGAATGCCGTCGCTTGCGGCGGAAAGGGCTTTGCTCTAGCCGAGGCGATGCGAAAGCCCTCGACGAGCGGACGCCTGGCGTTCGCCTGCGCGGTAATCCTGTGGTCCACTGCTGTCGCCGCGCAGCCGTCCATTCTCAGTAACTCAGGACAATGGTCGCATAAGGCGACCGTCACGATCAGCGGCACCGGCTTCGGAACCAAGAGCACGGCGGCGCCGTCCGTATGGGACGACGCGTCGGGATTCGATGTCTCCGCGAAGTGGGATGGTGCGTGGCCGAACTGCGCCGCAAACGACGCGTACAACCTGGCGTATCGAACTCCGTCCGAGGTGGGTCGTAACATCGCGCTGCCTCACGATCACATCACCAAGTACATCGCGGGCGCGCACGACGGGCCCGCACCGGGACCGCAGTGCAGCTACAACGTGATTATGTGGAAGGTCCGCACCATCACGTCGTTTCCGGCCTATTCCTATGTCTCGTGGTATCAGCGATCCGATGACGGATGGCATTTCGGCGACAGCGACAATTACAAGACATTTGCGTATTCCGAGGGCGTCGGCCCGTACAGCCTGCCGAACAACTGGTACATGGAATACAACCCGCGCCCAACCAGCCGGACGTCGGGTGCGACGTGGCATCTCAACGACGATGCGTTCGGCACGGCGGCGCAGAGCCTGCAATCGCCCGATCAGAACGGCCACAACTTGTATTGGGACAACGCGGTCAACCCGATGGCAGGCCAGTGGTCGAAGATCGAGATGGAGCTCAAATACACGAATCAGAACGACGGCTACATCAAGCTGTGGGAAAACGGCGTCCTGAGGGCCGACTACCGGGGCAGGACCGACGGTCTGGCCGGCAGCACGCGCACCGAAGGCATCGGAGGCTACGCCGTCAACTATCCGTACGCGTCGAACTGGCGCTATTTCGCCGACGTCTATCTCGATTCCTCGCGCGCGCGCGTGATTCTCGGAGACGCGCCGACGCTCGATGCGTCGACGATCCGCGAGGTGCAGATTCCCACGCAGTGGTCCGATTCGTCGATCGACGTGACGGTGAATCTCGGCCGCTTTGGCGATCGGCAGACGGCTTACCTCTATGTCGTCACGCAGGATGGCGCCGTGAATGCCGCCGGCGTTCCGATCGCGACCGTGCCGGGATGGGTCGCCGATACGACGGCTCCAACCGTGTCCGTGTTGAACCCCACAGGTGGATCGGTATCGGGCATGGTGTCGGTCGAGGTCGCCGCGTCGGACAACGAGAGCGTCGCCGGTGTCCAGCTGCTCATAGACGGCGTGGAGACGGAACACCAGGACACGACGGCGCCGTACGCGATTGACTGGAACAGCGCCATGTCGGTCAACGGTGTGCATCAAATCACGGCGCGCGCGCGCGACGCGGCCGGCAACGTCGCGATCTCGGCGCCCGTCATCGTCACGACGGATAACGCATCGGCGCCGACGACGACCGGGCTGGTCGCGTCTTACTCGTTCGATCAAGGGCGGGGTTTGATCCTCCGAGACGATTCGGGCCATGGGCATGACGGCACGCTACCGGGCGACGCCACATGGACCGCCGATGGCCGTAACGGGGCGGCGCTGTGGTTTGACGGCGTCGACGATATGGTTGTGATCCCGAACGACGAAACGCTCAACGTCCGAACGGGCTTCACCATCGAGGCGCGGGTGAATCCGTCGGCGCTGTCAGGCTATCGGAACGTCATCCTGAAGGGAAGACCCGCACCGGGAGGCGCTGCCGGTGGCTTGTCGTACGGGTTGTATGTCAACAACAACACGCCGAATCCCGCGGCCACCATCAACACGGGCGGAGCAGACCTGACCGCCCCGGGCATATCGGCCGTGCCGATTAACACGTGGACACACCTGGCGGCGACCTACGATGGTGCGACCCTCAACCTGTTTGTCAACGGCGTGCTGACAGGCAGCCGCGCGGCGTCCGGCCTGCTCGCGATCTCCGCCGACGCGCTGACCCTCGGCGGCAACGATATCTGGGGCGAATTCTTCGCCGGCGCGATCGACGACGTACGCATCTACAACCGCGCGCTGAGCGGGGCCGAGATCGCCGTTGACGTCGGCACGCCTGTGATCGCGCCGACTGCAGACACGACGCTCGGTCCGATCACCTATCAGGGCACCGGCGTTCGGAAGGCGACGTTCGACGTCACCGACGTGACCGCCACATATGCGATGCTCGTCACGAGCGTCGGCGTGCAGGATGGTCTCGTCCTGCTGAACGACCGCGTCGCATTTCGCCCGCGTGATCCTCACCGTGCGATCGCCGAAGTGCCGATTCGTCCGCGTCGCGGGTCGAACACCGTCGTGACGGCGTTCATCGGCGCACGCGGGTCATCCATGACGGTTGAGATCGTTCGCCGGCCTGGACGAGTACCGCCGCCGCCGCACGTCACCATCACATCGCCTTCCCCAACCGCAGTCCTGACGGAAGGTGCGACGATTCCAATTACCGCCGCCGCGAGCGGCACCGCCGTGCGGCGGGTTGACCTCCTCGTCAACGGCGTCGTGATGGCGTCGGAAGAGATGACTGCGCCCCGCTTCCTGTTCACCGTGCCGTTCGGCGTCAACTGGCTCAACCTGCAGGCGAGGGTCACCGACGCGGCGGGCCGAACGGCCTCGACCGCCGACATGATCGTCACTGTCGTGCCCGACCTGCTGACGACGGTGCGAGGCCGAGTCGAAGACACCGCCGGCCGGCGCATCGCCGCTGCCGACGTCGGCGCGATGCTTCCCGGTTTGTCGGCGGAGATTTTTACCTTCAATGGGACTCTGGCGGCCCTTCCGAATCTTTCCGGACGAACTCCAGCAGTCGTGAAACTGATCTCCGCGGCGAACCTGCGTAATCCGAACGGAGTCTTCGGCGACGATCCGTTCGGGTTCGGCCCGCGCAGTCATGCGATCCGCTTGACCGGCAGTCTCCAGGTCACCAGAGCAGGTGTGTATTCGTTCGTCCTCGGCGTCAACGCGGGCGGACGATTGACGGTTGGCGGCGCGACCATCATCAACGCTGCACAGGGAACGGGAGCCTTCCAGCAGCTCGCTGGGAAGGTCTGGTTGCCGGCGGGATCGATTCCGATCGAGGTGAGAACGTTCGACAACGGCAACCCGCAAATCCAACTGTCGTACGCGCCGCCGGGACGAGACCTTACCGTCATCCCTCAGCGTGTCCTGACTCCCGCGTTCACGCCATATCGCGCGCGGTCCGGGACGCTGGGCGCCTTCTCGATCGCCGGCGTACCAACGGCGCTGGGGGATCTCGAGGTTGGCGCTTCCTCCGCTGCGGGGCGGGGACGCACCTTGACGGGCGATACGGGGCCGGTTGCACCGGTCGCCGCCGGCGTCACCGACATCGGCGTCGTGCGTGTGCATTGAGGTGATAGACGCAGAAGTCCGCTCGCAGGAAGACTTCGGTCTACTTTGGTTCGCGCCCGCGCTCGCGGATCGACCGTTAGGCGAGTGATGACAAGCATTTAGACCCCACTCCGGCGAGGCAATAGCGGAAGGCCATTTGCTATTGCCTCGACGTGCCCACGGCATCTCTCTGTCTCGTGCACCCATCGCGCGCCGATGGGAAGGCGCCAGCCGTGCGCCTGGCCGTCTGCGCGGCAGGCGAAATCTGGGGCGGGGTCGAGCGCTTCATCGTCACGCTGGCGACGGGCCTGAGGTACCTCGGGATCGATCCCCTTGTCGTGCTGTTTTACGACGCGCCGCTCGCGGCGGCGCTGCGCGAGCAGCGCATCGCCGTGGTGACGCTCGATGGTTTCGGCAAGTACGATCCGCGCACCGTCACGCAGCTGCGCGGACTGCTCCGCGAGCATCAGATCAACGTCCTGCACGTGCACGGGTATCGCGCGTCGATCGTCGGTTGCCTGGCGGCGCGACACCTCGGGATCAAGATCGTCAAGACCGAGCATGGGCAAGTCGAGCCGTTGTCCGGCTGGCGCGCCGTTCTGAGTCACGGCCGGCTGATCGCCAACACGCTGCTCGAACGTCTCGCGAACCTGTGCACGCTCGACGCGCAGGTGTTTGTCTCGACCGACATCCAGCAGCGGCTCCGGCTGCCGGCACGCATTCCTCAGCGGGTCATCTACAACGGCATCGACGCGGCGGCGCTGCGCACTGACGCGGCGCCTGCACGGCGGTCGAGGTCCGACACGCCGTTTGATGTCGGCATCGTCGGACGCATCGATCAGGTCAAAGGCCACGAGGTCCTGCTCCGGGCTCTCGCGTGTCTCCGCCATCTGCCGCGCCTTCGCGTTCACGTGTTCGGAACCGGTCCACTCGAAGCGCACTGCCGGCGCATGGCCGCTGAGGGGAAGCTGTCGGATGTGGTGCGGTTCCACGGCTTCGATCCGGCGATTCACGAGCGAATGGCGTCGCTCGATCTGCTGGTGATGCCGTCGCTGCACGAGGGCCTTCCCTACGTGCTGCTCGAAGCGATGTCGCTTCGCGTGCCGATCGTTGCGTCACGGGTGGGTGGACTGCGCGAGGTGCTGGACGACGGCAGCGGCATGCTGGTGCCGCTCGGCGATCCCTACGCGCTGGCCACGGCGATCGAGAGACTCTACGACGATCGCGAGCTGCGCGCACGATTGGCCGCCAGAGCTCATGAGACGGTGCGCCAGCGCTTTGCCGCCCGCGACATGGTGCGTGCGTACTGCGACCTCTATCGTCAGCTTCTCGTCCCGGCATCATGAACAACCGGCTGGGATTCGCGCTCTATCTCGTCTTCGTCTGCAGCTGGTTCCTGCACCTGCCGGCGCGGATACCGGCGCTGACCTCCACGAGAGCGGATTTGCTCCTCGTCTGCCTGATCTTCGCGCTGATTCTGAAGCAGGGACGCGACGCGGAACAGTTGTCCACCAATCTGCGGACGCGCAACCTCCTGTGGGGACTCGTCGCCTACGCCGCGATCACCATTCCGTTCACCGAATGGCCGGGAACGGTGGCGAAGATCGGCTTTCCGAATTTCTTCAAGGCGTTTGTCTTTTTCTACTTCACGGCGGGACTCGTGACGACGCCGAAGCGGCTGCGCACGCTGATGATTGTGTTCCTCGCGTGCCAGATGTTCCGCGTGTTCGAGCCGCTGTACATGCACGTGACATCCGGCTACTGGGGCTCGCTGGCCGGCATGTCGTCGTACGAAACGATGAATCGGCTGTCGGGCGCCCCGGACGATGTGGTCAACCCCAATGGGTTGGCGTCGATCATCCTCACCATCGTTCCGCTGCTGCACTACCTGACGGCGGGAAGCGTCGTCGGACGACTCATCTACATCAGCACGATGCCGCCGCTCCTGTGGGCGCTCGTGCTCACCGCGTCGCGGTCCGGCATGATCGGAATGGGTGCCATCACCGCGCTCGTCTGGGTCAAGAGCCGTCACAAGCTGCCGCTCGTGGCGGTCGTGGTCGCGGCAGTCTGGCTGTCGCTGCCGTATTTGAACGACAACCTCTCCGATCGATACCTGTCGATTGTCAGCAGCCACACCAAGAACTCGCAGACGGCGGCCGATCGCTTCGACGGATGGCAGATCAATTTTCGTGTGGCGATGCGGCGCCCGCTGTTCGGATACGGCCTGGGCACGTCGCGGGAAGCGAACTGGCACTTCGGCGCGCTCGATTTGCCGGCGCACAACCTCTATCTCGAAGCGCTGCAGGAGCTCGGGATTCCCGGACTGATCCTTTTTCTGACCGTGATCACCTCCATCGTCACGGGCCTGCGGCGCGCCGCGCGGACATTGAGTCGAGCGACGTCGCCGCCGCCGCTGCTGTGTCGCCTCGTGCCCGCGCTGCAGGTGTTGATCGGGATGAACATCCTGTTCAGTTTCGCGAGCTACGGATTGTCGATGTACGACTGGTATCTGATGGCGGGGCTGACCGAGGTCATCGATCGCCTCCTGGCGCCTGCGGTCGCCGCCGCCGATGTCACTCACGCAACCCCGCTGCCGGTGGTCACCGCCTGGCGGCCGCTGCCTTCGCGGTCCTGAAAGGTGATCAGCATGCGCGGTGTCTTCTGGCTGTCGACGGCGGTGCTGTGTTACACCTACGCCGGCTATCCGCTCCTGGTGATGGCGCTCGCGCGCATCAGGCGGAGGCCGGTACGTACCGCGCCGTACGAACCGGCGGTGTCGATCATCATCGCTGCCCGCAACGAAGCGAAATCGATCCGCGCCACGCTTGAAAACAAGCTGCAGCTGCACTACCCCGCCGGGCGCGTACAGATCATCGTCGTCTCCGACGCATCGACGGATGGCACCGACGCCATCGTGCGCTACGCGGCGGACGCGTTGCGGATGCTCACGAGGAACTTCGCCGACCCGTCCGTCGGATATGTGACTGGCCGTCTGGTGTATGGGGCGGCAGCCGGATCGAGCGCGGGCATCGGCTGCCGCGCGTACATGCGCTATGAGGACCTGCTGCGCCGCTCGGAGACGTCGCTCGGTTCGATTGTGGGTGTCAACGGCGGGATTGACGCCGTGCGGCGAGAGCTCCTTGTGCGGATGCACGATGACCAGCTGCCCGACTTCGTCCTGCCGCTGCAGGTCGTCAAGCAGGGGTATCGCGTCGTCTACGAACCCGAGGCGCTGCTCTACGAAGACACGCTGACCACGTCGAGCGCGGAATATCGAATGCGCGTCCGCGTTGCCCTGCGTGCGTGGTGGGCGCTCTCGGACATGCGCGCTCTCCTCAACGTGCGGCGTCATGGCCTGTTTGCCATGCAGCTGTTCTCGCACAAGGTGCTGCGCTACGCCGCCTGCGCCGCCGTCCCCGTCGTCTATGCGGCGGCGTTGGGCGCGAGCGGCGCCGGTCTCATC
The DNA here is from genome assembly GCA_003222635.1 of Acidobacteriota bacterium. Lineage (GTDB taxonomy): Bacteria > Acidobacteriota > Vicinamibacteria > Vicinamibacterales > UBA2999 > Gp6-AA40. The sequence continues at coordinate 459 of QHWQ01000072.1, read as the reverse complement.
TATGACGTTGCCGTTGCGCTCGGATCCGCGTTCCTGCTGTGCGCGGCGGCGGGATTCGTCGCGGACCGCGCGGGCGTCGCGGCTCCGGTCGTCAGCCTGCCGTATTACTTCATGGTGATCAACGCCGCATCGGCCGATGCGCTGCTCAAGTTCCTGCGCGGACGCAAGCAAGCCGTGTGGACACCACGGCTCGGGTGAAACACGAATGTGTGGAATAGCGGGAACCTGGACCGCGGATGGACACGGCGCCAGCTGCGAAGAAGTGTCGCGGATGATCGCGGCGCTCAGGCACCGCGGCCCCGACGACCAGGGGATACACGTCTCCAGCGGGGCGGCGGCGATCGGCATGACGCGCTTGTCGATCATCGATCCCGCCGGTGGTCATCAGCCGATTTCGAGCGAAGACGGCCTGGTCACGGTCGTGTGCAACGGCGAGATCTACAACCATCTCGAATTGCG